>MHVD01000023.1 GCA_001823695.1 Candidatus Zambryskibacteria bacterium RIFCSPHIGHO2_01_FULL_43_25 | reverse complement strand
TTTTGACTAAACTTTTTTCAGTTGAGGGTAATTAAATATGGAAAACAGTAAAGATTATAAAGACTGGTCTCCTAAGAAATCATATCTACATAACGAAAAAGGCAGGCCTTTTGTGTCTGAAAGAGAGATTTGGTTTTGTGCGGTGGGTGAAAATGTTGGTTTCGAGCAAGATGGCAGAGGTGAAGAATTTGCTAGACCAGTGGTAATTTTTAAAAAATTTAATAATGAAGTTTGTTGGATTTTACCAATTACTAAATCAGTTAAAAAATCAAAGTATTATTTTCCCATTAAACAGGATCAAATTGGCGGTTCAGTGATTTTATCTCAAATTCGACTTATTGACGCTAAACGTCTGTTATACAAAGTAACAACTTTAAAATCCAGTAAGTTTAAGGACCTAAAACAAAAATTCACACAATTACTTGTGTGAATTTTTGTTTTGTTACCTTCCCGAGGGAAGGAGGGCCGAAGCCGTTTGTATATATAGTATATACTATATGATGTTTTGTTGTCAACCACTTTTTTACAAAAAAGAAAGACCGCCCGAAGCTTAATGCGAAGGAGGGACGGGATTAGCTAAATTTTATTTATAGTGAACTTGTCGAACTAGCACCTTAAACGACGAGTCTCGAGCAGGTGGTTTGTCTAAGAACTAACAGACTCTTGTATCGCAGGAACATGCTGACTCCGCTGACCAACAGCTCTCAATCTTTCCTGTGTCTCTTTTTCATTATTTAACATTCTTTCCTTTATTTCCTCATCAGTAAATAATCTTTCTTCGGTTAATGATTTATGCAGAGACTGAGCATCTTGTTGAATAGCTTTCACTAATTCTCGCAAGTCATCTACTGCAGAAAACTTACCTAACGAGCCAACAAATAGACCCATTTGAATGCCATTAGCATGATGTTGCCAGACCTTGACCTGACTTTTGTGTATTTCTTTTTCTTTTAAGATTAAACTTTTTTCCTTCACATAAAGAGCAAGCTGGACTGCATTTGCCACGAGGAAGATGACACCAAGTATGGTAGATATTACTGACCACCAAAGAAGAAATGATTCCATAATTAGTTTGGGTTATTTAGCTTAATATACCTCGAGCGAGACCCGTACGGGTCTCGTACTAGCTCAAGATGGCTGGGAGACAGGGATTCGAACCCCGATTAAAGGCTTCAAAGGCCTCTGTCCTACCATTAGACGATCTCCCAATTTCCAAAATAATACCTCAAAATAACACAATTTTCAATATATTTTTCTGCCCACATTTAAAATTATACCACAAAAACAACATTCCAACATTCTATAGAATGTTGGAATGTTGTAAAAGAGGGAGTATAATGTTGGGTATGAAAACACCGAAACAGTTAGAAAGATACTTTAAGGGTGCAGCTAATCATTGGCGGATTTCAATTCTGCAAACAGTTGAGAAAAATGAAGAAATATCCGCTGAAGAAATTGCCGACAGTCTCAATGCAAGTATTAAAACAATTTCTCAGCACACCAAAACACTGGTCCAGGCCGGCCTTTTGAATAAAAGATACAAAGGAAGAGCGGTGGCTCATTCATTGTCTCCATACGGAAAAAAATTTCTCCAGTTCACGAAATCATTCTAACATTCTATAGAATGTTAGAATGATTGTTTTAATCTAAGTGAATTTCAGGAAAACAAGTTTGCCTTTTAGGCGTAAGTCACCTTAATTTTTTGATGTTCAATTAAATGAGAGACCAGGTCTGTTACGCTTTTTAAAGCTATAAACATTATTAGTGTTGTCATTGAAGTACCGGTAGAACTAATGAAAATGCCTCCTATCAAAACAATAAAATGCATTATGACAACTCTTTTATATGGTTGAATCAGAAGTTTTCCAACGGGAATTTTTTTACACTCTCCATTACCAATGAAATTAGTGGCGTATGATACTCCATGGCTTACAAATAATGCGGCTATGGCAAAAACCAAAGTTTTTATTTGTATTACAGATGGTCCAAAAATTGAGAATACAGCGACACCATGACCTAATGTAAAAAAACCGTAATGCAAAATAAAAAATCCTACAAGACTGGCCCTGCTTACAAGTCTTGGTTTGCCGTTAACCTTCATTTTATATCTCTTGTTTGGACTCTCGGCTTTTGATGTAAACATTCGAAGAACGTTGAATAATCCAATGGCAATATTTTCCGCCCAGAATAAGAAAAATATGGAAAAGAGACTCCAATCAAAATAGACCACTCCTAGCACAGGCAGAAAATTAGCAGCGAGTAAAAATAGGGCACTTTTATATTTCACAGTATTGTTGACTTTGAATACAGAAATTATATCAGGTTTTTCTTCCGTATTTTCTTACATAAAACAGAACACTAATCCGCGGATTTTAAGGGAATTAAGTGCCGATTTCTATTTGATATTTTGTGCAAAATATCAAATAGAGTGCCAACTTTGGATTTTGAGGGCTTTAAAGTTACGTACAAAAATGGTATGGTTGGGTATATATGTAACTCGCAAATTTATGAGTTATTACGTTTACATAGTTGAATGTTCGGACAGTTCGTTTTACACGGGATACACAAAAAATATTAGAAAAAGATTGGACCGACATAACGGGATTAGCTGGGGAGGTGCAAGATATACCAAGACACGCAGACCTGTTTTTCTAGCCTTTTTAGAAAAATATAATTCAAAGAAGGAGGCGACGCAGAGGGAATATCAAATAAAGCAGTTGGATCACGGTGGCAAGAAGGAACTTATAAATAAAGCCTCTAAAGAGGATATTCTCGCTTCAATTTAATAACTCTATGTTTCAGAGCTCACTCTAACAGCCCGCCTAGAGCTCTGGGAGGCCTAAAGGAAAGAGATTGAAAAAGAGATGTGTGGGGTTTTATCCAACTGTAAATGCTTGATTATAAAAACCGCATTGGCTAAAGTTGCTCTAGATGCTCATTTAGAACATTGAAATTAACCAACGAACCGATGACAGCCGATCCGTTTGTAGGTGTATCAAAGTATCTGAAAATTTCCGGCAACGAGCTGGTTGAAACTGGTAAATAAAACTGCGTAGACTTTTTTAGAAAGGGCGTGTTAATGTGGTTCTAGTATGGCCGTACCCCCACTGGATAAAATTCTGGGTTTTGTTGATTTAATCAATCAGTTTCGCTCTGTTGAAAGAGTGGTTCTGATTAAGGATAGCGACAGGAATGAAAATGATGTGGAACATTCATATTCTTTAGCAATGCTCGCTTGGTATATAAACAATCTATCCAAACTTAATTTAAATACTGATAAACTGCTAAAGTACGCTTTAGTTCATGATCTGGTCGAAGTATATGCAGGTGACACCTTTTTATATCATAAGGATGCTGATTTTGTGAGAAGCAAACAAAAACGTGAAGGAGAAGCCGCACACAAATTGAAAAAAGAATATTCTAATTTTTCTGAATTGCACAAAACAATTGAACAGTATGAAAAACGCGAAGATGAGGAAAGCAGGTTCATTTATGCCCTTGATAAGATAGCGCCGATGCTCAATATTTATATGGATAAAGGGCGCACTTGGAAAGAAACTGAAGTCACGCTTGAAATGCTTAAGGCAGCGAAAACATCGAAGGTTGCTTTAAGCCCCGTGATTGAAAAAATCTTCAAAAAGCTTATAGAACGGTTGACAGAAGAACATGACGAGTTATTTGGTAAAAATAAAAAATGAAATGGTACTTTGCATCACGAACAAAACATCGGTTCAAGATTATCGAGATTTCTCAATTTCTTGCTAATGTAGGCGAAACAGTTACATCAGATTGGGTTTATAAAGAAATTAGTCAGCCGTACGAAAAAAACACTAATGAAGTCGAAGCTCTCTCGGATGAGGTAGTTGGGTCTATTCTTGAAACGGATATTTTTGTTCTGATCAGTGATCCAGAGGGAACTGATATGTTTATAGAACTTGGGGTATCTTTGGCTAAAAAAGCTTTCTTGAAAAAGATTAAAATATATATAGTTGGCAGATACTCTAGACGTTCAATAATGCAAAATCATCCATCCACTGTGCATGTAGATAATGTCAAAGAGATATTTGATAAAGAAGGTATAAATAGCAAAGATTTTATTGTTCCCAATTTTTGGTGACTAACAGTACTGCACCGCAAAAGAGATATTTTTGATGAAACTATGTAGACTTCACGAAAAACCAGCATGAAGAAGATAGTTTTAATAATTCTCGGCATTTTTCTGGCCGTAATACCAATTTCTCAAAAACAAGACAACGCGAAACTTCTTTTTGTCGGTGATATGAATTTTGACCGCTACATTAGGCAAGTCGCTGACACGAGGGGAGAGGATTTTGTTTTCTCCTGTATCGGCGACTTTCTGAAAGATTCGGATCTTGTCGTGGGTAATTTAGAAGGTCCTGTTACCGACAATGCTTCTGTAAGTGTCGGTACGGAAATAGGGAGTCCTGATAATTTTGTTTTTACCTTTCCGTTTACTACTCCTAAATTGCTGAACCGTTACAATATTAAGCTGGTGAATCTCGGAAATAATCACATTGACGATTTCGGACAAGAAGGGATGTTATCAACCAGAAGTTATCTGGAAAAATCCGGGGTAGGTTATTTCGGCGGCTTCGGCGGGAATGAGCCGGTTTACTACACAAAGCTTGGCGGTACAGAAATTGCTTTCATATCTTACAATCAGTTTGGCGGGGATTCATCTCAGGGGGTGGCAGACAAAATATCCAAAGAAAGTGGAATCGGACGGACGGTGATAGTTTATGCTCACTGGGGAGAGGAATATTCTCCGGTAACTTCCAGCGTGAGAAACGCCGCAACCCTTTTTGCCAAATCAGGAGCGGAAGTGATTGTCGGTTC
The DNA here is from genome assembly GCA_001823695.1 of Candidatus Zambryskibacteria bacterium RIFCSPHIGHO2_01_FULL_43_25. GTDB lineage: Bacteria > Patescibacteriota > Minisyncoccia > Phycocordibacterales > Zambryskibacteraceae > MHVD01. Next base: position 9,601 of record MHVD01000023.1, on the reverse strand, counting down.
CCATCCTCATATTATCTTGCCGTCTGAAAAAATAGGCGACGCAGTCGTTTATTATTCTTTGGGCAATTTTATTTTTGACCAGTACTGGGATTCTGAAGTGAGAACCGGACTGGTGCTAGAGCTCAATATTAAAAATAGACAGATAAAAATACTTGAACACAGAGTAGTTATGAATATAGACGGCAGGACCTGTCTGACTACAGATTGAAGCTTTGCTTCAGCCAGCCTAGCAGGGTTTCTGTGTCTTTTACTCTGTCGGTAGAACCCAAGACGATTATTCCTACAGGAATTTTCCCGCCAGAGCTTTTGAATTCCCACACTCCCGCTAGGGTTTGGCCGGCAGCTTCGGTCTCACCATTTTTTATTCCCACCAAATCATTGACATCTATCAGTTCGTTGAAATTTGTCAAATTATCCAATTTTCTGCCGGAGAAACGGTAATCCTGTTCTCCCTTGGAAATGTCAAAAATAAATTTTCTTTTGAAATAAGTATATCGAAGAAGTTTTTCTAAATCTTCCGCCGAGGATGTATTGGACGAAAGTTCTCCTGATGGATCTGCGAAGGATGTGTCCTTCATTGAGAGAGATGCTGCCTTTTTATTCATATTTGCCACAAACTGGTCTTTCCCGGTAAAGCCCGCCAATATATTTGCGGCCTGATTTGAAGATTGCATAAGCAGTGGATACAGCAGGTCAAAAGCAACATAACGCTCACCAACCACCGGCTGGAATGTTGCAAAGGTGGCGGCCAGCATGCTTTCATCCACGGCTATTGGTTTTCCCAAGTATACAAGTTCACTGGCCACAACTCCTGTCATTATTTTGGCAAGCGAGGCCACTGGCAACACATTAGAAGAATTCTTTTCGAGCATTGTCTCACCAGTGGCTAAATCGGATATAAGGAAGGATTTGGCGGAAACTTGCGGCGGAGCAACCTCTTGACTGCTTGCTACTGGTTTTGCAAACGTGCCCGTATCTTCAACATCTCGCAACAACAAGGCCATGCCCTTGCTTGCAAACTGGTATACTTCCTTGGCGTCGGCAGTGCTCAAGCGAACACACCCGCCAGAATAAGTGCTTGATACAGGTGTGCCGTTTTCGTAGTACGGCCAGCCGTGGATAAAGAAATTGCCATAAAACTGCATACTCCACGGCATCCAGACATTTCCAATAGAGGAAAAATGATTTTGTTCTTTGGATAGAATTTTGTAGTTACCAGTAGGGGTTTCCCACCAAGATCCGTCTCTCCCTTTTGACAATACGGGAAGGGTCTTTAAAAGCCCCCCTTCCTTATAGAGGGAGACTTTCATTTGCGAGAGATCAATTTCAATAAAACTTTCTTTGCGAGCGATATAGCTTGCGACCTCGTCTTCAAATTTTCTGTCTATCGGCAAGACAAATTCACTGCTGTCCGTAAATCCGATTTCCGAATCAGCCAAGTTTACATAAAACTGCCTTATCTTCTGGTCGCTTGCACTTATAATATTGATTCGATCTTGCCACAGGAAATAACTAGTGGAGGCCAATGCCGCAACGACCAATAGTAAAATGCCGACAATAATCCGAGGCATCTTCAGGGTGGGCTTTTTGAAGACTTTGTGCTCCAGTATGTTTATTTTGTCTTTTTCCATTGGTTCTGTTACACACCGTTATCACTAGATTGGCTGTTACTTTTATTGTACAATGAACCTAATACACATAGCAATAAACTACACTTCCGTGCAAAAACATTTTTTAGGTTCGTGTCATTCTATTAGAGTTTTTGTTTTGTGTCTGCTTGTTTTAGCTATCTTTGCAGGGGCATTTATAATCAACCGCTTTGTATCCGCCCAATATGATTACCAAAAGATTGGAATTGTAGACGCTTCCGAAGGCGGTTATTACTCAAGTCGCAGACTCATCGTGTGGGGTGTCCATCAAGAACCATCAATAAAGATATCTACTTTTGATAAAGTAAAAAGAGATGTAAAAGTTGATATTTATAAAATTTCTAAGGATGAACTTTTAGATTTCCTAACGTATAAAATTCAGGGCGACAATCGATATCTGGTAAATACCCCGGATATTTCAAAATTTAATAAAGTTGCGACAATAGACGCAAAAGATGACGAAGATGAAACAACGCTGTTGCCTATTGATGGCCAAGGGCTCTGGCTTCTGCGTGCTTATAGTGCAAATGTTGAGAGTTTTTCCGCAATAATACGAACGGCAATCGGTACTGTGGCAAAAGAAGGTGACAATGAAATCATTCTTTGGACCCAAAATATCTTTTCAGGGAAAAAAATTGGTAACGGAAGTGTAGAAGTATTTAATCTCAAAGACAAACCAACACTTCTCTCTGAATCATTGATGGACACGAATGGAATTGCCAAAACTTCACAATTGGATAATGCAGATGTAGGTTTTGTGGACACTCCAGAAGGTCAAACTCTTGTAATACTAAACTTACCTCGTGATTACTATAACTACAAGACTTTTAGCGAGTCGCAAATCAATACAAAATATTTATTGTTCACTGACCGACCACTCTACGCTCCTGGCGATAGGGTGTATTTTAAAGCAATTATCCGAAATGATGACGATGCTGAATACAGCGTGCCTACAGGACTGGCCACAGTAAAAGTGTATAAGGATTATGATTCTAGCTCTGCGGTCTTTGAGAAAAAATATCAAATCTCTTCAAATGGAACAATATCAGGCGAATATCTGCTGGAGAATACCGCGCGGCCTGGAATCTATCAAATGTCGGTAGTCATAGACGTCGAACCAGACAGGGAATGGTATCTGCAGGCGATCGCAGATTTTAATGTGGAGCATTATCGAAAACCTGAATATAACCTAGAAGCAAATGTTGTACGGGACGAATTGTTAGAGGGAGAAACTGTCACATTCCATCTTTCGGGAAAATATTTTTTTGGGCAACCAATATCAGGTGGTAAAGTAAAATATTCAATTCAACACTCCAAGGAACAGTATTACACCGAAGAAAACTTAGAAGATTATAAAAAATACGGATACGGTTGGTATTATTATGGAGGAAATGAAATACAAAGCGGCGATATTGAACTGGACGACAAAGGTGAAGCGGAAATTTCTGTAGACACGTCTTCTATTCCAAAGAGTTCTTTCTCAATTATATCTCTAGAAGCAACATACCAAGATGAGAGTGGCAATCCAGTACGAACGAGCAAAAATATTTTAGTTCGAGGAAATGAATACAGTATTCGCACAGGAAATTACGAACATTTAGCCAGATCTGGACAGCAAATTTCGATACCGCTAACACTACTAGCTCACTCAGATGTCTCTGTTTCTAATGTGGATATTTCTATATCTCCAGTTCGAGAAGAATGGCTACGAAATGAGAAAGCTCCTCTCGATACCCAAGGTTATTATAATTATTATTTGGACAAAGAAATTTTACCTAATTTCTTTATTACAACTAACAGTAAAGGTGAAGCTGTATTAACATACACTCCTCAAAAAACCGGTAGCTATAACTTCACTCTTAAAGTTCCAGATAGGCGGGGAAATGTATATGAAAGAAATTTGTATCTCTGGGTTAATCAGGAGAATGTACCCTATTATTATCAAAATAGTTATGGAGTAACCTTAAGGGTTCAAGATAGGGAATTCGCACCTGGTGAAATCATTCCAGTAAGTCTTTCTCTTGCAAGTCTGGATAGGGACGTATTGATAACTGTTGAACGTGATAAAGTTAGGAGGTATTTTGTCACTTCGGTACCCGGGTATGCGACAACAATTTATATTCCAGCATTCAGTTCAGATTTACCGAATGTTTTTGTAACCGCCTCCACTTTTGCTACAAAAGGATATTTATTTAACTCTTCTTCGGAGAAAATATCTTTTCGGAAAGATAGCAAAGAAATTAAAGTTTCAATTACACCTGGAGCAGAAAGATATGCCCCTGGAGAAACAGTAGAGCTCAAAATAAAGACCAGCGACTCTTCTAATCTGCCCCTTTCGTCTGAAGTCGCAGTGTGGGCCGTTGACAAGTCACTCTACGAACTTATGAGTGAACAGCGGCCTTCAATTGTAAATACATTTTGGTCGGATAGATACAACTCAACTAACCAAAGAAATTCTTTTCAAGGAATTGTTTCCGCTGGGGCGGAGAAAGGATGCTTTGTGGGAGACACTAAAGTGCTTACTCCAGACGGATTGAAGAAGATAGAGGATATTAAGCCCGGCGATCTTATCCTGACTAGAAAAAATGAAACGGATCCAACTCTAGTAAAAGCTACTGTAAAAAATGTGCACTCAATAATTGCGCCTGGATATTTGATACTAAATGGTGACATTAAAGTAACCGCTGAGCACCGCATGTGGGTTAATAATGGCTGGAAGGATGCCGGAAGCATACAAATTGGCGACTTCCTTCTTAACAAAGATAATAATCAAGTGACAGTTGACTCAATAGAATGGCAGACAGACAAAACACTGGTATACAATTTAACCGTAAAAGACAAAGCAACTTATTTTGCCGGTAATGTATATGTTCATAATGATAAAGGTGGTGATGGGAGAACGCGGGATAATTTTGCTGACGTGGCGTATTGGAATCCACACGTACAAACTGATGCCAATGGTAATGCAACGGTTAGATTTGTCCTACCCGACAATCTTACCACCTGGCTCGTCCAGAGTATTGCAGTAACGTACGACACAAAGGTTGGTGAAAATACTGCGGATCTTTTAGTAACCAAGCCGGTTATCATTCGTCCCATCCTCCCGAATATTTTGAGAGTAGGTGATGATATAACCATATCTACTCTCTCGCATAATTTTAGCGGGATAGAAAAACAACTTGAACACAGACTCACTTTTGACAGCGGTGATTTGGTGGATAATCAGCCGGTATCTTTCGTAATCGGAAACAATAGTTTTATTGAAACCTTATGGAATCTGAAGCCCCTTAAGTCTGGAATTGCCACAATCAGAGCGGCCTTATCATCTACGGGAAATGCCAAAGAGGAGGATTCTGTCAGTATAAAGATACCGGTAAAAGAATTTGGATTTAACGAAAGAACGTCGTCTGTTGGAGAAGGAGGGATAACCTTTGGCATAACAAAATTCCCGGACACAGATGCTTCTTTGTCAAAGGCCAACCTTTATTTATCAGCTTCTCTCTTTGGCACATTGCCTCCGGCGATAGATTATCTATTGCAGTACCCGTATGGGTGTGTAGAACAAACAACAAGCCGATTCGTACCGGCCGTTATAATCAAGGAGAATGAAATGATCTTTAAAGAAATAACTGGAAGTAAAGATCTACCCGATCTTATAAAAACTGGTGTGGATAGATTGTCTATACTAAGAGACGACGACGGTGGTTGGGGATGGTGGTACGGAGAGGTTAATCCTTTTATTACGGCTTATGCGACCGAGTATTTAAAGAGAGCAGAACGATTGGGGGTAGCAGTTCCGGCAGATTTGTATAAATCAACAAAAACGCGATTTGAAAATGAATTACCCAAAATTACCGATCCAACGGTGCGTATTGGTTATATCTATACACTCTCGCTTCTTGGATCGCCTCTTGGCAACGAAGAAATAAGAAACTTTGGTACCTCCACTCCCGATATTATAGCCTTGGGCTTACTATCGAACGTTCAGAATGGGTTTATGGATAGAAATACCAACGGATATAATCTTCTGCAAAGTATCGCACAAGAAGAAAATGGCAAAAAATATTGGGAATCCGGCACCTGGATGTTTTTTGGATCACGTGAGGCTTCTACAGCCCTAGCATTGCGGGCTCTACTGAAAGCTGGTGCACCTGAGGAAGCAATAGTCGGAGCTGCTAGATATCTTGTTTCAGAAAGAAAAGCCGAATATTGGAATAATACTTTTGCTACAGCACAAACCATAGATACGCTTCTTGAGTTTACGAAAAAATACAACAAATCAGATGTTAGCACACCTTATAAGGTCTGGCTCGGTGAAAATCAAGTAGATAGCGGCGTACTTCAAGGAGTCTTTGATACTAGGATAGTCTCAATTGACCCTAAGCTACTTGTCCAGGATACAAAGCTTCGCATAGAATCACCGGAGGATAATCATATTTACTCAACATTTGTATTTGACCAGTTCAGAACCGACAAAAATGCAAGCCCACAAAGCAGTGGTCTCAGTGTCACAAGAACTTATAAAAGCAGTTTTGGAATAGGTGATATCGTAGATATTGACATACAAGTCTCTGGTATACCGCAAGAGAGCCGGTATCTTGTTATAGAAGACGAATTGCCGGGAGGATTGGTGCCTGTAAATAAAAGCTTTGAAAATGAGAGGGCTTCTTCACGCTCCGATATACACTCGTATTATTACTGGGGAGGAGATAAAGAGTACACAGAAAATGGAATAGTTGCCTCTTTTGCTAATGTAAACAGTGATAGCGTAAGACTGACATACCAAGCCAGAGTAGTCTCAAGGGGGGTATTTAACACCCCGCCAGCCCGTGCAAGTCTTATGTATGAGCCAGAAGTTCGTGGCCGCACAGGCGCAAGTGTTATTACTATTACAGGAGATAAAACTCGGTCAGTATATAACCAAGGAGATGAAATAAATATTATAGAGCAAGTAAAAACCAATGACACAAAATATTCATACGTATTAGGGGTTCTGGTTGTTGTTGCTATAATTTACGGGTATGTCCAGTACAGAAAGCGAAAAAGCATCCAACCCCCTACACAAGACACTATTTAGTGCGCTTACTTTAGCGATTTTAGCTCTCCTACTTTTCCTGGCGACGGGGACTCAAAACAGAACCACAATCAATGTTTCTGCCTTTCCCACTCATCCCGCTTATTTTTTTGAGTTTGAAACTTTCACAGACGCAATCGAGCGGGTTAGACATAGCGACAAAAAGTATCCGCTCCCAATTATTGGGGGAGTGGTGCCGCATCATTTACTGCCAAGTTTTATTATTGCTGATTTCTTCAAAAATCTGTCAATCCAAAAACCAGAGACCATAATACTTATCGGGCCAAATCATTATGAATTGGGGGAAAAGCCCATTTTGTCTAGTATCGCGGGATGGGAAACGCCTTTTGGTGTTGTGGAACCAAACGATCAAATTATCGAGGATCTTTATGATAAAAATCTTATTGATTTCAATGAGGAAGTACTTGTCCAGGAACACTCTATAGGAGGTATCGTGCCGTTTATAAAGTATTATATTCCTGATGCCAGGATTGTACCCTTGGTTGTTTCGGGGACCCTTAAGATAGATGAAATAGAGAGATTAGCGAAAGCCATCGCTCAAAAAATAAACAAGAAAACTGTGATAGTCGCTTCGGTGGACTTTTCTCATTACCAAATTCAAAAGCAGGCTGAAAAAAACGATAAGGTTACATTGGGACTGATGGAGGCCAGAGATTATGAGAAAATTATAAATTTAAGCAGTGCCAACGTTGATTCCCCCCCATCAATTATCACTCTGCTTATGATTATGGATAAGAAAGGTAAAAATAATTTTAATTTAATTTATCACACAAATGCTGGTGAAATACTCCGTGATCCTTACCACGAAGTGACAAGTTATTTTTCTTTTGTCTTCTGATAGAAAAAGCGATTAATTTGACTATAATTGGCGTATGGAACCGCTTGCCAATAAAATTAGACCTAAAACCCTTGATGAATTTGTGGGCCAAGAACAGCTTGTCGGGGAACACAAGCCCTTGCGGGTAGCAATTCTGGACAAGCATCTTTTCTCCTTCATTCTTTGGGGACCGCCGGGGGTGGGCAAAACCACTCTGGCGCGCATATATGCCGACGCACTTGGCGCGGATTTCAACGAACTCTCGGCAGTATCGGCTGGTAAGGACGATGTGCGGCAGATTGTAAAGAAGAAAACAAAACAGCCCAAACTTCTTTTTTTGGATGAAATTCACAGATTCAATAAAGCTCAGCAGGATTATCTTTTGCCTTTTGTTGAACGCGGGGAATTAACTCTCGTTGGAGCCACAACTGAAAATCCAAGTTTTGAAATAATTGCGCCTCTGCTCTCCCGTTGCAGGATATTTGTTTTGAAAGAGTTGTCAGATGAAGAAATGGAAAAAATTATCGGGCGCACAAAATTGAAAATGAACAAGGAAACAAGGGAATGGGTAGTGTCTTTGGCAAACGGTGATGCCAGACAAGCTCTGACAATTCTTGAAAATACCAGCAAGCTTTACGGTAAAATTACCCTGGAGACTGTTAAAGATGCGCTTCAAGGCAAACATTTACGTTTTGATAAAGGTGGCGAAGAGCACTACAACACTGTGAGCGCTTTCATAAAATCAATGCGGGCTTCTCAACCGGACGCGGCGCTTTATTATTTGGCGAGAATGATTGAAGCGGGAGAGGACCCGAAGTTTATTGCCAGACGAATGGTAATTTTTGCCTCCGAAGATATCGGCCAGGCAATGCCGACCGCGCTGGTGGTGGCTAATGACGTGTTCCGCGCAGTGGAGACTGTCGGCTTGCCGGAAGCACAAATTAACTTAGCACACGGCGTAGTTTATCTTTCAACTGCGCCAAAAGACAGAAGCTCGTATGAAGCGTATTTCAGCGCTCTTGAAGACGTGAAGAAGTACGGTAATTTGCCCATACCGCTTGTGATAAGGAATCCAGTGACAAAGCTTATGAAAGAGCTGGACTATGGTAAAGGGTATGAGAGATATATAAAAGAAGACTTACTACCGGAAAAACTAAAAGGAAGAGAGTACTACAAGAAGCCAAAAAAGAACAAATAAGCAAACACTACTCTATAGTTCTGCAGAACTGTAGAGTAGTGTTTGCGCGGATTTGGGGATTATAAAAAAATTAAAAACAACAGGCACAGCTTGTTGAAGCTGTGCCTTGCGGTATTGACTCACAACGTCTTCACGTTGGCTATGCCGCATCCGAAAGCCGAGATGAATTGTTTCACCGTTAGTGGAGGCCCCTTTGCTCCCATATACCATTTGGTGAAAACAATTCCGCAAGGCCCGGGTGCAAAACGAATTTTTGCCCTGTGTATCTCATGCCCATCTTTCTGCTTCCGCTCATAAGCAACCTGAATAGTGCCAACCATGTTAACCTCCGCGAAAGGGTTCAGTTCTTTAAACAAAATACCTAAAAGAACAAGTCAAGTCAAATCAATTCATTCAAAGAAGTGAAAACCTGTGCTGTTTTGGTGGTATAATACAATTATTATTTCCAACTCTAAAAACCATGAAAATATTAAGGACGTGGACGTTTAAGTGGTGGGAAGTGGGTTTGCTCAAGCTCTGCCTCATTTCTTTTGGCATCTTGCTTGGCCTCTATTTCTTTAGTTACCTTGATGGTCTGTTGTGGCTATGGTGGACCCTGTTTGTGGTTATCGCGCTTTACTTTGTTGTAAGGTTTTTCAAAAAGGAGAAAGTAACCGACAGTCCGATGTAGTGAAAGAGGACGGTCGGAGACAGCCGGACATAGTCGGAGACCTCTGGTGCTAGTTGGTATTATAAATAACGGTCGTTATTTATTATACCAATTGCAATTTTTGCATGTGTTTTTAAACAAATTTTTATAACGTCTTCTAATCAATAGCTTGGAAACACTTTTGCTTTAAAAC
>MHVD01000022.1 GCA_001823695.1 Candidatus Zambryskibacteria bacterium RIFCSPHIGHO2_01_FULL_43_25 | reverse complement strand
CGTTCAAGGAGTTTTTGCAGATTTGATTCGGCATGAAAAACTTCAGGAAGATATTTTGACAAAGTTTCACGCACTTCTTCGGAGCTGACTTCCTCTATTGGTACAACAATGTAGGGCATTATGAGCTTTTGCGACTTAATCAGTATCTTGTGCTGACCCTCTCCGCGGTCGTCAACCCAAAATGACTCAAGCGAGTGATAGGGATAAAAATACGAATCCAACCTGACCCCCTTTTCATCAATAGTTATTTCAACACTTTTGGGGTGGCGAGCGGCGAACAAAGCCAGAGTAAAGCCGGAAAGCAGGATTACGATTGCGAACAGCACGTTATTGAAGATTATTGACGTGATAGCGATAGCGACAGTAAGAATCCCGACAGCCCAAAACCAATCCGAGCCGCGTTCTCGATGTTCATATTCCAGCGTGTTCCATTGCAGTGCCTTGGGCTTCTGCATAATTGGTAAAATTATATCACAGAAAAAACTCTCCAATCATCAAGATGGGGTTAATAGTGCACAAAAAGAACCAAAGAGAGAACTGCCTTCTACTCAACAATCAAATTGCCGACCATTCCTTGAGCTCTGTGAGTGCCTACGGAACAGTAATACTCAAACTCTCCTTTCTTGTCGGCTACGAACTCAACCGTTTCCGATTCGCCCGCCTTCAGTTGTTTTGTCTTGGCTGCAAACTCGTCAATTACCCAATCGTGAAGTCCTTCATTGTTGGTAAAGTTGATGCGCACAGTGTCGCCTTGCTTGACGCGAATTTCCTTGATAGAGAATTTGAAAGGCGCGCCGGAGATATCAAATTCTTGGATGTTTTTGCCTGCTTCAACTATCATTTCTGGAGTGTTGCTGCCCTCAACTGGCATTTCTTGGCTAACCGTTTCTAAATTAGGTTCCTCGGTTTTTGCTGGTCCACCTCCCCAGATGAAATATCCAACAACGATAAGGACTATAATAATAAGAATTGTTAATGCTGTTTTACTCATTTTTGTTTAAAAAATTAAAGATTAAAAATTGGATCTATATAAATCCAATATTATTAGTTTAGCGTATATATTTTCTTAAATAAACAAATCTAACTGGCGGACTAGTCGGGTTAGGTACCCCGTGGATCAACCCTTGTAAGGGTATTCTAGCATCATTTCGGTAATCAAAATGAGGTATGCGGGTCAGTATGCGGTTTTTGCACTATTTAATTAGATTGAGAATCAGAAAATAGAATAGTAATAAGCTGCTCCCGGCTAGACTGCTGAACCTATCAGTAAAGCCTCCGTGACCAGGAAGGGTGTTGCTCCAATCCTTTATACCAGCGATTCTTTTAGCTCTGCTGTTTAGCAAGTCTCCGATTGTACTCCCTAATCCGATCGGAAGAAACATTAAAACATTTCCATCTAAGACGATAAAGTATTTGATTAGTAAAACGCCGAGAAAGGCGCCTAGGATTTGACCACCTACCCCCTCCCAACTTTTACTACTATTTATCGATTCAGGTAATTTGTGGCGCCCTATAGTTTTTCCAAGGAAAAACCCACATATGTCTGAAACGACAGTAGAGAAGACGAGGAAAAGAAGAATTGCAATGCTATCGGGTAAAAACAGCCTAATTAGGATGAGATGACTAAATCCAACTAGAAAAAATAGTAGATAAATTAAGTTTTCTTTGGACTTTTTCGTGGTATCTACACGATAAAATTCTAGTATTGATATACAGAAAACAAAAGCAAACATGGTAATTTCCAGGATTGGGCCTACGCTGATTGTTAGTAAAAAGACTGCGGCTATGGGCACCCACATAGCAATTTTCTTGGCCAGTCCTGATTGTTTAAATTTTTCTATATCAAATCGATAAAGTAACAACGTAAGAAAGGAACCAATTACAAAAAGTACTGAGAATAAAATGGTCAACTTTAAGTTAAGGCTCATATAAATTTTCTCTCTCGTCCTTTAATTATATCTACAATATTTGCACGATGAGTAAAAAGGATTATCAGCAAAACTAGTAAGTAAAAGTACAATAAGTCTTGAAAAGTTATAGCAAGAATTGGCATCAACACAACCATTGAGAGCGACGAAGGAGCAGATTTGTTATTTAGGGTTGTGATGATTATCCAACCAATGATGAAGATAATGGCAAAAACCCAGTTGACCGCTAAATTTATTCCAAGAAAGGTTGCCACCCCCTTTCCACCTTTAAATTTGAGCCAAAAAGGAAAGATATGTCCAACCATAGAAGCAAGACCCATCAGCAGTGCCCAATCGAGACCGAGCTCATTAAGCGCTGTATATACTGGTATAAAACCTTTTAAAGTATCTCCCAAGAGAACAAATGATGCTGGTTTCCAGCCAAGTACCCTAAGCGCATTAGCAAAACCAATATTTCCGCTTCCTTGTTTTCTTATATCTGTTCCTTTCAGTTTACTGACAATAAGTCCAAACGGAATCGAACCAAGAAAGTAGCTGAAAAGAAAAAACAAGAGTATTTTCATGTATAAGCTAGCTTATCATTTTGCAATACATAAACCAATTAGTTTCGGCGTAGCATCGAGATCATAGAAATCAAATCGGGAATAACCAGCAACAGTTAGCATGTTTTTAATCTCATGACGTTTGTACACCTTGCCTGACTTTGTTCGAATCCTTAATCCTAGTTCGTAGAGAATACGCATTAGGTTATTACCGTCCCGACGAGGGATAAGGTCAAAGATAAGAATTTCTCCATTGGGGGAAAGCAAGCTTCTTATTTTCTTAAATAATTCAATATTTTTATCATAGCTCTGTATGTGAAGTACGTTTCCAACTATTACCAAATCATAAGTTTCTGAAATTGGTGTCTCGAAAAAATCTCCCTCAATCCAAGATGTTCGATTCTGGACATTTTTCTCTCTAGCTTTAATTTTCGCGACTTTCAAGACCTCACCAAAATCAAGGAGAGTTGCTTTTGCACCAGAATCCTTTATGAGCATAGTCAGGCTCCAAATTCCTGAGCCAGCACCTATATCTAAAATTTTTAATCCCTTCCGTCTTCTACCAATTTCAAGCAAATCTATAGCCTCAAAGGCAGTCGCTGACATCATCCATTCAAGAGATTCGACTTGCCCAACATACTCTTTTTCGGCAACAGTCTTTTCATTCATCTGGACCAAAGGGACTCCAGTTCTTACAAATTCTGGCAAATGCTCCCAATAGCTTGTTCCTAAGTTTTCATAACTGCCTTTAAGCAGGAGCAGAGTTGGACTAGCCCAATAAAGGTCATTAGATTTTTCCAGTAATTTAAGTTCAACCAACCCATCAAGCAAGAGTCTTAAGATCCCATGGTTTAGGTCAAGTTCTGTTGCGATCTCTAATGATGTTTTTGGTCCTTTGGCAAATACATGAAGAATCTTCAGTTCTCTGGCCGCGTTAAAAATATGAACCGACCCGTTAATGGTCATTAGCTGGAAGTAAGCCTCCAGGTATCCTTCATTTCTCTTACCTACTTCTTTATGAGAAACCTTACTGAGTGAGCGCACGCGATACAGTAAAGATACCCCATGAATCAATTTCCATATCTTGTTTTTTAAACCCTGAATTTTCATATAAATAGTCTAATTCAGCCTGGTTACGTCTTCTCATTACCCACCGTTTATCTTCTCTGTTTTTTAGCGTATAAGCAATAAATTCAAGTTGTGGATGCCACGGTTGGCCAGTGTAGATGATAGTGCATTCATCCTCGGCTATAGACCTAACGCCATTTAAGGATTCCAACACCTTCTGGTTATCGCTAAACAACTCATGTAATCCTGATATTACTACTATATTGGGCATAAAGTTAAGTTTAGAATAACTACTTTTGTCAAAAGCGTCATTGAGTTTAAAAACCACATTCTTAGCGCCAGAGGTCCTAACCAGCTCCTGACCCTTGTCTATATTTTCTTGTTTGTTGTCACATAGTAAAATATTAATATTCCTATCTTCAAATTTTTTGGCTGTTTCGATTAAATATCTTCCTGGACCAGATGCAATATCTAGAATGCGTATTGGTTTGCGTTGCGCTACGAGTTTCTCTATACTTTCGTCAAGCAATTTCTGTAAATTACTCTTCCTTGTCCTTATTCCTCTCCAGCCCACTGAATTTAAATAGAGGTAATCAATAAGCTTGCCTAATGGAGTAATTCCTTCGGCTTTATTTCCGTACACATGATCAAGTGAAAGTCCGGAATCGTATCCATACTTAATGCCAATTGAGATACCCTTACTCAATTTTCCCAATGTTGACATAAAAAATCTGGTCATCGTATATACTATCCTTTTTATGGGGGGAGGTGATGATAATAATCTATCGTATTCTTCTTTCGTGGGACCTTCCTTGTCTCTATTTAACAATCCCGATCTATCTTCCTTGTATTTAAATAAAGTGGAGATAAAATCCTGAGCTTTCCTTATCGGAACCTCTCGCTCTTTTTCGTACAAAACCCCGTGGTAATAGTTAGGGTACACTTCCATTTCTTTAATTTTTGATGATAGGCTGTCATAAAACTTCTTCTGGTCCTTGAGGTATACCACCCAATCTGAACCGGCCGACAAGATCAACGTCGGCGTTTCTATTGCGGCGGCATCTGAGACAATTCGTTTGGCGGCATCAAAAAAACCGGTCAAAATATTAACTGAAATATTCTTCGTAATTAATCTATCGTTATTGTATTTAAACTGCTCATCCTTATCATGTGTAAGCAGACTAGATTTTACGTAACTCTTTATAAACAGAGGAGTTTTAAAATGCTGAAGTATTCTTAAGCCCGTTAATGCAAAAGGGACATACAGCTTAATTCGAAAAGCCGGTGCAACAAGAATCATTCCCCTAATCTTTGGAGCATAATCATGAACCCAGACACTAGTCACGACAGAACTCATACTATTAGCTAATACGATAATATTAGTTATATCAATTTTGTATTGAGTCGATATATACGAGACAAACCTATCGAGGTCCTTAACTAGATACGAGAAATTTTCACAATAACCCTTTGGTCCAGGAGATTCACCATGACCTCTGCTGTCGTAGGCAAAACAGCTGTAATTGTCCCTTGCAAACACTTCTGCCAGCTCAGTAAGTCTCCCGGAATGCTCGTGTCCTCTGTGTAGTAGAACAAGGGCATGCCCATTTGGGTTTTCGGGTATCCAAGAACGGTACACTAATTTTGTGCCATCGAATGTTGTGAAACAGTCTTTCCTCTCTCGCAAACCTCTGTCTGTCATTAGACCTGTTTTCTAATCTTAAACGTTAAGAATAGTAGTGCTACGGCTGCTACAACGATTGAACCTAGATAGAAACCTGTTTTACTTGGATCCGCAACTAAATTAGTAGCAGAGTCGCTTAGTATAAAGTGAATTCTCTGGAATATTCTGACAAAGAAAATACCCAGGCAAATGTATATAACACTTAGGTATTTGACCGGATTAGTTGCTGCAAGAATCAAAAACGCAGCGAATGCCAAGAGATAAGTAGAGAGTAAACCAATAAGCCAATACGTACTTGTCGTAAGCTCAAGATTGAAGTTAAAAAAATTTGCTGCATGGGCTACAGCACCACTCCTAAAGAAAAGACCTGATACTGATAAGTAGATGTCATATCCAGCGATTGCTAATAAGAGCGCTTGTAGCATTCTTTTGTATTTCATATGAACTTATTGTAGCACGATGAATTTACCAGAAGGTCTAGCCGATACTGTGTATAATGTCGGTACATAGAACATGCCTGATTTTAAAGCTATTTTGGGTCTTATTTCCGTTATTCTTGGAGTAGTTGCTTTTATTCCATATCTAAATGACACTCTTCGTGGTAAAACCTTGCCCCATGTTTACACATGGTTTGCCTGGGGATTGATTACTCTTGTCGCGTTTGCTATGCAAATTACTTCAGGTGCTGGAGCAGGGTCTTGGGTAACTCTAACAGCTGCTTTAATGGCTTTTATAATTTTCGTCTTAGGAATTAGGAAGGGGAAGAAAGACGTCACAAAAATTGATACTTTTTTCTTTATTACAGCGTTACTTGCTTTGTTCTTGTGGATAGTAGTTAAACAACCAACGGTGTCCGCCATACTACTTGTATCAGTTGGCATATTTAGCTTTGTACCCACCTTAAGAAAATCCTGGAATAAACCTTTTACTGAAACTCTTTCTACCTACGCTATAAATACTCTCCGCCACCTTATTAGTTTCTTCGCACTGTCTCAGTATAGTTTTCTCACAGGGTTCTTTCCTGTAGTTTGGGGTACTACAAATATACTCTTTGTAATGATTCTGATCATTCGAAGGAAAAAGTTTTCAAATTTTAACTAACTAGTAACATTCTTTCTTTAAAAAAGACTGGTCCGAGCCTCGGACACTTCTATGCAGGTTCAAAAATCATTATATTAAACACGTCTCGTGCGACGCTCGATTTGGTCGCCTACGCTTCTACAAAGCTACGGCGGACTAAAACGGGTTAGATTAGATGTCTCTTAATAAAAGCACGACCTGAACCAGATTTTAGATATTTTTCAAATTCGAATGCTTTGTACTTATCTGGAATAGCTACATAAAATTCCAAACTAATCGGTAATCTATACGCCGTTGCGGGAACGTGACCATTTTTATGTCTCTGAATCCTTTCCTCCAGGTCTTGAGTACATCCAGTATACAACTCACCATCTCGGCATTTAAGAATATAGATGTAATACATTGCGGATTGCGTCCGCCGAAGCCCGACATAGACCTGGCGAATCCCGCCGTCGCCAAGGCTATGGCGGGCGAAGGCGGAGGGAGTGAGATTTGAACTCACGGGACCCTTTCGAGCCCTCTGGTTTTCAAGACCAGCGCCTTAAACCGCTCAGCCATCCCTCCCTAGTATCTTTATTTATCTTCTGACTTTATCTCCTCCGTAGTAACTTTGTACTTTTTGGCTACTGCGAAGATGTAGATTATCTCCAAAATTCCCAAGGTGTTTACAATCAGAAGCACTATGAACCACTTCTTCTGCGACAGTCTGGCGGCGTTCCACAGCGCCACCCCCTTCCAGGCGATAAGCCAAACTATCAGAAGCGTAAAGACCAGCGGATTCTTCAAAATGAAAGAATTTAATATATTTATACTTTCCAACATACGGCTAAATCATAGCAAAAAAGCTCCAAGGCGCAACATTTAAAATTCTGCTACAATTGAACCAAAAGCTATGAAATATCTGGGAATTGACTACGGGACGAAACGTATTGGCATAGCGCTCTCCGACGAAGAAGGCAAGCTGGCCTTTCCCAAGAAAGTTATTGAAAATAATTCAAAAGCGGTTTCTGCCGTTGCCTCTATATGCCAAGAAGAAAAAATAAGCGCCATTATAATTGGTGAATCGCTTGATTTGTCGGGCAAACAGAACCCCTTGATGGCGGATATAGGCGTCTTCAAGGAAAATCTAGGCCAAGCAACCTCTCTACCGATAACGTTTGAACCGGAATTTTTCACTTCAATGGAAGCGGAGCGGCTTCAAGGCAAGCACAAGCTCATTGACTCATCCGCCGCCGCCCTAATCCTCAAGAGTTTTCTTGACAAGAAGAATGGCCAACTCGGTAATGTATAATTCTTATGATGATAAATATAGATGACTTCAAAAAAATTGAGATTAAAGTCGGAGAGATATTGTCCGCTGAAAGGATTTTGGGTTCAGACAAGCTCATAAAGATGTCTGTGAATTTGGGCGAAGAAACTCCGAGGCAAATACTGGCCGGTATTGGCCCGTATTTTGAAGACATGTCGGTGTTAGTCGGCAAAAAAGCTTCTTTCGTCGTTAATTTGGAGCAGAGAAAAATAATGGGCATGGACAGCCAAGGAATGATTCTGGCCGCCCACGATGATGACAATCTTTCTCTTTTGGAAGTTTCTTCGGAAATTCCTCCGGGCGCGAGAATTTCTTAAAATTCCTCACTTTAGGATGGTATAATCAAAGGACATGAAGGTTCTTAGAGAAAACAAAAAGGGTTTTCTAGATTTTTTTCCAGCGCCTAGGTTTTTGGGTATGCCGGCTCCGGCGCTTGCTGTTTCTGATTCGTCTGTCCGCTTTATTGAACTTGAGAAAGCGAAAAAAGGTTTGACAGTCAAGAGGTATGGCAAGGAAGTTATGCCCGAAGGCATTGTCGTTTCTGGCCAGATAAAGGACTCCGAAGCGCTCTCCAAAATACTTGGCGGTTTTAGAAAAAACCATGACATAAAACATATAAGGTCAACTCTGCCCGAGGAAAAGGGGTACGTTTTTACTGCAGAGCTACCGGCCAACTCTTCCAAAGATTTGCGGACAAGTGTTGAGTTTATAATTGAGGAGAATGTTCCTCTTTCGGTTTCCGAAGTTGTTTTTGATTATGACATTCTAAAGATAGGTGATGTTACCAGTAACGACGGTATTCACGTATCTGTCTCTGTAATTCCAATTGATGCAGTCAATATGTACCTGGACGTCTTCCACAGTGCAGGGCTTTCACCGCTTCACTTTGAACTGGAATCACAGGCCGTTTCTAGGTCTGTCGTGCCGGCAAATATTCGTCAGCCGGTACTGGTTATCCATCTCTGTCGGTCTAAGATCGGTTTTTATATAGTTTATGGCGGTGCTGTTAATTTTAGCTCTACCACCTCCATTGATCTGGCGCCAATTATCTCGGAAGATAGTTTGAAAAAAGCGAAGGGAAGGGAAGATATAAAAAAAGAGGACGCGCTGATCTTTTATCCAGCGGCGGCCAATATAAAATCAGAAATGGACAAAGTTTTTCTGTTCTGGGAATCGCAAAAAGATAAATGGGGCGAAAAGGGGGAAGATATCGGCCATATAATAGTCTGTGGCTCCTACGCCGATGTGCCCGGCATAAGACACTATGCCAGCAATAACGGGATTTCGGCGGAGGTGGCCAACGTCTGGGTCAATGCCTTTTCTTTTGAAAATTATATCCCGCCGATACCAAGTTCGCAGGCTCTCGGGTATTCAAGCGTTATCGGCCTAGTATTGCCCCGCGGCAGATGAATATATGTTTAACTTATTGCCCGAAAAAGAGAAGAAACAATTGTGGAAGGAGTACCGGCTTCGTAGAGTAATACTTTCCCTATTTTTTGTCGTGGCTATCGGGTTTGTCGCTCTCGTCTTTTATGTGCCGTCTCTAATGCTTACGATATCCAAGCAGAAAGAAGTTGTAAACCGAATAGAGGCCGTCAAACGCTCCACCTTGTCTAGCGAGGCGGATTCATTAAATAAGGAGCTTACGGTTGAGAGTCTAAAGATCAAAGCTTTAGAAGTGCCCGATAATTCAATGTCAGTCAGCGAGTTGATAGGCAATATCCTTGCGGACAAGGGCGATAATATAAGAGTAAAGAGTGTGGCGTACAAAAGGGGTGTTGGTATTGAGTCGAAAATTATACTTTCGGGCTTTGCGAAAGATCGTGATTCGCTTCTTGGCTTCACGCAGACGCTTGAGAACGGAGAGTTGTTTGAAAAGGTTGACCTGCCCGTTTCAAGTTTTGCCAAGGACAAGAATTTGGATTTCTCTGTTTCTGTAAGCGGCAAGTTCTAAAATGGAAAAAACCAAGAAAATAATAACAATAGCCATCGTATTAAACATCGCTATCTGGTCGGCAGTGGCTTTTGTTGCCTGGAATATGGATAATAGGCATGATGCCGTTATTCTGTCTCTCTCGTCAACCGAAAAGGATCTCAAGAAGGACGAAGATTTGAGGGCGATAAAAAGATCTCTGGCTGATAATGTTGTCACTCTTGAGAGAATTAATGATTTTTTCATTACTCCCGACGGTGTTGTCTATTTCATTGAATTGATTGAAAACCTAGGCGATGGCAGCGGGATATCTCTCAATATCAGCTCAGTTACGACGGAGTCTGACCCGAAAAACAAGAGTGATTTCAAAGAAATAATACGACTGCGGTTGGAAACTATCGGCAGTTGGCAAAATACCTACAGATTTCTCTCACTCCTTGAGAGTTTGCCGTATAAGGGGACTATAGAGCAGGTTAATCTTAATATTAATCTCTCGGGCGAGAAGCTTCTTTTTGACGTTGCTCCGACCAAAGAACCGAGAACATGGAAGGGATATTTTGAGGTGTCCTTTCTTAAGATAAAGTAAATGTATCTTGTATAACGAATTTATTTAGCAAAAAAATGAAATTACCGAATTTTAAAAAATTATCCGGACAAATAAAAGAGATAGGCACGAGTGAATCGCACACTCTGGAAGAAATGGCTGGCAGGGACTGGTCTGTGAATATCGTTTTCTTGTTTATAATCGCCATTCCCATTATCATTTTTGAGCTGGTAACTTTTTTGGGCATTAGCGAGAAAGATTTCTTCCTGAATAATCAGGGTGACAAGAAAGCCATAAGCATAGACGAAGAAGCTCTAGGCAGGGTTATAGAAGATTTTAGCGAGAAGGAGAAAGATTTTGAGGAATTAACCGCTTCGGCTCCGTCTTTCCCCGACCCCTCTATTTAATTTTTTCTATGAGTTTGAGTGTGCTATAAATAACCTGTTCGTTTTTGCCACGCTCCCGTAGTTCAACGGATAGAATAGCGGCCTTCTAAGCTGCGGATCGAGGTTCGATTCCTCGCGGGAGCGCACGAACAAAGTGGGTGCGGTAATGCAACAAGCAAATAGTTTTGCTTGCGTAAGGAATCGAACAAAACAGCCCCGACATTATGTCGGGGCTGTTTTGGACTTAAGACACAAGGAGTCAATTACATCGGTGCGCTGCTTGAACCTTTGCAATACATGCAACTCTTCTTGTGAGAGAACAGTTCAAGGAGGGCAGCAAGACCCACCAAGATATAAATTATCTTGGAAATTACAGCGCTTGATCCTCCGAACAAAAAGCCGATTTCCCAATTGAACAAACCAAACAAGAGCCAGTTCAATCCTCCGACTATGAGGAGGACGAAAGCTAGCATATGAAGACCCTTTCCTTTCATATTTAAAGTAATTAATTACTTGCGACCGATACCATTATACCAGAATTAAGGTCAATTATGGGCAAGGAGACTTAGGTCGCACGAACCGCCGATTATGGTATATTTATTCAAATGATTACCATAGGCGAGGAAGAACAATACGGTTCGGCGCTCTTGGCGGCTATCTATTGTGTTAAAAATGAAATCAAACGTGTTGAAGAGGGGTTGCAAGATGGTAATTTAGACGGAGAAAAGAGCGCCAAAGAGAGTGATTCGGCTGTACAGCTCTATAAACACCTTGGGGCCCTTGAGGAATTATATTTGAAGTTTCAAAAACGAGACGGCGGTCCGAAGCTTCGTTAACGCACATTACAAGGTGCGAGAGGTTAAATCTCACGGGCTAAACCGACGAGTTCCTTATTGGTGCCGAGGAGGAGACTTGAACTCCTACTACCTTGCGGTAACAGCGTCCTGAACGCTGCGTGTCTACCAATTCCACCACCTCGGCAAAATATGACGGGGTAAATATACCAACTTACCCTAATACGACCAAGTTTCATTTAGGATTGCCGACTACTGTTGTAATTCTGCCAGTGCGTTGTCTACTTGCCTGTATAAATCATCGCGAATTGTATCATTTGTTACCACAGCATCAGCAAGTTTCATGACTCCGAAGACGTTCATATTCCAAGTTTCTTGTGATGCCATTTCTCGATTCTCCTGTATGCAAAATTCTTCAAAAGTTACGCTATCCGTTCCTTCACCCCTCAATACCACTCGTTCGTATCGCTTTTGACGTTCCGCGTCCACCCCCAGAATCTTCGCTCCTTTTTTCTTAAGGAATTCTGCCTCGCCGATGGTTCTTATGGACTCAATCACCGCATTTCCTCCTATTTCTTCTGCTCGTTCGTAGAGCGTCTTTGCCACATATTCCGGTCCGTGTATCTTGCGAAGTTCGTTCGCGACTAAGTTGGTACTGTTTCTGTTTCTTGGAAGACCTTGTTTGTCCACCTCCTCAAATATTAATTCCCGGGCAGAGTGATGCTTGAAACCTCTCGTATTAACCAGATAATCAACGACTGTTCCTTTTCCTGCCCCATTTGTGCCAGTGATACCAATGACCATAGGTGCGCGGTGAGGGACTTGGACCCCCGACCTTGTCGGTGTAAACGACCTGCTCTACCAACTGAGCTAACCGCGCAAGATAAAAGAATAATATACAATCATCAACATCTTATCAAATACCACCATTACCAGACGATGCTTTGCTGTTATTTACTTGCTACCTTTGATCTATTATATATTTTTCGAAAAATATATAATAGATTATTGTTGAGTTTTAAGTTAAAGTCGTATTTAACTATTTTTATATGACAAGCCGAAAAATTTATTATGAACTGGAGAAAGTGTTTAAGGGGGTTTCTAATCACAGAAGGTTAGAGGTTTTGTTTTTGTTAAATACACAGCCAAATCTCTCGACAGACGACATTGTAGAAAAACTGAATATCAACTATCAAACAGGATCCCAGCACATAAGAAAGTTGGTTGGGGCGGGTTTGGTAAGTACGCACAGAAAAGGGAGCGCTGTTCTCCATGTCTTGTCGCCTCTTGGTGTTAAAGTTTTATATTTTTCGAAAAATATATAACAATAAATTTTGACATATGAGTAAAACAGATCAAATAAGGATTCTTTATGAAACTCCCGACTGGTTGGCAATTAATAAACCAGCCGGTTTGGTGGTGCATTCGGATGGGCGGTCAGACGAGCCCGCCCTGACTGACTGGATATTAGAAAATTATCCGGAGACGAAAGACGTTGGCGAACCTATAACCTTGAGTTCCGGCAAGATTATAAATCGGCCCGGAATTGTTCACCGTCTGGATAGGGAAAC
Source organism: Candidatus Zambryskibacteria bacterium RIFCSPHIGHO2_01_FULL_43_25 (assembly GCA_001823695.1). Classification (GTDB taxonomy): domain Bacteria; phylum Patescibacteriota; class Minisyncoccia; order Phycocordibacterales; family Zambryskibacteraceae; genus MHVD01. Next base: position 2,918 of record MHVD01000022.1, on the reverse strand, counting down.
ATCCGGCGTAATGCTTATTGCAAAAACAAAAGAGAGCCACGCTTACCTTAAAAGACAATTTAAAGAAAAGATGATGGAAAAAGAATACCATTGCTTTGTCTGGGGGGTTTTTGCAGATGATAAAAGGGAAGGGTCAATAGATTTTAAAATTGGAAGGAATAAAAGAGATTTCAGACGCTTTGCGGTGGAGAAAGCGGCCCGTGGCGAACTTAGAGAAGCTAGGACAGAGTATGAAGTATTGAAAAACAATAAGGAGTTTTCATTTGTTCGAGTAATGCCAAAAACGGGCAGAACGCACCAGATAAGAGTGCACTTCCAGGCGATTAGTCATCCTCTTGTGTGTGACAAACTTTATGCTCCCAAGAAACCCTGCGCTCTTGGTTTTGGGAGAGTGGCTCTGCACGCTTTTGCAATCAAATTTAGAAAAGTAGACGGCAGTATCTTGCGAATCCGCGCCCCGTATCCACCCGACTTTTCTGGGGCGCTTGAAACCGTCAGGTTTGATTCAGGCCAACTAGTGTGATAGAGTGTTCCTCGTTTATGGAAATGAAAACTTCAATAAAAATTTCACCAGTTGATATTTCAGCTAGACAAAAAATTGATATCAGAGCGGGAGATACCGTCAAAGTTTGGCAGAGGATCCAAGAAAAAGGCAAAATCAGGCTTCAGGTGTTTGAAGGTTTGGTTTTGGCGGTAAAGCACGGCAAGGAGCCGGGCGCTACTTTCACCATCAGGCGCGTTTCAAGCGGTGTTGGTATTGAGAAAATATTTCCCCTCTATTCTCCCATGATAGACAAAATAGAAGTTGTTAAACGTTCAAAGGTTCGTCGAGCCAAGCTCTACCATATCCGCAGAAAAGCGGCCAAAGAGATAAGCAGACAGATGAGAAATTCCCGTCTCGTGGGAGAGAATACCGACGACCTGTCGGAAACAGAAGAAGAAGTAGCGAAAGAAGAGACGGTATCGGCAGAAAAAGTTATAGAGAAGACAGAGCAAAAAGAACAAACTGAAGAACCAAAATAGTCTCGCGCAAGCGGGACTGTTTGTACTTGAAAGTGCGGAACTCCTTAGTTATAGTTTGTATGCGAATTAACGCGCGGGTGATGAAATTGGTATACATGTAGCCTTGAGGTGGCTATGCCCTCACGGGCGTGGAGGTTCAAGTCCTCTCCCGCGCACAAAATTAATGTATTAATTTTGTGGCTGGAGGTATAGACCTGATTTATAAGGTCGTCATACGAACTTGAAGCCTGATTGAGATATTTTGTTTGTTAAATACAAAATATCCAATTGGGGTACTGAAACTGCCTGCCCGACATGCCAGTCTTGGTGGGCGGGTAAGTTTCAAGTCCTCTCCCGCGCACAAAATTACCAGCTTTGATATTTAATGTATCACGAAGAGTAAAAACAGCTTGTGAAATTAGGTTAATTTGCTGTAATCATTCTTGTCTTTTTTAGTGCTATAATTTAAACTAACGGTTTGTGATTACCAGTCTAGTGTTTTTTATGAAAAAATTTATTATAGGTTTCGTAAGTTTAACGATGGTTGTGACTTTTGTCCTTCCGGCGAATGCGCAGACTGTTGCTGATTTAACTACACAGATTAATAACCTGCTTACGACAATAGCTCAACTGCAAGCTCAATTAAACGCTTTGCAAAGTAGCTCAACCGTTGCAAGTTCACCAGTAGCCACAAGCCCATGCGTTTTTAACAGGGATTTAACTATTGGTAGTACAGGTGCTGATGTAACTGCTCTCCAGCAGTTTTTAGTTTCCAAAGGTTATTTGATAATGCCGGCAGCTACTTCGTATGGTTACTTCGGCTCTCTAACTGAATCAGCGTTAGCACAGTTTCAGGCAGATAATGGTATTAGTCCGGCGGTTGGATATTTTGGCCCTCAAACACGCGCTGTTGTTTGTACTCCTTTAAACACTACAACTATTACTAATGTCAGTCAGCCATCGCCCGTCAGTGGCACATCTGGAGCGGCCTCGGTTGACTTAAAAGCAAACGGAGTTGATGGTCCCGTAACAGTTCCTTATGGCACAAGTGTTAAATTTACCTGGGATTCAAAATATGCAAATGCCTGCACGGCCTCTGTATCGCCGTCGGATTCAACAAGTTCAGCATGGAACAGTTCTTCAAAAGGTTCTGTTAACACCACTGTGGGTCAGGCTTTTTCAAATTTGACTGCGAATAAGACATTTATTTTTACCCTGACTTGTACTAATACTGTAAATAGTGCGAAGGATGAGGTTAAAGTAACTATTAGCTACCCTACCCCGACGGATCCTGCTCAAGCTCTGACTGATCTTAAAGCAAAAACCCAAGAACTAAAAACCCTTGCCTATTCTTCATATCTTGCTAATGATGCTTTAGATAGAATTGCATATATTAGAACTCTTCTTAATTATTTAAAAGGCAAAGCTAATTCTAAAGTTAGTGACACGTTGGCTGTTTTGGATATAGCAGAGGATTATGTTGGTACTCCGTACTTATTCAGGCAATATACTGACCAGTTGCTTAGTACAGTAAACCTAATCTCACTTACGGTCACAGCTTCAGTTGATATAAAGGCAAACAGTTCTGACGGGCCGATTACTCTAAGTTCCAGTCAAAGTTTTACCGTAAGCTGGATTTCCAAAGAAGTTAGTAGTTGTTATACAAGTATTAACGGAGTGTATTCGTCCGGAGTTATACCGATTGGCGATTTCTATGTTTACTCTGGTCATTCTTTTTATCCACCAACTGGAGGTCAAAAAGAATTTACCATAACATGTGAGAAAAATACTGGCGGTACTGTAACAGATAGCGTAGTGGTAAAAGCTTACACTGTTACTACCACAGCCACTTCTACTACTCCCACCCCTCCAGCCACGCCAACAGGTCTTACGCCTACGCCAGACTCTTGCGGAAC
>MHVD01000021.1 GCA_001823695.1 Candidatus Zambryskibacteria bacterium RIFCSPHIGHO2_01_FULL_43_25 | reverse complement strand
TGATGCCCGTCAAAGTCTTTCGCGTAATAGATGTTTCCATCCAAATCGTGGAGAAAATACAAATAATCAGACTCTTGCGGTTCAATCGCCGCTTTCAATGAATCCAGTCCCGGACTGCTTATAGGCCCCGGTGGAAGGCCAGTATTGGTATAAGTGTTATAAGGAGAGTCAGTAGCCAAATCATTCCTAGTCAGGGAATAAGTGCCCTTGCCGTTCACATAGGCGAAGGATGCGTCCACCTGAAGTGCCATATCAATCTCTATTCGTTTCCAGAGAATTCCCGAAACAATTCGCCGCGATTCGGGGGTATTGGCTTCTTCCTCAACGATAGAGGCCATAATTAGAATTTCTTCCGGACTTTTGCCGGACTTATCAATCAAGGGTTTCAATTCTTCAAATTTGGACAGAAAATTATCTTCCATTCTTTTGGCAACAGTCATAGCGTCAATGTTTTGCGGAAAAAAGTAAGTATCGGGGAAAAGCATTCCTTCCTTGGCAATTGACAAAAATTCTTCCGGGTCAAACAGGTCAAACTGAGTTTCGAGAAGTTCGGCAATCTGAAAAATATTGAAGCCCTCGGGGATAGTCACCTTCTTCGCCGTTAGATTGAAATTGCCCTGCGTTAAGCGACGGCTTAGGGAGAAAACGTCGGCTGGTTGGTTGAAAAAATAGTCACCCGCCCTTATACTCCCGCTTCCGCCTGAAAGAACCACAGAAACTTTGAACCAAAACACCGACCGCACCAGCTTCTCTCCTTCAAGCTGGCTGGCGACGGCGGAGAGAGAATCTCCGTCTTTAATCTGAAGTATCGTATGGGCCGGGAAAAGTCGCGGGGGCGACCAGAACAGGGCATTGAAAATTCCAAGCAAGACCAGAACGGCAAAGCTGCCGGCTATTTGCTTCTCTTTCTTTGTTATTTTTCTCCAATATGAAAACCCGGTGTTTATATTCATTATTCCGAAAGCTAAACCGGCAGATTTGGCGGCGGTTCCGCCTTTTTGGAAACAAGGCGGGAGAAAGTCGGGGTAGAAGAGACAAGCCCCGGAAAGTGGAAAATCGTAGCTAATTCTTCAGTCGTCAGAATAAAACGTTTAGTGTGAAAATTTCTATAGGGCGGGTGAAAAAACGAACGGCGTTTGTAAGCGTCAAGCATTTTTCTTTCATTGGCTCGCTTTCGCGTGCCGCGAAAATCCTGCCACGGATAGTCAAAATCAGTGGGCCAAGCTCGCTTGAAACCGTTTAGGTTGTTTGAGCCAAACTGTTTGAAACTGCCAAGTATGCCGGGGACATTGGTGGAATTGTAAATATCCTTTTTGGCTATATACACAAGGCGAATGGCGGCATCAAAAGGAAACTTTGAAATACTGCGTTCAATAGCCGTAATGGTCTGTTTTTGGGTATCGGTCAGATTGGTGCTGGTTATATCCTTGCCCTCGCCGGGTTTGAACACAGCTTCGCTGATAATCTTTTTAATCTCTTCCTTGGCGGCCTTTGTCCAATCGGATCTCTTCAACAGACGCAATTCTTTCAACCCCTCCGACTTGTGCGCTTGAATCAATATCTGTATCCAGGCCTGCTCTCCGGGTTTAATAGAGCCCAGATATTCAATAACTGCAGTCAGCGGATCAATCTTGTATTCCTCTTTCGGGTCTTTATCCAAGCCATAGTCAATATATGACTTTATCGGGTAGGCATCGACTTTTGAAAGAGCCATTTGCGCGCCCCACATTGATATCTCCGCTGGATTATACAGCACACCAAGTGAGTAATCAGAGGATTCATGAATCTCTACTGCCGGATATTGGGAGTAAATTTGGGTTTCAACGATACTTCTAAACTTTACTGGCGTCCAGATAAAGAAATGCACCTGTCCGCCGATTGACACCATCTCTAGAGAAAACCATGGCCTGGTCCTACCTTTGAAATAAACGTCAATGAGGTTTCCGGTGCTTACTTGATGCATCGCTGTTATCACTATCTCCATAGCGGCAGGAGACTTTTCCACCTCTTTCGGAACTTTAAGCTCAAGCAAAACGTATTTCTGCTCAGAATTCCACTTTGTCCTGACATACCGCAGCCAAGTCTGGACAAACGTAACCAGAAGAACAATCGGCAGCCAAACCGGAAGGACCTTCCAGATTGTTCTGAAGACATCAGAAAAAACCTCTCGGAAACTTGGGTCAGAGATTAGTCTGTCAAACATATAGAATATTTTATCGCATTAAACTCTCGGCTACAAATTAAATCACCCCCCGCATATACGTGGGGGGCGGTTTAATGCGTTTACTTCTCGTCTATGTTGTGATACTTGCCTTCCTTGTCTTTGTAGAAATACTTTGGATTCTGCAAATTTACCAAAATTGTGTTCTCCTTGACATATCTCTCCTTAAGAACTTTCTCCACAACCTTGTCTCTGACCATAGGACCGTGCTTTTCAATCAATTTTTTTATAACATCCTTGACTACTCCGCTCATATATCCCCACTCCTTAAGGGCATAAAGTCCTCGTCCAACCAAGACAAACCTGTCATCCTTTATGAGCTCATTGTGAGTAGTGGCAACGTGGGCCTTCTTGTTGAAATACTCCGATATCGCCTTCGCGACTTCTCTGAAGTGGATGGGAGAACCGTGTTTGCGGATAACTAGGAAAGCGTAGTCGCGCATTCCCTTCGCTTTGATATTCGGAGATTCTATTTTCCCCCATTCGCCCAGTGGATTCTTGGCAATTCTATGACTTACCGAAAGCCATCTCTTCACAACTTCATCATCTTTGTATTCATCGGCAACTTCTTTTATATATTCAAGAAATGACTCAATCATATCCGGCTCTGCAATCAGGTCGTCGTCCTCCAGCTCCGAATAAAGCTTTTTTAGAGAGCTGTGGATTTTGTCAGCCAAATCTTTGTCCACATACCATCGGTGCTTGAAGTGGTCGTCTTCTTTTTCACGAGTAAAATGCTCTCCGATAACCAGCATAAAGTGAACGTGGTTCTTGGTGCTGTCATCTTTCGCAAAATGATTGAGCAGGTCTTCTTCGGCCACTATCCCGCCAAGCGCCTTGATTGCATCTCTCAATTCATTAAAAATGGCCTTCTCTTTCAGATACTCTTTTGATTTTCTGATGGCGCCTAGAGCGTGATTTTCTATCTGCCTTACACGTTCTCTGGTAATGCCATACTTTTTGCCTATGCTCTCTAGAGTCATGCGCTCAGCCTTCTCATCAAGTCCGTAACGACGAGTAATAACATCCCGAGCCCTATCGCTAAGGGAGTCTAGTAAATGCCTAACAACCTGCTTCGGTTTGAACGAGAGCTTGGTTGTTTTCTGCGGGCTTTTTGTGCTTACTGTAGTCATATTGTTATATTTGGCTAATTTATTACTCTATCTTTTTAGATATTTGTAAATACCTTTATATCACTTGACCTTTTTAAAGTCAAGTACTTTATAACACAATGTTTATAAGTCTGTTTTTCACATAGAAAACCCGCTTAACTTCCCCGCTCTCAATCCATTTTTTAATTTCGGGCAATGCAATCGCCAGCGACTTGACAGACTCCTCGTCAATACCGGCTTTGGCTGAAATAACTCCCCTATTTTTGCCATTTACTTGAACGACAATCGTAACTTCGCTTTTTTCTATTTTCTTCGGGTCAAACTCCGGCCATTTCTCTTCGTGTATGGAGCCCTCATTGCCGATATCGTGCCAGATTTCTTCCGTAATGTGCGGGGAGAATGGCGCCAGCAGTTTCAACAACGTCTCATATTGATTTTTGTTTACACCGGATTTCTCCGCCTTGTTGACAAACTCCATCAGAAAGGACACCGCCGTATTTATTTTTAGAGATCTTAGAATTTCTGTTATGGATTTTATAGTCTCGTGAAGCTTTGTTTCCACTTCGTCATTGGCCTTTGGCTCAAGGTGGTCTTTCAGTTTCCACACACGTTCAAGAAATCGTCTGACGCCTATAATACTATCCGGACTCCAAGGATAGGAGCCAACTTCATTGTAGGGACCGATAAAAGCCAAGTAAGTTCGTACCGTGTCCGCCCCTAGCCGCTCCACGTAATCGTCCGGATTTACGACATTTCCCTTTGATTTGCTCATCTTGTTGCCGTCGGGACCAAGTATCAGTCCGCGATTCATTCGGCAGACATATGGCTCCGGCTCATTGACCAGACCGAGGTCGTGGAGCGCTTTGTGAAAAAATCGGCTATAGAGCAAGTGCATCGTCGTATGTTCCGCTCCGCCGGAATAAAAATCCACAGGAATCCATGCTTTCATTTTCTCTTTTGATGCAAACTCTTTCTCGTTATTCGGGTCGGTGTATCGGAGAAAATACCAAGACGAATCAATAAAAGTATCAAAAGTGTCTGTTTCTCTTTTTGCTTCGCTTCCGCATTTGGGACATTTAACATTTACCCAATTGGTAACTTTTGCCAGAGGCGACTTACCATCTCCCGTTGGTAAATAATCTTCAATATCGGGCAGAATCACCGGCAAATCTTTTTCCGAGACAGGAACAGCTCTACACTTGTTGCAATGGATTATTGGAATAGGACACCCCCAATATCTCTGACGTGATATCACCCAGTCGCGCATTTTGTATGTTGTTTTTCTTTCACCTCCTACAAATTTTGTAATTTCTGGAATTACCTCTCTGGAATCCCTACCATTAAATTTTCCAGAGTTTACCAATCGTCCCTCTAATGCAGTTGGAGATTCGGCAAGTCTGCCAAGTAAAATAAAAAGTGCTGATTTATAATTGTTATCATCCGGCTCAGGTAATCCTTCAGGAATTAAAGTGTTAAGCACCTGCTTATTACCCGGTATAATTACCGGTTTAATTTTCAAATCAAATTTTTTGGCGAATCCAAAATCCCTTTCATCGTGCGCCGGTACTGCCATAATCGCTCCTGTCCCGTATCCTCCCAAAACATAATCAGCGACCCAGACAGGGATTTCTTCTTTATTGGCGGGATTAACAGCTTTCACTCCTTTTATCTCTACTCCAGTCTTTTCTTTGTTCTCTTGTCTTTCCAACTCCGTTTTGCCTTTTGCTTTCTTTATATAGCTTTCAATTTCTTCTTTATTCGTAATTCCCCGCCCGACTGGACGACCCAAATCGTTCGGGCGGGCTAATTCCTTATTCCCTTGTATTATCTCTAGCGCTTTTTCAGGAGATAACACAAGATACGTCGTCCCGAATATTGTATCCGGTCTGGTTGTGAAAACCTTAACAACCGGAAGCTTAAAGCTTGAAGCTTTTAGCTTAAAGCTTATTTCTGCTCCTTCGGATTTTCCTATCCAATTCTTCTGTGAATCTTTTATCGGCTCTGGCCAATCAAGTTTCTCCAGATCTGAAATAAGACGGTCTGCATAATCAGTAATACGCAGCTGCCATTGCTTCATTTTTCTTTGCTCAACTTCATGACCACATCTCTCGCAGTGTCCACCCGTCACCTGTTCGTTTGCTAAAACAGTTTTGCAAGACGGGCACCAGTTCACTGTCGTTTCAGCTTGATAGGCCAGATTATTTTCAAAAAGTTTTAAAAACAGCCATTGCGTCCATTTGTAATACTCCGGATCAGATGTTACAACTTCGCGCGACCAGTCAAACATCGCGCCCATTGAGCGAAGCTGCTTGCGCATATAATTGATATTTTCATATGTCCATTTTCGCGGATTTTGTTTATTCTTTATAGCAGCATTTTCTGCAGGCAGTCCAAAGGCGTCAAAGCCCATTGGGAACAAAACATTTTTGCCCTGCATTCGCTTGAAGCGCGCGTAAATGTCCATTACCGAAAAAGCGTACCAATGACCGACATGAAGATCTCCTGATGGGTAAGCAAACTCTACAAGGATAAATTCATTATCCTTTCCTTTCTTTCCATCAGATGTTTTATGAAGATTTTGCTTATCCCATCTATCCTGCCATTTAGATTCTATCGTTTTTGGATCATATTCGGACTTTGCCATAATGTGTAATCGTAACTAAAAAAGTCGTCCCACACAAATATCCGTGCGGAACGACTTTTTCAACAACTGTAATTGGTTTATCTACTGAGTGTTTTGATTGGCGGGTATCTCTCTGGATCTATCGTGCGAGTGAAACACTGCCTGCCAGCTTCATGCTGCCAGTTTTCAGACTCAAATCCATATTCCGAATACCTCATAGCTGCTGATTTAGACCCAGAATCCCTTGAGGGTAAATTGAAATCAGCACAAATTTCAAATGACAACCCGCCCGTCCTTCTGTACTCATAACTAGCACCTGTCTGCGAATCAACTGGAATACCGAAACTTGAAATGGGGTCTTTTAGTTCTTCTAAACTTGTCGGCACAGTCTGCTTTAGCTGCCAATAATTTACAACCTGACTTTGAATTGACTGCAGATCGGCAATTTTCTGATCATCATAACGCATCAAACGCTGGGTTTTGGGCGAGCCAATTACGGAGAATCCTGCTATTATCGCCGCAATCAACAAGACTCCGACGACAATAGCCCACGTCTTTCTTTTTGAACTGTTCAGACGGTCACGCAAATCTTCAAGCACATATCCGAACACCGCCGCGGCAACCACTAGGACCGAAAGTACTTTAAGGATGAAGGCGGTGGTTAATTCTCTTCCGTCAAGGAAATAATAAACGAGTGTTACTAAATCGCCCGCAAGTACTACGCCTGCGACAAAGAGCGTGAGCACAAGAAGCCAGCGTCTTACCCAAATTTGTTTTTTGGCCGGTTCGCGATTATAAATTCTATAAACAAAAAGCGAAAGAACAATCAATATCGGAAAGAAAATTATAATGGTCGCTACTGGAAAGCTGATTGAAGATGAAGAGTAGAAGTCATATTGATCAATCTGCGGAAATGCTACGTTAATGACCCTAAACAAAAGATTGATAAGCGCTATAACAACAGCATAAAGAGCTACTATGACTCCCAAATGGAGAAAGAAGTCCTTAGGTGTTGTTCGCCCGCCTAAGTTTTGATTATTAAAAGTTTGGTGGGTTCGCCCGCTTAAGTTTTGCGAAGCAAAATCTTGAGGGGTTCGTGAATTGTTTTCTTGGTTCATAATTTAATAATTATATAGCACAATTTACTTAAATTTACTTATTTGGTTACTTAATTAACTAAATTTGACTAAACTTGGCGGTTTAACCGCCAAATGATAAAATCTAGGTATGAGCAACAGAAAGACCCCTCTCGTTATCAACGAGCACTACCATATTTTTAACAGAGGTGTTGATAAACGCGCTATATTTCAAGACAAAACGGACCTTGATCGTTTCTTTGCAAGTATGCAAATTTTTAATTCTATCAAACCCATAGGAAGTATTTTCGAGAGCAACTTCCCCACTTGGCGGTTAAACCGCCAAGTGGCCACACCTTTGGTAGAAATAATTGCTTATTGTCTAAATCTGAATCACTTTCATTTGATATTAAAACAGGTGGCAGAAAACGGTATAACAGAATATATGAAAAGATTGTCCGGAGGTTACACTTGGTATTTCAATAATAAATATAAGAGAAATGGTTCTTTGTTCCAGGGCACTTTTAAGTCTATTCACATAGACTCAGATGAGTATTTACTCCACCTGAGTGTATATGTAAATTTAAACAATAAATTGAATGGAGAGATTATTCCATTAAGTAAATCTAGCTGGGGCGAATACGTATTGAACGACATAGGTATCTGTAACCCTAAAATTATATTAGATCGATATACAAACAAAAATGATTACAGTAAATTCGCAAAATCCTCTTTTGAAAATATATTGATGACAAAAAATCAGGAGAAGGAGTTGCAAGGTTTTCTCTGAATTCTGCTTTCTATCTCTACTACTGCCCCCTTGGCGGTTTAACCGCCAAGGGGGTTTATTCTATAGCACCGCCATTTTCTCGGAGATAGAAAATTATCAACTTCGGTCTTGAGGAGTGTCTGGCATTCCTTCTTATCCGAGATAAGCTGAGAGTATTGCATCAACCTGTTTTTGATTTCCGCAGGTAGTGGTCTTTCAAATACCGTCTCCCCGATTTTATCGTTAACCCAATATTTCTTATCCATATCTATCCACACCACTTCTTTCTCGTTAATTCCAACTTTCAACGGAAATGAAGCGGGAGTCGCTCGGTGTTGGATTGTAATCAATTTCGATATTCATGTTGTAGATTGGACCAATAATTTTCTTAGATCTTAAACCCAATAATCCATTCGACTGTGCTCAGGATCTTCGAATTTCAAATTATATTTTAAATTCTACGACATCACCGTCCTGCACCATATACTCCTTGCCTTCTATTCTAACCCAGCCTTTTTCGCGTGCTTTGGCGTACGAGCCGGCTTCAAGCAATTTGTCGCAGTGAATTACTTCAGCTCTAATAAACTTGTCTCGAAAGTCAGTGTGTATTGCCATGCCAGCTTCTGGCGCTGTAGAGTTTTGTTTTATCGTCCAGCCCCTTGTCTCATCTTCTCCGGTTGTAAAAAATGTCATTAATCCCAAAAGCTCGTATGATTTGGAAATAAGACTGTCCAAACCAGTTCCAAATATGGGATCAATTTTTATGTAGGTGCCGGGAACTTTGGAGGAAAAATCTCCTTCAATATTTTCTTCCGCTTCAGACGAATTAAGAATATAAAGTATGGGTTTTGCCGAAAGCAGATGAAGCCCTTTTATTACTTTTTTTTCATTTTCATTAAATGACCCCCTACTTGCCATTTTGCTGTCTTTAAGCAAATTTTCCACTTTCAGCAATACTTCTTGTTCAAAAATTGCGTCTTTGTCTCTTGCCTGCGCGTTGCGCGCAAGCAGGCCTCTTTTTACCTCCTTACGCAGACCCTCCAATCTATTGCCGACAGTCTGAAGGTCCGCCAATATAAGTTCCAAATTTATAACTTCAATATCAGATACGGGATCAACCTTGCCACCTACGTGAATTACCTTTGTATCTTTGAAGACACGCACCACTTCCGCAATAGCATCGACTTCTCTTATATTTGATAAAAATTTGTTGCCTAAGCCCTCGCCCTCGGAAGCGCCTTTTACAAGCCCTGCAATATCCACGAACTCCACAATCGCCGGAATAGTTTTTGCCGATTTGCTCAATTTGGAGAGCTTCTCCAGCCGTTCGTCCGGAACAGGCACAATGCCGACAGACGGGTCAATTGTGCAGAAGGGATAATTTTCCGCCGGAACAGACTTCTTCGTCAGCGCGTTAAAAAGCGTTGATTTGCCAACATTCGGGAGACCAACTATGCCAATAGATAAAGACATGCAGATAAGAATAGTGAATCACGAATAAAGAAGCAAGAAAATTAAACAAGTAAATAACAAATTATTGACATAACTTGTATTATAATATATAATTGAACGTGGAAACGCACACTCCAACAAGGAGTCAGGCATGCCCGGCAAAACCTTGGTCTATGTGCATAAAAGCAAGACACACGGTTATTTGAAGTTCCCCGATGGAACCAGAAGCGCCGAGTTTACCAGTATAGCTAGTGGAGCTTTGTGCTTCCTGATCGGCGTGCTTGAGGAGAGAGCGGATCCGGACGAACTCAAGAGTATCCTTAAACAGCTCAAATCTACTTCTCTCGAAACAGGATCAACCACCGGTAAACCCGTCATCTTGGAGCTGAAGATCATTTCTTCACCTCCAGGTCCATCACTGAACTAGGGTTTTTCCCCTCATCTGGTCGTCCCGCGAGAAGTTGCGCTCACGCGCTATCTCGCGGGGCGTTTTTGTATTTAAGACCTACTACTATTCAACATTCTTGATTTCTTATTCATTACTTACTTTCCTTTCTTGCCAAGCTTGTAAACCCGCTTTTTCAGACTTTCTCTCCGCCACATTCCAAAGTGCTTCAAATAGCCGAATTTACGGACATAAATCGGCGAAAATCCGGCAAACCACAAAATCCCCTTTCGCAATTCATTTGTCGTATCGCCAAAAACCAATCTCTGAATTATCGGCGCCGTATCCGAAGTTATGAACATTGTTGCCGACCTGCCTTTTAGCAGTCTCTGCCAGATGTATCCTTTGTCGGGAAACCTAAAGGCAAAACCCGGAAGCCACGCCCTGTCAAAAACTCCTTTCAATTGCGCCGGCATTGTGGACCACCACGACGGATAAAAAATAATGAAGTGGTCGCACCATTTTATATTTTCCTGCAGAGCCAAGAGGTCCGGCTCAAGCTCCTGCACCGCTCTGTACCCCTTGTGAAGCACGAGGTCAAATTTCATTTCGTCCAAATTCATCCTGCGAACATCGTGTCCGGCTTCAAGAGCTCCCTTTTCATACTCGGAGGCCAGAGTACCGTTCAAACTGTCCGAATCCGGATGGCCTAATAATATAAAAATCTTCTTTGCTCGCATTTTAATTTCTGTTTTAGCTACTTTGGTTTTTAGACTCGTTCATTATACGGGCAAGCTCTGCTTGATGCCTCTGCATAACCTCCATTACCGCCGCTTGCTGGTCCTTGCCTCCATCTTGAAGTTCTTTCACCTCTTTCGCTATACGTTCAAAAAATTCCGGATTTTTTTCCAAGACGGAAAATATCATCTCCCTCTGCTGCGGCGGAACATCTTTTAGCTTTGATTCAACGAGTTTTCTGAATAGGAAATTCATAAATTTAACTTACAACAGACTACCAACAACCTACTACAAACTGAAATAGTTTTTATTTATTTTGCGAATTTAGATATGCCAACACTCCGTAAAGTCCGCCCAAATCACCCAAGACAGACTTCTTGATTGGCGGAATTCGAGGAAAGATTTTCAGATTTTGAGTTAAGTGTCTTTCAACAGCTTCAACTTGAATGCCGATTTTATTCATCATTGAACCGCCCAAGACCACGACATCGGGAGACCAATGAAGAATCGTATTGTTGAGACCGACGGCCAAAATCTTCGCCATCAAATCCCAGAATTCCGGGTCGGTAATTTCCTGCGGCTTTTTGCCCATTCTCTCTTCCACTGATCTGCCTCCAATGTAATGCTCCAAAGTATTGCCCGCCGCTTGCGGAACAACCGTCTTGTCAAAATCTACAATCTGGTGCCCGGGTTCAAAACCAATTGCCTTCTCATCCATACGACCGTTCACGATTCGCGCTCCGCCAACACCGGTGCTCACAGTAATATAAGCGACGATTCTCGCACCTTTGCCTGATCCGAAGACTGCTTCGCCGAGACCCACAACCGCCGAGTCATTATCAATATAAACTGAAGTTTTGAAAGCGTTCTCCAGGTCGGATTGGAGCGGTTTGCCGATCCAGCCCGGGAGATTAGGGCTGGCCATAAGCTTATTGGCGCTTCTGTCCCAAGGACCGGCAATTCCGCCAGCAATCTTTTGGATTTGATTGCCGCGGGAAATCTCCGTTATTTCATTCTTTACGGCCGCTATCCCCTCCTCATAATTTTTCGGGGTGTCAAGGATTCTGGGCGTGTCAAAAGCATCTCCGCCATTTGAAGCAGTAATGCGAGTTTTCGTACCTCCGATGTCAAAAAGGATAAACATGTTTTTTAGAATTATGAATAAAGAATTACGAAAAAAGATACAACAGGAATTTTTTACTTTTTGGCCAACATTTCTTTCGCCTTCTGCTTGTATTCTTCCACATTCGGCTGGTCAAAGACATAAACTCCAAGCAGTGCGCCTAGATAAATCATCTCAATCATCTTGAACTGCATAAACGAGCCAAGTGAGTGCGCCGACAAATCCGGCAATACCACTTCCATAAAGGGTATCCCACGCTCAATGTACGAAGTCTTGATGGAGCGATACATGGCGCTGACAATGTGCTCCGGCGTTTCTCCAGACACGTCGGGTGAGAGATTGGCAAACAGCGCGGAGTTTGAAATCTGGGGACTCACTCCCGTGTCTTTCGCATACACGAAAGTGGTTATTTGATTCTGCGGACCCGCCAAGTAAAGCTGGGCCATTGAATGCAAGTCCATGGAACCAATGGAGACTGTGGGCGTAATGCCCACTTTTTCCAGCCGCCCTTCAATGCGCTTCTCTTCGCCTAGGCTCTCCGCCATAAGCTGGCGATACCACTTGCCCAAAGACTCCAGCTCCGGATGGAAGAAGAAATTGTCGTTTATTGATTTGCCTGTTTTGTAGTGTTCAGAAATTATTATCGCAGAAAGCATTGCCGGATTTTGTTCAGGATTATCACTCAAACAGGAATCAACAACCCCCTTTGCGCCATCTAAGAACTGCCCAGTATCAAAAGGCAGGAAAGAAAGAGGCGTCAGGCCGACTGCCGAAAAAACAGAATACCTGTCAACCACGGTTTCCGGCAAAGTCAAAGTGTCTATACCTTTTTCTTTTGAAATCTGCCAGAGTCTTGTGCCTTCTTTTGTAACGACTATTACCCTTTCCTTTATGTCGCCAAATTTTTTTTCCAAAATTTGAGAAACCTCCTGAAGGTTTGCGATTGTTTCTATTGTTTCACCGGATTTGCTCACAATGCAGACAAGTATTTCGTCTGCCGATGAGATATTCTGCTCAATGAAGCCCGACATGGAAGCGGACACCTTCGGGTTGATGGTGTCCAGAAAAATCATTTTGGGTAATCTTTGGGGATAAAAATTGTCAAAATATCCGAAAAGCGCGTCATAGACCGCTTTTGCCCCCAAGTTGGCTCCGCCGATGCCTGCAACAAATATGTACTTGAGATTGGGCTTGTTTTTCTTCTCTTTTATTGCGGTTATGGACTTCAAAATATTTTCGTCTTGAGGAAGGTTTATGAATGATTCGGGATTTGAATAGTCTTTCGCGAAAGTAGCCTGCCTTAAATTCCCTATAACTTGCTTTAAGAGTTCGGCGGACATGGAAATCCTCTCTTGCGCCACAAGAGCAGAGTTTTTGTACAAAAATTCCATACGGATATTATACTACAAGCCGGCTTGGTACGGCTCTTGGGCGTTTTGCCCTTATCCACACAAAAAAAATTTGGACCCCGTCTTTTTTGTATAATTAGGTCGTTAGATTAATTATAGCTGGTCGACATATTATTAAGGTTTAACGTCCCGTCTTTGATAGATCTCTGATCAGATAAGACGGGAAAGAACATGGCAAAGAAATGGTGTATGGTTTTTGGAATAATTTTCCTAGTTCTTGGAGTTTTGGGTTTTATTCCGAATCCATTAATTAGCATGGATGGTTTGTTCCAGGTAGATGCTGTTCACAACATCATCCACCTTATAACCGGTTTGGTTCTTGTCTATGCAGGCAAGAAGTCAGCCGGCGGAGCAACCACGGCTCTCAAGGTATTTGGGATCATCTACCTTGTCATCGCAATCCTTGGCTTTCTCATGATTGGAGGCGGGTCGGGCGACCTTCTCGGATTTATAGGAATGAACGGCGTTGACAACTGGCTCCACTTGATCTTGGGCTTGCTCCTGGCATGGGGCGGCTTCAAGGGAGGCAAGGGTGGTATGAGCGGCCCTTCAATGGCTACTCCTCCACCAAGCCAGCCGACGATGTAGGCCAATAGGCAATTCTATAAATTAAAACACCCTGAGCTTGTCGAGGGGTGTTTTAATTTATATCAACCACTTTGGACTGAAGTCCGGAGTTTTACTCTCTGATAAGAATAAAGTTCCCCCCTGCGGCACCGCCGCAGGGGGGAAGGGGTTCAGAACGAGCCCGGACAGAACCCAATACATTCACCGGACTCGCCACGGTGTTTCTTTCGCCTCTTTTAGCACCGGGACTCCGAAGAGGCTATCCCTGTCAATATGCAATCACGATGGTTTTGGCCGGGAAACGCCTACGCCACCGTACTACTCTAATTGGTATTATAGCAAATACATGTAAGTTGTCAAGCGTTTTTTAATTTTCCTTTATTATATAGCAAAAAGCGGCTCTCTAAAGCCGTTTTTTAAAAATGATTATGTTTTATCTTTTCAGTTCCCCGCAAGCGCCAGTGCCTTTTTCAAATCTTCCGAAAAACCCGGTGTGGTTTTGTAACCCTTTTCATTTTTATCTCCCGGCGTAATCCAGACATATTCGCTGTGCTCCCATGAGAGCTTTATGGACGGGCTCGTAATTTCAACCAGATAGAGGTGTCTTATCCATTCACGGTCAAGCTCCTGGTCAATAAAAAGGTATGTATCGCCTTTTATAACTGATTTTATGTCTTCCTTCTTGAGTCCGAGCTCTTCTTCTATTTCGTATATGACTTTTTCTTCCATCGTTTTCTCGTCATCAACAAAACCAGCAAGGCATGACCAGAGGCCTTTGTACGTAATCATCTTGTCGCTTCTTTTCGCCAGAAGAACCTTGTCCTTGTATTTGACGTATATGACAAGAACGGGCGCTGACCGAGCATAGGTGTAATCGGTTGCCATAGTACCTACATTATACAAGAAACTAAAAACAAGAAAAGAAAAAAGGAAAGTCAAGAAAAAAGGGCCGCAACCTTTTGGTCACGACCCTCGAACTCCTTTTAGACACTGCCCGCTCATCACGCCATAGGTACGGGATGGCTGGGATCCTTCATGGTCTGGACAAGGTCGCGCCAGACCCGCTTCACTTGCGTGACAGGAATTGAGCCGCCCGCGCACAGAGGACATTCCGCCGGCTCCCACTCGTTGTACGAGATTCCGAGCTCCTGCGTGTCCACAACCGACACCAGCTCTGCATCAAGCAGTCCCGGCGGGGTGTTGCCGTTGTGCGTGAGGAAGGCTCCGACGAAAGGAACGACGTTGGCGCCGGGGTTCCTCGCGAGAATCGCGTCAATCCCCCGTTGCGGCGTCCCGCCTGTCGTTGTCATCTCCTCAATAAGGAGGACATTTTCACCTTCCGGAACATTGAAACGGCAGACGAGCTCCTTGTCCTTGCCCGTTTTCTCGGTGAAGGCGACATACTGAGCATTGAGCACAAACCCCGCCGCCACTGCGATTGGAATGCCGGCCATAGGCGAACCGAACACCCAGTCGATTGGGACACCCCTAGTCTTTGACCTCAGAGCTCTTGCCAGAGCGACTGAGGCCGCACGCAGATTCGGAATCAACGAGAGATACTGGAGCGTGTCGATGAAACCGTCTGAATGTTTCCCGCTACGCAGGACCACATGCGGCGCCCGCATATCGTTCGGGAACTCCCACACGGCTCCAGAATCCTTGAGCCGTTGCCACCATTCCCACATCATTGTTTCCTTCCTTCTGTCCGCCTATTCAAGCGGATCGGTACAGGTTGATGAGATTGTGAAGCTTCTGCGTTTCGTGGTAGACCTACTCCTTCTTGGTATCTTCCTGGCCAAAAACAATCATGGTCAGGACGAAACGCTTGAGTTCACGAGCCAGCGCAGATGGTAGTCTCATCTGCAACGAGGTCTCAACCAGCAAGCCGTTTGTTTCTTCTCGGAGGGAGAAGGTACCCCAGTTTGTCTTGAGGTCAACAAACTCACTCCTATCTTCAGATTGTAATGGCAATACTGGTTGATCGATTGGTTCGGAAGCAATGGGAGCTTCTGTGTGTTTGGGGGATTTCTTGTGCCAAGTAGGTCTGCCGTTGACTGCCCACTTACCAGAGCGCCACGGACCGTTGATAAACCTTCGCCAACTGCCGCTCCATATTCCTTGACGACACGCGACATCGTAGGCCACCTTCCATGTGATGGTCGGGTCTTGGCGCAACATTGACTCGACCAACGCGCGGGCCGTTTTGTCTTCACCCGAATTTCCTTTTTCGGGCAAAGCAGAAGTTCCACCAGGTTCATCTGTCTTTCGGCCATCGGAGTGGCCGCGCTGTTCATCGCCTTGCCTTAAGCTGACACAGCGGGCAGCGATTCGACCAGCAAGGTCCTCATCATCTGGAACAAGCCTGGTAGCAATGAGACGAATCTCTTTGAATGTTGTTTCGGGGGTAGTCTGATCCATTACTACTCTCGCTATCTCGTTTAGGTACGCCTCATCTTTCCTGATTCTGTCTGTATCAACTTGCGGGGTTAGAAGAGCTGGCTGTTTTGTTGCGGCGCTCATTATGCACCCCTCTTGCTAATTGTAAGAACATTTGCGGTCGAAAAACCGCGTGATCTGGAATCAAACTACCTTAAAAAAACTCAAAGTCAACGCGAATCAAAACACCCGCCAATTCTAGTAATAGTGCCCGCCCGAAACGTCAAATTTTTTCTTTTCAAAAGTGACAACCATATACCAGCCCCATGAGACGATATTGTCCTCCTTGCCGACAAAATCAAACCAAATGCGCGGGAAAGTACCCCGATTTATCCATCTTTCCGGTTCATCAGTTGCGGGGTCAACAATAATAATATTTTTATCGGTTATGTTCACAACGACGCTGTAATGGTCATTGTCTTCATCAAACCAGCCGATTATAACCGGCAATTTCTCCTTTTTAACAAAATATTCAAGTTCCTCTATTTTTCCGCCCTCTTTTGCAAATACATAAGCGCCCGTTGATTTTGCGGCAGAAATCATCCCCTCGTGTTCAGTTCCTTCCCCCCGCCCCAGACCGGAGACAGCTTGAGCCAGTTGCGCCAATTCTGCCTCCGAGTAATCCTTGCCGAAATACGACAAAAGAATCCGCAAAGAAGAAGGCCCGCATAATCCGGTGGTCTGTAGAAAATGCTTTACATGGATATTTTCCGTACCCAGTTTTTGCTTTTCTGTATTTTGCTGTTGTAAATCGTTATTTAACATAAAGAAATAAGTGTATATTCTTTGTTTCCTGCACTTCACTCGTTATGTTTGGAAATAAAATTCTTGCGCCAATTCTTCATTTGTCTTGCCTTTCCACGGATGGGCCTCTTCTCCGGGATAAGCGCCGACGCCATTGTTCCTGCGAAGTTCCTTTTCTGACGCTACGGCAAAATCATGCGCCATATCATACGACTTGCCCTGCGCCATCAGGTCGCGTTCCACCTTCTCATGAAGTAGAACATACGGCACTTCAGTTGGGTCCATATTGACATCAAGCCATATCTCGCCTTTCGGAACATACGGATAGACAAGGTCGTGGCCGCCAAACACAAATTCGGGGTCAATATACTGGCGAATTACCTTCCCGTCAACCATGACCAGCGAGTAGCCGTCCCCCGCTTCCCGCTTCACTTCATACGGCGGAACAGGTGGCGGCAGGCATATTATTTTTTTCAATTCTTCTCTGGCCTCATGATACGAGAGCGTCTCCATAAGCTCGTTTAGCGTGTCTTCCGCTCTGACGAAGAAGTCAAGCTCGTCCTTGAAGCGGTGGTCAAGCCACCATTCACCCTGCGGAATGTAGAATTTCGGCAAGTAATGGCTAGCTCGCGTGGAAAATCCGTGCAAGATGACAAAGTCGTCGTCAAGGGTATTCCGAATTTTGAAACCGTCAACCAGTTTCAATTTTGTCCGGTCAATTTTTATATAAGGATTCATTGTGGTTAATTTCATTATATCAAAAAGGAAAGGTGATGTGCCTATGGGTCGTACACCAAAATCAAAACTTATTTTGAGAAAAGACACCACAATAAAATTATTTTATTGTGGACA
>MHVD01000020.1 GCA_001823695.1 Candidatus Zambryskibacteria bacterium RIFCSPHIGHO2_01_FULL_43_25 | reverse complement strand
CGCCGCCCTGCTCATCAGAGCAGAGCAACACAAAAAAGTTTTCTTTTCCTTTTAGAAGAAAAAATCGGGCGCGCGCAAATCCAGAAATGCAAAGAAAACTTTTTTGCTGGGTGGCGAGCGGTAGCGAGCGGCGGCGGGCTGGCTTCCTTAGTTCCGTTCAAAGTAGGTTCGCGCAAAGTGTATAATTACAGCACAAAATTAAAAACAGTTAGCTTTGGCTAACTGTTTTTAATTTCTATTTGCACAGAGCGAACGAACTGCTTCGTTCGCGTGGGGGATTCGAAAAGGTTGTCCCATATCCTGCAGAGTTTTGCGAATGCAGGATGGGAAACCTGTACTGCTCCTGTAAGGAGAGAATCCCTCCCTGTGCACCAAAACTGCCAAAGAACCCAAAAAACAACTTGTCCTGAGCTTATCGAAGGATCGGCTCGAACCATATTTTGTAAAAGCAGAAAAGAAAAATTTTTCAAAATGAAATTCTTGAACAGAAACTTGAAAAAGTTTCTGTTCTTGTTTTTGTTGACTTTTTGTGTGGTTTTGGTGTAGGCTATTTTTGGGAAAAGAAACCACAGAACCTTAGAAAGGAGGTGCCTATGCCAAACGGTCACGGCCCCAAAGAGTACGGTGGACATAAGTACGCCAATCACGACGGGACTTCGGACTGTGAGCACGGTTGCGGTTGCTGGATGGGGCCTGCTCGTTCAGGCGGCCCGACTGGTCTCGACCCCGGCGGTACGTGCCCCAAGAACCCGACGGACGGCAAGCTTCTTGGTGAGAACGCCGACTACGACCATGTCGTAACCGAGCGAATCCAGAGCTTGAGCTCTCGTCTGTACAAAGCGGAAAGTCGTCTGAAGCGAGTGAGTCCAAGCAAGGCCAAGCTCGCTGATGAACTGACTTCTGCGAAGACAGAACTCGCCGAGAAGAACCAAGTTCTCACTGAACTTCGTCGTCTCATCGGAACTGGTGCATGATGTACCACCCGAACTACCACGGCCAGCTTGCGATAACTTCAAGAGCTGGCCATTTTCTTTTTCTAAATTTTGATAATGGATTTTCATAAAAGAATTTGCCGCCAAACCCCAGTAGTAGAAGCTTCGCTTCACTACGGGGCAGGAAAAAACTTGTGGTTCGACAAGCTCACCATCCTGAGTGAAATCGAAGGAAAATTGTCAGCGGTGCGGCTCACTTCGACTTGGTTCGACTGCGCTCACCACGAGTCGCTCAGTACAAGCCGCCGCCTTTCCGTCATACGACGACTGCTCCGCTCTCTGCGTTCGCGGGTTGCCGAATTTTTGCGGGGGGATTTTTTTGCCGAAATGCGCTGTGCCCCGTAGTAAGCTTTGCTTTACTACTGGGGTTCGGACTATCTTTAGAATACTGCACCAGATAGGAAAAGTTCAATATCTCGCCCCGTCCGAAACCGCCTTTTCGGATTGAGTAAATTTGCCGTCTGGACTGAAATAGGTATTTGGATTATCATTCCTATAGCGGTCGGGTTTACCAATCCATATTTAAATTTATGGCGAAATCTAAACCAATCGGCAAAATAACGCACTGGTACGACAAAATTGGGGTAGCAGTGGTGAAGTTGGGCGGGAGTCTAAAAGTCGGCGACAGCATCAAAGTCAAACATGGCGATGATGAGTTTGAAGAAACGATAGACTCAATGCAACTCAATCACGAGTCAATCAAGTCTGGCAAGAAGGGTCAGGAGGTAGCAATCAAACTCTCCCACCAGGCAAAAGAAAATTCTGAAGTCTATCCCGCTTAAATTCTCCATCCTTCTCATCTGATTTTCTGCGGGTCAGAGGGCTGTTTTGGCTTGTGGTTGCTTTTTTAGGTCTTTATGCTATCCTGTTTCGGTTATTACTTTTATCTGTCAGCTAACAGAATAATTAAACTTTTAATTTCTATATTGTGTCCCAAGATAACCTTATAAAACTAACTTGTTCCAGTTGCAAACGTGTAAACTACTGGAGCACTAAAAACAAAAAGAAAGTTGAGCGCAAGATTGAGCTCAAGAAGTATTGCAAGTGGTGCAAAAAGAGAACTGTACATAAGGAGGCAAAAAAGTAACTCAGTTTATAAACTTTCTATTTTTCTAAAATCTCGCACCACTTGCGGGGAGGGGGTCGGGGAACGGGAGTTCCCCGTGGAGGGAGGTAGCTCCACGTAGACGGAGCGTCGGAAAACCGTGGGTTTCCGAGAAATAATAGGTGCAAGAAGAGAACTATTCACAAAGAAGCTAAGAAATAGTTAACCATCACATAAAATCTGCGATAGCAGATTTTATGTGATGGTTGGATTTGTTGGCCCACTGGGACCCGGTCACGAATGTTCTGCTTTAACAGAATTTCGCGGTCCGACTCATTATTTTACCTGCTGACAAGACAAAATTGCGTCTCTTGAGTCCTGATGCAGGCAAAGCAGTTTGCCTAATTTGTACCGGCATGGTTGCGGGTCCACCAGGACTCGAACCTGGAACCTCGGTTTTGGAGACCGATGTTTTACCATTAAAACTATAGACCCCAGTTGCTTATGTATGCTAGCAGAATAATTGATTCTTTGAAATATATAAAAAACGAACCCCGGTTGTGCCTAGCACAACCGGGGCCAGAACAGTCAGACGTTAGTCATACCATCTGTGGTTTCTCCTTGTGGGGTTTCTGATGATGAGTCCCAGCGCCGCCAACCCTGCCAGCATGGCGATTACCGCCACAACTCCACCCTGCTGACGCAGTGCTCCTTCGTGCACACCCCTCTCCCACGTCCGCATACAACTGACCTCCTTCGTGTCCTTCGGGTTTTTGCCCCGACCTCTTGCCAGAGCGTACTATCTATTTACAATTATAACTTCCAAGACTGTAAAAGTCAAATACGACTGTGAACAAACCTGCTTGCAAGCATTATGGCGTTTTTCAAATCATCATTATTAAACGCCTCAAACCATCTTATTCTCTTGTTTCTCTTGAACCATGTTTTTTGCCTTTTCGCATACCTGTAAATTTCTCTTCCAAGTAACTCTGCCATTTCCTCTTTTGAAATTTTTTCTCGCAAATATCGCGATAAATATCTGTATTCAAGCCCCAATTCTTCCATTCTCTTCCAGCTAAGTCCTTGTTTATGAAGCTTCCTAACCTCGGCTATCATTCCCGCTTTTATTCTTTGGGTCAGTCTCTTATCAACTCTTTCTTTCAATGCAGAGTTTTCTGCAGTCAATCCTATATACGATATATCGTACAAATGTTTGGTTTTGGTGGTTTTTGGCACCTTGTCCAAAGCTTGTGCGACTTCTATCGCTCGTATAAGGCGTGGGCGGTTATATCTATCAATATTTTCCGCCCGCCCAGGGTCTATTTTCTTGAGTTTTTCAAATAATTTTTCGGTCGGAAATTTTTCCAATTTCTGACGGAGATTCTCATTTGGCGCAACTTCCGGTAATGAAATATTTCCCAACAGAGTGTCAATATAAAAACCTGTTCCGCCGACAATTATGGGAATTCTCCCTCGTTTTAAGATTTCCTCCATTACTTCGCCTGCCTCCTTCTTAAAGTCGGATGCGGTAAAAGTTTTTTTGGGAGATACAACATCAAGCAAGTGGTGAGGAATACCACGCATTTCTTTTTTGGTAATCTTGCCTGTGCCTATATTAAGTCCTTTGTATACTTGTCTTGAATCAGCGGATATTATTTCAGCACTTATTTTTTTCGCGATTTCAACAGCAAGCGCACTTTTGCCCGTGGCGGTTGATCCAATTATTACAATAATCCTTGGTTTTCTTATAATATTATTAAAAACTAGTCCCCCCAAGTCTTGCAACTCGGGGGGACGGAAAAAAGGGGGTTTTATCGGGAAAGAGAAATCGCAATCTCCACGAATGCCTTACTGCGGTCGTACAGGTCCGTGATCCCCTCGGCCGCCTTGCGGGCTTCCTGGAAATCTCCGGCCTTGATGTATCCGATGACGATCTCCACGAATGCCTTACTGCGGTCGTACAGGTTCGTGATCCCCTCGGCCGCCTTGCGGGCTTTTCTGAAAAAAGTTCTGATTAGCCGCCTTGTTCTGTCTTCAGAGGCCTCACCTTCTTTGAGAAAGCGATCCAGACTGGACCGAGTAACTCGTCCTGTCCCAATCTGGCGCCAGAGCTCTTCCAGCTGTCCGATCGTTGGCTTCATAATCCCTTCCTTTGTTGACCTCGCAGTCTGACAGTCTCAATTGACTTGTCGGATCAGTTGACCGAGGTCTTGAGAAAGAACACTGACGACGCCATGTCGTCATATATATGATAGCACTAGTTTAGTTGATAGTCAATCTTGGGTGTCGGAGGTGGGACTTGAACCCACAAGTCTTATGGCACACGATTTTGCCTGCCCGACTTCGCCTTGATCGTTATAACAAAGTGCTGGGGGCGGGAGTTGAACCCGCACGACCTTTCGGCCAATGGATTTTGAGTCCATCGCGTCTGCCGATTCCGCCACCCCAGCTTATTTGATAGCAATCATTATCTTAGCAATTAACCTTTAAAAGGACGAAGTCAAGGCGGGCGGGAGTCGTGCATGTTTACCAATTTCATCACTTCGGCTCTACTCATATACGCTACATTATAAATCTCTTTTAGACAAATTTTAACGGAATATTTTGTGCTATAATAGGTTTGTGTTGATCGCAACTTTTGAATTTTGCCTTTTAGATTTTAATTTTATTTATCGTGTCTCAATTCTATCAGGATTCAGTATTTTGGATTGAAGTAGACAAAATAGAGCCGAACCCTTACCAGCCGAGGCGGGAATTTAATGAGTTGGAAATGCAGAGTCTGGCTGATTCCATAAGACAGTATGGGGTCTTGCAGGCGCTTGTAGTTACCAGAAAAGAATATCAAAAACCGGACGGCGGCTTGGGGGTGAAGTATGAGCTTATCGCTGGCGAAAGGCGTCTCAGAGCGGCGAAGATGGCCGGTCTTACTCAAGTTCCAGTGCTCATCAAGGCCGGTGAAGACGACGACCTTCTCAAACTTGAGCTTGCAATAATAGAAAATATTCAAAGGGAAGATCTCAATCCTGTTGACAGAGCGCGCGCGTTTGAGCGACTTGTAAATGAATTTGGGTTCAAGCACACCGCTATCGCAAAAAAAGTCGGCAAGAGCCGAGAGTACGTCTCAAATAGTTTGCGGCTTCTAAATCTGCCTTCAGATATTCTGGAAGCCCTAAGCCAAGGCAGAATAACGGAAGGCCACACCAGACCGCTTCTAATGCTTAGCGATAGGGAGCAGGAGCAGAGCGTCTTGTTCAAAGAAATCACAATAAAAGGCCTGACTGTAAGGGAGGCCGAATCAATCGCCAGACGTATCGCGTATGATAAGGTTCGCAAGAAGGAGCGGGCTTTTGACCCGGAACTCGTTGATTTGGAAGAAAAGCTTCGGGGGACTCTGGGCACAAGAGTTCAGATTGAGAGAAGGGATGTCGGCGGGAAAATAATGATTGACTTCTTTTCCAATGACGATTTGCGCAGTATCATCTCACTCTTGCAATCAAGCAGTGAAGATAATCCAAACGAACTTCTCGAAAAGTATGAATTAGAAGACCGGAATAGTATAGACGCCGAAAAAGAAGCGAACCCTGAAACTCCCATCGATGGCCGGCATTACGAGAAAAAACAAAAGACGGATGAAGATGACGGATTATATTCTGTCAGCAACTTTTCTATTTAATTTTTTGTTTTTTGCTGAATTGCCGACCTTATATGTTTCTTGGCGGCGGTTGTCTTGGCGTACTCCAGCCACTTGGCGCTAGGCTGGCCCTTTGGTTTGGCGATTATCTCTATGATGTCTCCGTTTCTAAGCTCTTGATCAAGAGAAACCATTTTGCCGTTTATCTTTGCGCCGAATGTATGATTGCCGACTTCGGAGTGAATGGAATAAGCAAAGTCAATAGGGCATGAGCCGATGGGCAAATCCATTACATCGCCCTTGGGTGTGAAAACGAATATCCTATGCCCGAAAAAATCGCTCTTTATATCCTCCCTGAAGATATCGTTATCTTCAGTCTGTTTTTGGTATTCAACGAGCTCCTTTATCCAGTTGGGCACATCGGATGAAATGGTGGAATAATTCTTTGACAGGTCTTCCTTGGGCAGAAGGCTTTTTATCCAAAGCATATCGGAAGACAAGCTGATGTTTTTGTGCCCCTCCTTGTATGATACGTGCGAGGCGATACCGTATTCCGAGTACAAATGCATCTGCAGGGTTTTTATCTGTACCTCAACAATGCTTCCATCGCCGATGAATACGGTGGTGTGGAGCGCCTGATAGCCGTTTGGTTTGGGAAAAGCTATGTAATCTTTGATTCTTCCCGGAAGCGGCCGCCATGAGCCGTGTACGATGCCGAGTGCCTTGTAGCAATCCGATATATCCGGGACAAAGACTCTCAGGGCAAGTATATCGTGAATTTTCTCAATATCTTTTTTGGTTTGAATTTTTTTGTACAGACTGTATAGCCCTTTCACTCTATATTCGGTACGGACGGATGTTAGGCCCTCCTTTGCAAAGGCTTTCTTGACCGACCTTAAGAATTTCTCCAAACTTTGCTGATTTTCTTCACGTTTGATATTCAAGGTCTTCTTGATCTCTTCGTACTCCTTGGGGTAAACATAAGGAAAGGCCAAATCTTCAAGCTCGCGGTTGAGCTTTCTTATGCCAAGCCGATAGGCGATGGGCGCGTAAATTTCCAGAGTTTCCGAGGCGATGCGTGTTTGTTTGTCCTTCGGAACGTGAGAAAGCGTTCTCATATTGTGCAGCCGATCTGCCAGCTTGATTATCAACACGCGGATGTCTTGAGACATTGCCACAAAGAGTTTGCGCAGACTTTCATTATGCCTGTCAGAGCCGCGATACTTGAGCTTGCCCAGCTTGGTCACGCCCTCAACAAGGAAGAGAATTTCCGCCCCGAATTCTTTTTTCAGGTATTCTGGTTTTGTGTCGGCATCTTCCAGCACATCATGAAGAAGGCCGGCGGCAATCGTCGTCGCGCCCATACCCAAAGCTGCCAAGTTTTTTGCCGTTTCCGACAGATGGTAAAAGTACGGTTCGCCTGAAAGCCGGGTGTGGTTTTCATGGGCGTGACGGGCGAACTCATAAGCTTTTGTTATCAGTACTACGTCTTCTGTCGCGGGGGAGTTAATGAGATTTACTATTTCTTGGACATTAGCCATATGAATTATTCATAGCATGAATAATTCAAACTGTCAGCTGTCTACCCGTTTAGATTTTGCGAAGTAAAAATTGTTCGGGTCAGCTTTATGTTTATTAATATCTGTCAGAAATGTCAATAGGTATAATAAATAACGATCGTTATTTATTATACCCTTACTAAAACGCGAAAACTTTTAAAATACAAAAAACACGAAACCCCACGAAACCGCTGTGGGGTTTCGTGGGGTCAATCTGTGTTAGCACAGATCTGAAGGGCTTCGGCGACAACTTCCTTGACGATAAGTATATCAACCTTTCCGGACACGATAGCATGTTCAATCTGAATGATGGCGTCCATGAATTTCTTGTTCGGATCTTCCACGCGAATCATGGTGAGTGGTACTGCATCCAGAAAGTTACCTTCCAAGTCCTGTCGGAGGCCGCATACTGACAGCACAAGCTGATACTGCCGAACGGCCAAGTCGGCTCCGTCTACAAGTGGAATCAAGGACCTTCGGAGTCTGGTCATTGTCTGTGAATCAACCAGGTCCACAACCTTTTCAGGCTTGCCAAACAATCTCTTCCAGATGGTCATGTTTCCTCGCCTGTTTGTGTAAACAGTTGAACTTCTCTATGCAAACAGTACCAGTGTTGAATATATCTGTCAATTGGTATAATAAATAACGATCGTTATTTATTATACCCTCAATCTTTTTTCCTTGTTCTTAATTCCTGATTCTAATCAATGAGTTTATGCGGGTTATGATTCAAACACGCCTTATTACTACATCTTTCTGGAATCGTTTTTGTGCCTTGCCACAGCACCAAAGCCAGGCTTAGTGCTGGACTGCGGCACTAATTAGGTTTGTTTAATTTATCCGGTCGGTGATTCGGGCATTTGTTATTGCTACAACGTTCTGGAATAGTCTTCGTGCCCTGCATCATTAAACTGCCGCACATTTCGCAGATTTTTCCTGTTGGCTTGGCTTTAGTCGCATTTTTGCAGTCAGGGTAATTACTGCAACTGTAAAAGACTCCATACCTTCCACGTCTCTCAACCATTTCGCCTGTTTTGCAGACAGGGCATTTCACACCGGTCTTTGCGCGCTCCTCCTCCTCGGCGGTTTTTTCAATATATTTGCACTTTGGATATGTGCTGCAGGCAATAAATTTTCCAAATTTACCGTCACGTTCCACCAGATTTCCTTTACCGCATTTTGGACAAAGCCGTCCCGTATCTTTGGGTCCTTCCAGCTCTTTTCCGTCAATCGTTCTAGCTCCACTGCACTTGGGGAATCTCTCACAGCTTAGGAATTTTCCAGTTTTGCCAAGTTTGACTATCATCCCACTGCCGCAGATAGGGCACTTGAAACCGTCAGCCTTGCCCAGATTTGTTATTTTTTCTATTTTTTCTTTGGATTTCACATCTTTGATGAAAGGGTTATAAAAATCACGCAAAGTTTTTTCGTATTCTCTTTTCCCCTCGGCGATTTCGTCAAGTTTATTTTCCATTTCTGCCGTAAACGTATCGCTGATATATTTGGTAAAATTTTCTTCAAGAAAAGTGCTTACTACGTCTCCAGTGTCTGTCGGCAACAGTGTTCTGTTGGTTTTCTCCACATAACCTCTATCAGAAAGCGTCTGTATGATGCTGGCATAGGTGCTGGGACGGCCAATTCCGCGCTTTTCAAGTTCTTTGACCAATCCAGCCTCCGAATATCTCGGCGGCGGAGTCGTCTCCTTGTCTTCTATGTTGAAAGAAATGAATTTTAAAGATTCGTTAAGCGCAAATTTTGGCAAGTTCACATCTTCGTAACGCGCCTCCTTATCCGCTTCAAGCCAGCCGGAAAAGACAACACGCGAACCGTTAATCGAAAATATGGGAAACTCTTTTTCTTTAGTTGTCGCCATAACTTTAGTTCTCAAGACTCGGGCGTTTGTCATCTGCGAGGCCAAAGCTCTTTGCCATATTAGTCTGTATAGTTTTTTTTGTTCGTCCGTGTGGCCGGCGACTTCTGCGCTGGCGTTTGTCGGCCTTATTGCTTCATGAGCTTCCTGCGCGTTTTTGCTTTTCGTTTTGAAATTCCGTATTTCCAGATAATTATCACCCCATTTTTCTTTTACTATTTTGCCGATTTGAGACTGGGCAGTTTTGCTTAAGTTCATACTGTCGGTTCGCATGTAAGTTATGAGTCCTGCTTCATACAATCTCTGGGCGATAGACATTGTTCGCGAGGGAGAGAAGCCCAAACGCGAACTGGCAGCCTGTTGCAGAGTTGAAGTTGTGAAAGGCGGTCGGGGAGAGCGTGCCACCTCCGCTTCTTTTATGTTGGCAACGCGCCAAGTGCCCTTTTCTCCAAGTCCTTTTATTTTTTCGGCTTCGGTTCTTTGCTTTGGCTCTTTCTCGCAGACAAACGTGAATTGTTCCCCGTCTTTTCTTTCAAGCAAGGCGCTCATTATAAAAAAGGCCTCTGGCTTGAAGTTTCTAATCTCCCTTTCCCTCTCCATTATTATGCGAAGCGCTGGAGATTGAACACGCCCGGCTGAAAGGCCGTAGCGAACTTTCTTCCAAATGAGGCCAGATAAGTCGTAACCGACAAGTCTGTCCAAAACTCTTCTGGCCTCTTGGGCTGTTTTCAAGTCAAGGTCAATTTTTCTTGGGTGTTTTATCGCTTCCGAAACGGCCTCCTTCGTTATTTCGTGAAAAACAACTCTCTTTGGGTTTTTCAGACTTACTGCCTCGGAGATATGCCAAGCAATGGCCTCTCCTTCGCGATCAGGGTCTGTTGCCAGAAGCACTTCTTGTGCGTTTTTGGTTTTTCTTTTTATTTCTTCAATGACTCTCTCTTTTCCTTTCGTAATTTCATAATGGGGGATAAAGCCGCCTTCTATATCAACAGCTTTTTTGTTGCTCTTTGGCAAATCACGAACATGACCGACTGAAGCGATGACGTCGTATTCATTGTTCAAATATTTTGAAATAGTTTTCGCTTTCGCCGGTGATTCCACTATCAGAAGTTTTTTTCCGTTTTTAGTTTTTACTACCATTGCACGTGTCAAGAATTAGTACTACATAAAAAACATTTTTGCAAACTGTGTACAACGAATCCCGCAGTCACTTCATGCAACTGCGGGATCACGCATGTCCCTGAACTCCCTGATTGGAATCACCTTCTCGTCTCCTCTGAACTCACGGCCCAGGTGATTTAGGAAGTCGATTCTTTCCTGATCGGAAATCCTATCCAGTGTGATTACGTCTTCCCAGTCTACGGCGATTCCACTGCCGTCTGGTCTGCTAGTGTATTTGAAGAAAAGTGTGTGCTCGTTCCTCAATACATTTTCTCCAAGCAACCAGACAAACAGCCGTTTTTCAGGTACCTCCCTGAAGGTCAGGGCGGGTAGTTCAATTACCTTCATTGTTCCCTCCCTGCGCGGGGGTGAGTGTAGCGAGTACTATCCATATCAACTAAATCAGATTGCCAGCTTTTGTCAAACCAGATAAATCTTTCCGCCGGACTCTTTCACAACACCTTTTATTTCAAGCATTGAAAGTATTATGCTGATTTGATTCTGCGGCAGGCTGGCCCTTTCCGCCAGTTCATCTCTTGTCAGCGGTTCAATCAGCAATTCGGCAACCTTCCTCTCATTTTCGTCCAAATCTTCAAAAAGATTTTTTGTCCGCCCTTCCTGTTGTTCAAACCCGAGGGCTTCCAGCAGGTCTTCTTGTTTTGTAATCGGCGTAGCTCCAAGCCGGATCAACATATTCGGACCTTGCGACAGGGGAGAGGAAATATTTCCGGGAACAGCAAAAACGTCGCGATTGTACTCTGTTGCAAGTCTGGCGGTTATAAGCGTTCCTGATTTTGGCCCGGCTTCAACGATAAGCACTGCTTTGGAGATTCCGGCCATCAGGCGGTTTCTTCTGGGGAACGACCACAAGGCCGCTCTGAAGTCATCATCAAATTCCGATATTAAAGCGCCGCCTGATTCAACGATTTGCTCTGCCAGTTGCAGGTGATTTCTCGGGTATATGGTTTTTACGGAGAGTCCTGAAGCGGGAAATGCCACAGTTTTCAGACCGGCCTTGAGAGCCGACTTGTGCGCGATTGAATCTATGCCCAAAGCCAAACCCGACACAATAACCACAGGAAGTCCTTTCAGGCCAGTAATCAATTTTTCGCAGACCTCTGCCCCATAACTGCTGTATTTTCTTGAGCCGACAACACACAAAAAAGTAGAATCTGTCGGTATAGTTCCGGCAATTCGCAGTCTTTTCGGCGCTTGAGGAATATATATAAGTCCCTCTGGAAAATCTTTTTGCGGAAGGTCGCTAATTTCGTAGGCAGTCATTTTACCCTAATACGAGTATTGAATACGTCTCGTTATTCTAGCATAATAGGGTATATAAAAATAAAATCATGCTTGACATAAATTTTATCCGTGACAACAAAGACCTTGTGGCCGAAGCGGCCAAAAGAAAGGGTATAGATTTTGACCTGAACAAACTTATAGAAGTTGACGATAGGCGTCGGGCGGTTCTATCTTCCGTTGAGGAAAAGAGGAAAGAGCAAAACGAATTCAGCGAAAAAATCGCCAAAGAAACCAGTTCCAATCTCAAAGCGCAATATATTGAAAAAATGAGATCGGCCAAAGAGGCGCTTCAGTTTGAAGAAGAAAAGCTCCGCGAAGCTCTGAAGGAGTGGCATTTCCTCATGGTTCAAGTACCGAATATTCCCGACGTGTCTGTTCCCGACGGCGTTAGCGAAGCGGACAATAAGCAGATTAGGGAGTGGGGCAAAAAGCCGACGTTTGATTTTTCCATAAAAGACCATACTGAACTTATGTCGGGTCTTAATCTGGCCGATTTTGAAAGGGGAATAAAAGCGGCTGGATTCAGGGGTTACTTTCTTTCAAACGAAGGTTTTCAGCTGTCATTTGCGCTCTGGAGCTTTGTCCTGGACTGGTTTCAGAAAAAAGGAGGTTTCACTTCTCTTTTGGCGCCGTCCCTTCTTCGCCGCGAGCCTTTTATGGGGACGGGATATTTGCCGCAGGGAGAAGAAGATTTGTATAAAACCCAAGATGGAGAATTTTTGTCCGGCACCGCCGAGGTTGCAACGATGTCTTACTTTATGGACGAAGTGATGCCGAAAGACAAACTGCCGATGAAATTTGTCGCCTTTTCTCCGTGCTTTAGACGCGAAGCAGGCAGTCATGGCAGAGATACAAAGGGGCTGGTGCGAGTGCACGAGTTTTACAAAGTTGAACAGGTGGTTTTGTGCGAAGCAAGCCATGAAGAATCAGTGAAGTATCACGAAGAACTGACAAAAAATGCCGAAGAGATTGTCCAGACCCTTAAAATTCCTTATAGGGTCGTAGTCAACTGCGGAGGCGATCTTGGACTCGGCCAGGTTAAAAAATACGACATTGAGTGCTGGGTGCCTTCGGAGGATAAATACAGGGAAACTCATTCGTCATCGTATTTCCATGATTTTCAAACCAGAAGACTCAATATCCGATACAAAGATAGCGACGGCAAGATGCGTTTTGTCCACTCTCTCAACAACACAGCTTTAGCCACGCCCCGATTTCTTGTACCCTTGGTGGAAAATTACCAGCAAAAAGACGGCAGTATCAAAATTCCGGAAGTTCTGGTGCCCTATATGGGCGGCAAAAAGGAAATAAAGATCTAGTTTCAATGACTGGTATCAAGAGAATAAGCTACAAAGGACGAGCGCGCACTCGGCGCCGAAAGCGTAAGCTTGCGAAAGTTCTGTTTTTGCTTTTTATCGCGGCTGTTTTGGCCGGAGGTGCCGTGGGAGCAACCTATCTTTCATTTTGGCAAATAAGAACGATTGAAGTATTCGGCGTTGAAACTATTTCCGAAAGAGAAGTGATGGAAATCGCGGAAAATAAAATTTCCGGAAAAATCTTCCATATTTTTCCGGGCAGAAATATTTTAGCCGCTCCGCTTGGTCTGATAGAAAAAGAAATATTATTCTCTTTTCCAAAAATATCCGCCGTAGAAGTAAGCCGCAGTGACTTGTCGGCGCTGAAGGTGAGTATTGTAGAAAGAAAACCACACGCCCTATGGTGTTTTGAGTACCCATCCAGCTGTTTCTTCATAGACGAGAACGGATACGCGTTTTCCGAAGCCGAAATTTTCATTTCTGGCGATTATGTCGTCTTTGAAGGCAGTCAGGAGACAGCTGCTGTTGGTTCGCAGTTTATCCCGTCCGAAAATTTCGCAAAAATAGACAATTTTATCAGCAGTCTCAAGACTTTCGAGCTTAATCCAAGCAAAGCAAGAATTGAGAACAATGATGTTTCGGTAACCCTCCGCTCCGGTCCAAGAATACTTTTTTCACTCAGTAGCGACATTGAGAAAACCCTCTCCAATCTTGAATCAATTCTGTCGGATAACAATTTGTCCCTGATTGAAGGCGGAGAGTTGGGTGTGGAATACATAGACCTTCGGTTCGGTAACAAGATATTCTATAAATTGCCCCAATAGTGATATATAATTAAGCCATGTGGCTTCTTTACGTCATCCCGGATTATACGAGGTGGCATTATTCAGGCGGCTTGAAGGCGCTTTGGAGAAATGTCCGGGTCTTTTTCACTTTTTTAGTTCACCTGTTCTCTCTGCCGATTCTTGTGAGGACAATATTCCTGCCTTGGCGGAGAATGAATGAATCGTATAAGAAGGGTTTTGACCCCGGCGATTTCTTCTCTACTTTGGTGGTGAACACGGTTTTAAGACTCGTTGGCTTTGTTATAAGACTAGTTGTTATTCTTGTTGGTGTCTGCCTTCTTGCGTTAGCTACAATTTGCTCCGTGCTCATTGTCCTGTCTTGGCTTCTTGCTCCACTTATCGTGGTTTTCTTGCTTTCCCTCGGGTTTGCTAACTTGGCTGGATCATGAATCTGAAAGAACTAAAACAGGTGCTAAAACCCCTACACCCGGCCTCCTTGATGGAGAAAAATTTTCCCCATTCAAGTAGGGTCTTATTCAGGAATTCTTTCGGCGCTTTGTCCATTATATTTTTCATTCTATCGTCGGGAGTGATTGTTGCGGCCAACAGCAAAATAAGCGGGCTTTTCTTAATTTCTCTGTCAATTTGGTTATTTTTCTTTTTGTTAGATGCCTACTTTTATTCTTTTTATTTCAGAGTAGACAAGACTACAGGAAGGTTCGCTTTCAATTTGGCGGATATCGTATTCTCAACATCTCCAAACGACGTTACTGGCGGTTTCCTGAATTCAAAACTGGGCAAGGAGATTGTCAGAAGATGCGGTATTGATAGAAATTCCGTTGAAGACTTTTTGTTGAGCAGGAAATTCAAAATCAGCGAAAATAACTTTGAAATATCTTCCGGCCGCTCGGTATTCAAGGGTTTCATTCAGGGCATTTTCCAATCCGATGGCGAGTTTAGGAATTTTGTTCTTTCTCATCACATCACCGAAGGGGAATTTATCGGCGCGTCTGTCTGGACCGCTTTGCTTGTAAGAGAAAATATAGAAAGAAAAATCTGGTGGAGTCGAGAGCGGCTTTTGTCTGTCCGTGGGATCGGGCAAGAGTGGTCTTATGGAGAAGCATATCTTCTCTCTAGGTTCGGCAGGCCGCTTGTCATACCGGAATACTCCACCCCGGGTTTTCACGCCGAAGAAGCAAGACTGCTTGAGCTCTCGCTTCTAAGGAACCGCGAATCAAATGCAATACTGGTCGGCAGTGAAGGTGTGGGGAAAATGGAAGTTTTGGAAGAATTGGCTCGGCAAATCAAGCGCGGCGATAGCAGAAGTCTTTCCGCCAAGAAATTTGTCGTTTTTGACTTAAGTGTTTTTTCCGCTTCAGTGAAGGATGGTCAGGAGTTTGACGGCGAGTTCAGCGCATTGCTCGGTCAGGTGGCGCGAGCCGGAAATATTATTTTCATAATTCCCAACCTTCCGGCTCTACTTCGCTTCGCCGAATCCATCGGCTCCGACATTGCCTCAACACTCTCGCCATATCTTGCATCATCAGACCTCCATGTGGTCGCCGTCAGTGAAACTAGAGATTATGAGCAATATATTGAGCCGCTTGCCGATTTGCGTCAGCATTTTGAAACTATTAGAGTCCATCCGGCGGATGAGGATACCGTAATGTCCTTGCTTGAGCGCAATGTTAAGGAACTTGAGAATAATGGCATCGTTGTTTCTTACCCGGCTGTTTCATCGGCGATCTCTTCAGCCAAAAAATATTTCATCGGTGATCCTCTTACCGATACGGCGGAAGATCTGCTCATAGAGGCCTCGCTTATAGCTCAATCGGACGGCAGAAATATTGTCTTGAAAGAAGACGTTCTTGAAGCGGCAGAATCAAAAAGCGGAGTACCGACTGGAATTGTGCGGGCGGAAGAAAAGGAAAAGCTTCTAAATCTCGAGAGTCTGCTACATACGCGCATCATTGGTCAAAACGAGGCGGTAAAAGCGATAAGTGATGCGGTCCGTCGCGCCAGATCCGGCATAGGCAATGAGAACCGGCCACTTGGCTCATTTCT
The DNA here is from genome assembly GCA_001823695.1 of Candidatus Zambryskibacteria bacterium RIFCSPHIGHO2_01_FULL_43_25. GTDB lineage: Bacteria > Patescibacteriota > Minisyncoccia > Phycocordibacterales > Zambryskibacteraceae > MHVD01. The sequence goes on along the minus strand of MHVD01000020.1, from coordinate 4,547 downwards.
CTTTTTGGGTCCCACCGGAGTAGGAAAGACCGAAACAGCCAAAGCGCTGGCCGAAGTCTTTTTCGGACAGGACGGAAGAGTCTTGCGGCTTGATATGTCCGAATACAGGACTGAAGATTCGCTCTCAAGACTAATCGGCGACAACAGAGGAGGCAGCCCCGGCGCTTTATCGGGGATACTTCGGGAACACCAGTTCGGAGTTCTTCTCTTGGATGAATTTGAAAAAACTAGTCCGGAAGTTTTGGATTTATTCTTGCAGATTCTTGATGAAGGTATTTTCTCCGATGTGCGTGGCGAACTAGTAAGTGCCCGAAACGTCGTTATTGTCGCTACTTCAAATGCTGGAAGTGATTTGATTTTTAATCTTGTGAAGACAGGAAAGGACCCTGCTCAAAATGAGTCCCAAATAATTGAAGAATTAATAAAAAGAAACATATTCAAACCGGAACTGCTGAATAGATTTGACGGCATAATAGTTTTTCATCCGCTGGACGACCAGAAGCTCAAAGAAGTGGCAAAATTGCAATTGAAAAAACTCGTTTGGCGGCTGAAGCAGAAAGGTATAGATTTGATTATAAACGACCCCCTTGTTTCTTTTATCGCCGAAAGGGGCAAGGATCCGCAATTCGGCGCTCGGCCTTTGAACCGGGCGATTCAGGAAACTGTGGAGCAGGCGATTGCTCAAAAACTTATTTCCGGTGAATTGAAGCCCGGAGGAAGAATTGAATTTTCCCCGGAAGATTTGAAAAAGATATGAAAAAACGGCGCGACCTTTCAGTCGCGCCGGGTCCTCTCCAAATCGCCGATAGGCGCACTCACACGCCCTCGGTCTTGTCCTTGGTTGCACGGTCTACCTCCTTCGGCGGCACTTTCACTTTCGGCCTGTACCCTGTCGTCATACAGGACTACCAGTACAAATACGACAGTTGGTATTGCCAAAACTCCCGCCCACGCCAGACCTTCCTTCAAGGAAACGAAGACGATGCCGACGATGACCACCAACACGAAGATCAGGACAGGAATGGCATCAAACTGGCCGAGTTTCTTTCCCCTAAGTCTCATTGTTGCCTCCGAGACGGTGAACGTTTGGTCTACTGTAATTATAGCACAACTTGCTCATTTTTGTCAAAAAATGTTAAGCTCATTCTGATGAAAAATTTCTGGCAAACACTGCAAAAACCAATTCTCGCTTTGGCTCCGCTTGCCGATGTCACCGATGCCGCTTTTCGCCGTATCATTGCGAAATATGGAAAGCCAGATGTTATGTGGACGGAGTTTGTTTCTGCTGACGGTCTTGTCTTAGCGCCCGAAAAGGGAAAGAAAAAACTCCTGCTTGATTTAGTATATTCTGAGGAAGAGCGTCCTATTGTCGCGCAGTTTTTCACTTCAAAACCTGAAATGATGGAGAAAGCCGCCGCGCTCGCGGTAAAACTCGGTTTTGACGGAGTGGACATAAATATGGGCTGTCCGGACAGAAGTGTTGAGAAGCAGGGCGCTGGAGCCGCGCTCATAAAGACTCCGGAGCTTGCTCAAGAGTTAATTCTTGCCACAAAAAGGGGAGTGGAATCGGCCGGAAGTGGTATTCCAGTTTCTGTAAAAACTCGTCTTGGCTACAACAAAGATGAGCTGGAGACTTGGTTGCCTGCTTTGCTTGAAACGAAACCAGACGCTTTGATAATCCATGCTCGCACGAGGAAAGAGATGTCAAAGGTGCCTGCTCATTGGGACAGGATAAAGAGAGCAGTGGAAATAAGAGATGAACTTGTAAGTAAAACTTTGATTTTGGGAAATGGAGACGTTGAGGATTTGGCACATGCTCGGAAAATTGCGGATGAGACCGGCGCAGACGGCATAATGCTCGGGCGGGCGATATTTGGCAATCCATTTCTTTTTGCCCCGCAAAAAGAAGAATCAGGAATCAAGAATCAGGAATTATGGACGAAGAGAAAAATTGAAATATTGATAGAGCATATAAAACTTTTTGATGAATTGCTTGCTTGTCCGCCGAAGCCTTCGGCGAAGGCGGGGGGATATAAATCATTTGCTGTAATGAAGAAACATTTTAAAACATATTTGGTTGGGTTGAATATATCCGACCAAAATTTACGTCACAAACTAATGGAAACGAAAACTGCCGAAGAGTCAGTAGAAATATTAGAGGCCGAATTATCCACAAGGGGGTTGCAATAGGCCATACTTTTGATAAAATAGGAATTACGGGAATGTTCCCGCATGTTCTCCTGCTGGGAGGTGCCATGACCAGAACCCCGCCGCAGTTTTCGCGGAAGTTCTCGGCCAAGTCGAAGACGGGTGGTTCGCGTCGGCGCGGACGCCACGGACGCTCCCGCGGCATCCAGGACGGCGGCGGTGTTCGTACCGGCATCTAAATTCCAAAGCAAGCCCGTCAGCTGACGGACTTGACCAGCAGTGCTGCTGGTACGCCGCACACTGTCCGCGTCGTGGTCTACCCACAGCGCGCTTCAGCGGCTAACCACAAGGGGCGGGCGATCTAAGAGTCGCCCGCCTCAACTGTTTTTATATAAAGTCAAAATATGGCTAAAATAAGCCATTTCATCTGACGAAACACCTGTGGATAATTTTCTTGTTGACAAATAATTTTTAATATGATAGGATAGAGAGTAGATGGTTTGGATGGCAATAGGGCCTTCCCGACCTTGTACCGTCACAAGGAGAGAAAGCGATGCGTGCTTTCCGAAGAACCCTGCAGTCCTCGGGACTGCAGACCAAATCGCTTTTCGTTCGTCACGGGATGTACGAGGACCAGGGCAACGTCGGCGACCCGCCCTGCTGCTGAACACGAGCGCGGCCAGCGCTGGCGAGGAGGTGGGGTAGTCCGTCAATGGACGGGCCAGGCCCCAATGTCAGCGCTGGCGAAACGACCGGAACAATTCGTCACCCGTCAACGGACGGAGGCGAACTCCGGCGGACACGGACAACAAGTGAAAGCCGAAAGGAGCGGCTATGCAGGCCACACAGGCCTGGCGCAACAGGGATTTTCTGTAGCGTCGGTCAACTGGTTTTGTCCGGGGTCGACAACTCCGGAGCGCAAGCTTCGGGCCAACTGGCACCGGCCGGACTGGGCAGGAGAAAAAGGGGCGACACTAACGTGAGCCCAACAAAAACTCCCAAACGGCCGAAACGGTGGTCGAGGCCGTCCAACCTCGGCACGCAGGCGCATTACCACTTAAAAAAAGTTCAGGTTTCCGGTCCCCGTTCGTGATGATGGGGATCATGGACCTAACGCATGTGTGCGCCGCATCACGGCGCGCAGAAGTCTCGCATTGCGCGAGGCACTCCCACGAGGAGCAACGGGGCGGGTGTCAGTACAATCTGACCCCGCCCCTCTTCTTTTTACTTTTTTCCTATTTAATTAGTCATTTATTAGAAATTAGAACAATTAGGTCAATTAGAAATTCCTTTTTCATAAGGTATAATGTCCCTTATGAAAAAGAACACCGCTCTCTACCGCAAATACAGGCCCCAAACTTTCAATGATGTAATAGGTCAAGACCATATTGTAAAAGTGCTTGAAGGCGCGCTCAAACAGGACAACATTTCTCATGCATACCTTTTTGCCGGCTCTCGGGGCACAGGGAAGACCTCCGTTGCTCGCATTGTAGCCCATGAGCTTAAGTGCGAAATGGAAGATGTTTACGAAATAGACGCCGCTTCAAACCGTGGAATAGACGACATCCGCGAAATTCGCGAATCGGTGAATACCCTGCCTTTCCGCTCGCTCTACAAAGTTTACATTGTTGACGAAGTCCACATGCTCACCAAGGAAGCGTGGAACGCTTTTCTTAAAACTCTAGAAGAGCCGCCCTCCCACGTTATTTTCATAATGGCAACAACGGAAATGGAGAAAGTGCCCGAGACAGTACTGTCGCGGTGCCAAATTTTTCAATTCAAGAAGCCCAACACAGCAATGCTGAAAGAAATGGTTGCCAATGTCGCCAAAAAAGAGGGTTTTACTCTGGCGCCTGCGTCCACCGAGCTCATTGCGCTTCTGGCCGAAGGGTCTTTCCGCGATGCGCAGGGAATTTTGCAAAAAGTACTTTCATTTTCACCTGCCGGCGCAAGCGAGAAAGACAAAAAAATTGACCCGTCTGAAGTGGAAGAAGTTACCGGCGCGCCCAAGAATACTTTGATAAATGAGTGCCTCTCCGCAATTTCAAACAAAAATCTGGCTAGCGCAATCAAAACACTCCACGCGGTGTCTAAAGAAAATGTAGATATGAGAGTATTTCTGAAGCTTCTCTTGCAGAAGATGCGCGCAGTTTTGCTTCTGCGTGTTGCGCCTGAAATGAAACCCGCTCTTGAGAGTGATATCACCGAAGAAGACAAGAAATTGTTTGCCGAACTTTCGGGCGAGAAGGGCGGGGGAATAAACGCGAAAACTTTAAGTGAGCTTCTAGTCGCCTACGACCAAATCCCTCATGCTTATATCCCCGAACTGCCGATAGAACTTGTTTTGACTAAACTTTTTTCAGTTGAGGGTAATTAAATATGGAAAACAGTAAAGATTA
>MHVD01000019.1 GCA_001823695.1 Candidatus Zambryskibacteria bacterium RIFCSPHIGHO2_01_FULL_43_25 | reverse complement strand
TTAGAGAAAATTTACTTTCCGCATCCAAGTGGTCAATTATTTCCTTAAGCGACGATGCGCCAAAAATTTTTATGCCTTCAATAAGCGCCGCTTCTTTGACATTTTCGTTTGGCAGGTAGATTTCTTTAAAACCTTTGTCTCTCACCTCTTTTGCCAATGGCAGTATTCCGGCAACCGGCCGAAGCATTCCATCAAGCGACAGTTCGCCTATGAAAATTTTGTCTTTCGGGTCAAAAACCACTTCCTCTGTCGCAAGCAAGTAAGAGAGGGCTATGCCGACATCAAAAAGCGGACCCTCTTTTTTCAAATCGGCGGGCGCAAGAGAGACGATGATTTTCTTGTTCTGCTGTTTGGGTCCCGAGAGGCCGGTATTTTTTATTGCCGCCGAGACTCTGTCCCGCGACTCTTCAACCGCCTTGTCCGGCAAGCCGACAATAGAAAAAGAATGAAGACCGCGGGTTACATCGGTCTCAATATCAATTATTTGGGCTTTGAGCAGAACATTCTGTACGCTATGGACCTTGGCGAAGCCCATTCCGTTAGAAATTACTCGGTTTATCTTGTAAAATTCTGGCCATATTTTCGTTCAGCATTTTCTATTTCTAACGGGATTAGACCAAATCTTTTTCTTGGCTGATATGCTCTTTGCAGGTTCTTGCGGCCGGGTTGGCTTCCAATCTGTCCCTCTCTATCATCTTTTCGCTTATTTCACAAATTCCGTATTTTCCGTTATCTATCTTGGCTAGCGCTCGCTTCACCTCGTTGTATCTGGTTTCAAGCTGTTTCAGAATTGCTGTGTTGCTCTCGTATTCTTCAATGGTGTCGGCGACCTCATTCTCATCGGCTGGCATCGTATCCATTACAGCCGGAACAGCTTCCCAATCCTTCGGATTTTCGGGGTTTATTCGTCCAACAGTGCCAAGCTCCTTCTCAAGCAAGGAGAGCTCAGTTTCCAGTCTTTCTTTGAAATACTTTAGCTCTTGTCCAGTCACAGACCAATAATAAAGGGTATTTTGTCGCGAGGCAAGTGAGTTCCTCCGCTACCCCTTTTTGCGATTTTAGCGGACTAACCTTCCGGATATTACCCTGTTGACCATATCCCTTAGCACATTTTCATTGTTCGTTATGAGCAGGGTATTTTTATCCAAGAATGAGTAGAGCACTAGTATCTCTCCGCCGATATTTCTCAAAACGCGGGTGTCCTTGTTTCTTATTGTCAGGTCTTCAAATTTGTCAGATGGACTTGATATGATATTTGCGCCAGTTGCGGTTGTTATGGCCGGAGTCGTTGAAGAACTTCCGGCGGGTGTTCCTGGAATGGCTGTCAATCTTTGTTTTGAAAGCAAACCGCCCAGATCCTGATAGAGCGTTTTTTCCCAGTTGAGCATTCCGGCGAAGGCGTTGTCAAAAGATGATATCTCAATAAGCAGGAACGAATAATTCTGGCTTAGGTTTATTATGCCCAACATGAAGTTCCCCCCGAATGACCTGAGAAGAGCGCCCGGTATTTTCGTCTGAAGAATCGGCAAAAAATCCTGGACAGTAATTGCCCTTTCAATCTCTCCTACAGTTTCTGTCAGTCTGATGTAGAGGACTCCGTTCTGCGCGATTTCTTCGCTGTCGCGGCTTGAGTTCACTATTTCCTCCAAGTCTTTTTTCTTCAGGCCGGATATGTCGTGCGATGAAACCTTGCTCCAGCCTATTATGGGCGTTTCTTCAAAAGGGTTGACTGAACTAGCGGGTTTTTTGTTTTGAATTATAAATAAACCGGCGATCAAGCCGACACCGACAATTATCAAAATGAGACTGGTGATAATGGTCAGCACGTTTTTTCCGCCGGCTGTCTTTTCTTTTTCTTTTTTTACTTTTGTTTCTTTTGGTTCTGTGGTTTTTTCAGCGGCTTCCACTCTCTGCTGTTTTTGCCTTTCAGCCATAGCGATAGAGAGGACAGAAGCGTTTTTCTGCTTCACTATTTCCGCCACATCTCCCTGGTAGGTTCGGAGATTTTTTATTTTAACGCTTGGGCTTGTATCCTTTGGCGTTTGAATGAGCGGATTTTCTGCGGTCGCTGTGTCGGCAGATCCGGGAGAATTATTTATGCGGTCAAAAATCTCCTGCCTAGCCGGGTCAGGCTTGTACTCGTTTTTGATTTTTGCGGTCACCTCCCTGATTTTTTCATCCTGCAGTGATGGCGGTTGCTTGTCTTTGTCCATACGTCAATAACAACATTCTATCACGGGAGTTTGGCATCTCACCAACCAAAATCAGGTAAGACGGGTATTTTTACTTCCTATTTTGCCTTCTTCCTGCCAGCAAATATTTTTTGGGAAAATCGTCTAGGTCTATGAAATCGTCGGACATCTCAATAAGCCGTCCGGAAGAGGACTTGCCGAATGCCACGACTTCTACCTGACAGCCAAAGTGGTGTTTCAAAAATTCAAGCAAGGGCACGTAATCACCGTCGCCGGAAACCAAGACCACAGTGTCAAGTTTGGGCGCCATTTTTATGGCGTCAACCGCTATACCAACGTCCCAGTCCCCCTTTTTTGCGCCGCCGGCGAAAACCTGAAGCTGTTTCGTTTTTGTTTCTATGCCGGCTTTTTCCAGAGCTTCAAAAAATCCCTTTTCCTCGCCAGTTTCAGTGTTTATAACGTAAGCGATTACCCTGACTAGAGTTCTTCCCGCCAAAGCGTCTTTGACCACTTGGGCGAAGTTGACTTTGGATTTGTATAAATTTTTCGCGCTGTGATAGAGATTTTGCGTATCAATAAAAATGCCCACTCTTTGTTCCTTGTGTTTTATTATTGCCATGTTTTATAAAAAAACTAACAACCAGCTACCTGCAACTTGCGGCCAAATAGAGTTTTAAAAAATTTATCAACCCTGCCACAGGTTGTGAGTTGTTTGTTGTAAGTTAATAACCTAAGCCCTCTTCTTCAAACTAAGTTTCTTCATCAGAGAGTTGAATCTCTTGGGGCTTCTCTTTTGCAGGTAATTCATTTGCTTTTGCCTGTCAGAAACCATTGCCAAAAGACCTCTGCGTGAATGATTGTCCTTCTTATGTTTTTTAAGATGAGAAGTCAATTCCTCAATCCTTCTGGTGAGAAGCCCGATCTGAACCTCGGCAGACCCGGTGTCCGTCTCATGCTTCTTAACACCCTTTATTATTCGCTGTTTCTTTGTTTTTGTAAGCATTAAGTTAATGATAGCACAATTATTACCCATTTGCAAGTCAAATCCGTATTTTCGCGCTTTCTTTCAAACTTCATAAAAGTGTATAATGTTTTGCGACACTACCCTTAAGGGGCGCGGCGCAACCGCGAAAAATACGAAAAATGGAACTAAACAAGCTATTAAGAGAATTTCTTGAACACCTAGAGATAGAAAAAGGCAGAAGTCTCAAGACGATCGCCAACTATGAACACTATCTAGACACGTTTTTGGGTTTTGCGAAGGCGCAAAAACCGCGAGATATCACAGATTCTCTCATAAGAGAGTATAGACTGTGGCTCAATCGCCGCGAGTCAGGATTTACCCAAGAAGGACGCAAGGAAACGCTAAAAAGAAAGACCCAAAATTATTACCTTATTGCTCTTAGAGTTTTTTTGAAATATTTGATGAAAAGAGGCATAACCTCTCTTTCGCCGGAGAGAATAGAGTTGGCCAAAATTCCGGAGAGAACTATTGACCTAATATCCAAGCAAGAACTTGACCGTCTAATAAGCGCTCCAGACGGCGATGATTTGAAAAGCTTGAGGGATAGAGCCATTCTTGAACTCTTGTTTTCTACAGGACTGCGTGTTTCGGAACTGTGTTCCCTGCCCAAGGATATAAACTTATCATCCGATGAATTGTCGGTAAGAGGAAAGGGCGAAAAAGTCAGAGTCGTATTCCTGTCTCAAGAGGCGAAATCCGCCCTGCAGAAATATCTTACGAAACGCAAGGATATGGAGGAGGCCCTATTTATAAATATAGGCAAAAACAAAAACTCCGGTGAGAAGCGCCTGACTTCGCGGTCTATTGAGCGGATTGTGAAACACTATTCTATTAAGGCGGGAATTTCAAAGAAAGTTACCCCCCATATTATCAGGCACAGTTTTGCCACTGACTTGCTCCAGAATGGCGCCGATTTGCGCTCTGTGCAGGCCCTTTTGGGGCACGCAAACATTGGTACGACCCAGATTTATACCCACGTTACGGACAAGCATTTGAGGGAAATACATAAAAAGTTTCATAATAAAAGATAGAATTCATCCTCTCAAAATTTTTGGCTGCAGAATTATGCAATACGTATACATTTTAGAAAGCAAAAGTGATAATGATTTGTACATTAGCTGTACGAATAATCTAAAAATAGATTCAAACTGCATAATTCCGGAAAGGTATTATCAACAAACAAAAGAAGTCCATTCAAACTGGTATATTACGAAGTGTTTTTGAATAAAAACGATGCGTTTGTGAGAGAACAATTTTATAAATCTGGCTGGGGAAAGAGACATGTCAAAAAGATACTTGCCAATTACTTTCACAGCCAAAAAATTTAGGAGGATGAATCCCGTTAGAAACCGCGGTCACGGTTTCAATAGGAGCTGTATAATAAATGTGTTGTATAAGGATAAAATTTTTACAGGTTTAATTTTTAGCAGGGTGCGGCTGACCGCGACCTGTTTCTAACGGGATGAAAATTATTTCTTGGAATGTTAAACGTTTAATTTAGCTGCCTCCCAGAGTTTTTCAAATATACTTCTTAACATTGTGACGATGTATTCATCTTCAATTAGCACGGCGATTGGTGCAGCTGGTTGCCAAATTAATGACTTATTTGCATAAAGCTGGAATGCGGTAACAAACGGCGACATTCCCTGAAGAATTCTAATTTCCCTCAAGTGTTCAATATCTGTTTTATGGAGAAACTCTGCCTCTTCGCTTGGGAGAAGAAGCGACTTAACGAAAATCCCTCGGCTCTCGCGCTTAGCCATCCATCTATATTCTTCATCCCATGATATAAATTTTACAAAATCCTTTGCTGAACCAAAAAACTGGGTCTCCTCCCCTTCTTCGTCAAGAATTGAAAAAAAAGCATTTACATATTGTTCTTTGCCTTGGAGTACTTTTATTTTTGTTGGTGTTTCGCCCTGATGGTAATTAGCAAGGAGATTTGGCATTGCTCCAACAAGCATTCGATCCAAGTCATCCATTATTCCGCGTTTCTTACGCAGAAGTTCAAGCACAACAGTGGGGGGCTCAACTACAAATGTTCTAGCATAGCGTTTTTTCTCTGAAAATTTAGCTAGGCCATGCTTTTCCAGACCCAAAATAGCCTTATATACATTTGGTCTGGGGATGCCAAGATTTTTGGCTATAGAGGCAATAGTCGCTGGTCCAAGTTTAATAGAAATGAGATAAAGATTTATTTCAGATTCAAGAAGCCCAAATTCCTTAAGCAAAGTGTATAGACTTTTCTCTATTTCTGTTTCTTGATTTATAGCCATAGAATAAAGATTTTTGTGCTTAATTGTATATTTTTAATATACATTATATGTAAAAGTGAATCAAATGCTTGACAAAGTTGTTTTATATATGATATACTTTATGTCAGAAAGCTAAGGGATGGTCCCGAAGCGAACATTCAGAGGAGGTTACTATGCCAGCAGAAAAATTGGGTAGCCCGAACGGTCACGTAATCTACCCTTGGCAGTATAACGGTGACCTTGGGGAGTGGCTTCTCGGTCCTACTGTCAGTGAAATACTGCAGAGGGCACTTGAGCTCTTCCCTGGCGTTTCGCTCGATAAGATTCGACTGACTGCTGAACCCTGCTGTACACACATTGACACAAAATGTCATCGAGTCAATATCGGGCTCATCTCCAAGGAGGAGGTTAAGCGCGAACCTGAGCGGGAATCCTAGCGAAGTTCCGGGGTAATAGCCGGATATAAGTTAGGGCGAGACCGCGGTGCATGAAGGTGAAAGTCCTTCCGTCTTCCGGAGCGTCATCCCGGTGCTGTCGCAGAGTGGGTGCTCTGCCTGAAGAGCCCTGAATTTTTACTGAAGGGCGAAACAGCTAGCTCTTTTAAAGTTTTCGTTCGGGTAGAGAGGAATTTGAAAATCTGATTATTCTCTACCCGAACGAAACCAAATACCAAAATCCTAAACGACGGAGGACTCCATGCGTATTCTGGTAATCGACGACAGCCCTGTGCATCAGCAATCCGCCCGCCAGACTCTCGGTGGCCACGATCTCACGATCGTTGGTTCCTATGACGAAGGTCAGAAGTTGGTGGGAAAGGGTCACGGGTTCGAAGCAGTACTCGTGGATCTCCTCATGCCGGCAAGCCGCCAGAAGCTAGGCAATGCTGCGCAAAAACGGTTCATGGGTCAGGGGTTCGTGTGTCAGGAAATGCCAGTTGGCATCTTCCTCGCGCTTCTCGCCGCGAAGAATGGCGCGAGGTACGTGGCTGTCTTCACCGACAGCAACCACCACGAACATCCAGCTTCCGCCTGCTTCGACGCTTTCAACCCCGAAGATGCATGCAGCCCAGATGTCTTCATGGTCGAGGATGCTAGGGTGGTTCTCTGCAACGGTTGGTGTTTCCTCAATCAGGACGAGAAGCCCATGTCCAAGAACTGGGGCAAGCTACTCGACTACCTCGCCGCTTAACCCGCCTGGCACCCCTCCCGCCAAGTCAACGCGCCATGTCTTCGGACCTCTGGCGCGTTTTTCTTAACTAAATGTCACAAATAACTGGTCGCAATTTACTGGTTACTGATATAATTTCTTTATGCGCATAATTTCTTGGAATGTTAACGGTTTACGAGCCCTCCACAAAAAGGGTTACTGGGAGTCTATTTTTGAAATGAACCCGGATATATTCTGTATTCAGGAGACAAAATCAAGTCCAGACCAACTGCCTGATGAAGTCAGAAATCCACCAGGTTTTTTCGCTTATTTTGATTCTTCAAAAGTTAGAAAGGGGTATAGCGGCGTGGCTTCATACTTTAAAGTTAAGCCTAAGGAAGTGTGGTCGGGGCTCAAGAATGAGGATTTTAGCAAAGAGGGCCGGATTATTTCCGCCGATTTAGGCAGTATCTTACTTTGCAATGTATATTTCCCCAACGGCGGAGGGGGGCCGGAAAGGTTGAAGTATAAGCTTGATTTTTATGAAGAATTTCTTGATTTGATTGAGTCTTACAGGAAAAAAGGCAAAGAAATAATATTTTGCGGAGATGTAAATACAGCCCATAAAGCAATAGACTTGGCTAGACCGAAGGAAAACGAAAAAAACACAGGCTTTCTGCCTGAAGAGAGGGCGTGGCTAGATAAGGTTGTATCAAAGGGGTATGTTGATGTTTTCAGGCACTTTTATCCTGACAAAGCACAGGTTTACACTTATTGGGATATGAAGACTTTTTCTCGTGACAGGAATGTCGGCTGGAGGATAGATTATTTCTTTGTTTCCAACGCTCTTATTCCTAAAGTGGAATCTGTGAGGGTCCATGATCTGGTTTTTGGCTCTGACCACTGTCCGATAGAGTTAACTATTGGCCTGTAAAGGACACCTATGATTATAAGTTATCCACAGGCGACTATTGCATGTCTTTTAGATGTCCTTTATACTCTCACTGGACGCTCGGTGGACGTTTAAAGGACAAAAACCAGAGCATTGTACATTTCTCAGGGAGTCTAGACTCTGAGATGCCAAGTCTGGAAAGGCTTGATTGGGAAATACACATATCGACACTCTCCTACATTTTTGTGCTCTTCGGGTATGTCTCTCCCGTGAAGGCTTATCTGGGCTTCGGCTCTCCAAGCCGCTCAGCAGGCGCCGCAACCGCTTCGAGCGGCTTTTCGTTTACAAAAAGTTACACGTGTAACACCTATTGTACTTTATATTTGTGCCTAATATCTTCAATCTTCCTTGTTTCTTCCTCCTCTTTCTTATTTTTGCCCCTTTCTCCAAGTTTTTTTAATTCTTTTAGGTCCATTTTAACCATATCCAAGGCCTTTTTTGTAAGAATATCCTTTTTATTGATAGTTGGATCATCCAACACCTCGTCCAAAAGAGCGTGGAGAATAAAGCCAATTTTAGGCCCTGGCTCAATGTTTGCTGCGTCCATAATATCTTTTCCGTCAATTTCAAGCATGCCGACGTTTACAGGGTCTCTTAATACCTCTTCTATCATTGATTGATACTTTCTTAGTCTGTAGGGGCTCTCCTTTGGCCTGCCAGTGCCGATCCTATCGCACATTCTGACCTTTACAAGGTCCCAGACACTGTCCTTGCCAACGCTAGCTATAAGTCTGCGAACGGCAGAGAGGGTTATTTTCTCCGTGTCGGAGAAGAACATGTGCCAGCGGACCAGTTTGACCACTTCTTCGGTTATATCATTTGCAAACTTCAGCCGCCTCATAATTGTCAGGGCCCTTCTAGCTCCGGTTACCTCATGGCCGTAAAATGTCCATTTTTCCTTGTCTTTTGACCGGCGACGGCTTTCAGGTTTTGAAATATCATGAAGTAAGGCCGCCAATCTTATTTTTAAAGGCCAGCCCCTATCAGCCGCATGTTGTAGAGATTTGAGACTGTGGGTCCAAACGTCATAGGAATGGGCTTTATTCTGCTCAACGTCAACAGTCTCCTCAAGTTCTGGCACAATGTATCTTAAAATGCCCAGCTTTTTAGCCATAATAATACCAAGCATGGGCTCATTTGACTCAATCATTCTTATGAATTCGTCTCTTATTCTCTCGGTTGCCATTTCTTTAAGTAAATAGGAAGTTTCCAGTATTGCCTTTTCAGTCTCCAGGTCAATTGAAAATCCTAATTCGGCACTCAACCTTACTGCCCTTAATATCCGCAAGCCGTCTTCGTTGAAGCGGTCAATCGGGTTACCTACGGCCTTTATTAGGTTGCTTCCAAGGTCTTCCTGTCCTTTAAACGGGTCAACAACGTATTCTTTTTCCACATCAAGCGCTATGGCGTTTATGGTGAAATCCCTCCTCTCCAGGTCGTCCTCCAAGGTGGCCTCAAATGATACCGAATCAGGCCTTCGTTTGTCAGAATAACCGCCCTCTAGTCTGAACGGCGTGACCTCAACTATCTTTAATGTTCCGTCCTCTGTTTCTTCGTTTACGACCCCCACAGTTCCGTAGTCGTTTTCGTAGAATGTTTCGGGGAAAATTTCCATTATTTGCTCCGGTTTGGCATTTGTTGTCACATCCCAGTCTTTCGGTTTTTTGTTTAAAATGAGGTCTCTTACACAGCCGCCAACCAAAAAGGCCTCAAACCCCTTATTTTTCAAGGAATTTGTTACTTGTGAAACCTCTTTTGGGATGGAGTATTTATAGGTCATAAGGATTTAATAAAGAGAGTGTTTAAGCATTGTTTTTACGGTAGTTTTTCCCTTGTTGGTCTTTAAATACCTCTCTCGTCTTTTAGCGTCTATTTTACTTCTATAGGCCTCATAAAATATAACCTCGAATGGCTTTCTTGGTTTAGTTGACCTAACTCTTTTGGTGCTCTTGCAATCTCTTCTTTAGATTGGCTGAGTATCCAATGTATAAATTTTTATCCTTGAAAGATCTAATAATATAGACGTAGTACATCTTTTATGGCGTCATGTACCAGTCGGTACATGACAGCCATGAACCAGATGGTTCATGGCGCGCCCGCCAGGATTCGAACCCGGAACAATTGCTTCGAAGGCAATCATGATATCCGTTTCACCACGGGCGCAACGGGGATATTATACTACCTTTTTTCTAAAAACCTCAAATTTAAGGGTAGAAATAACGGTGTTGCTGTATGAACCACTGGATAAGTTATTATGTGATACAATAATCAATGATGCGTAAAGAAAAAGAGCAGGTAATTGAATTAAGAAAAGAAAGAAAAAGCTATCGGGAGATAGAATCAGTTCTCGGCGTTCCCAGGAGTACCTTGTCAGGCTGGTTAAGGGGGGAAAGTTGGTCGTCAGAGGTAAAAAAGGAGCTTGTAAATATTAACAAAGAAAAGAGCCGTCAGAGGATTGATTTTTTGAATGTCAAAAGAAAAGAAAAGCTGAAATTACTGTATCAAGAAGCCAGAACTAAAGCCGCAAAAGAGTTTCTTTATCTAAAACACTCGCCTCTCTTTATTGCGGGTATTGTCTCTTATTGGGGAGAAGGTGATAAAACGTCAAAAGGCAACTTGAAACTATCTAATACTGATCCGATTATGATAAAGTCCTTTATCCATTTCCTTAAGCGTGTTTGCAGTATTAAAGAGGAGAAAATCCGTTGCGGGCTCTTATTGTACCCTGATTTAGATGAATATGAATGTAAGCAATACTGGTTGCAGAAAATTGGCTTACCTATTGGGAATTTTACCAAAACAATGGTAATTAAGGGCAGAAAACCTGCTAAAATATTGCACCATGGTATCTGTAATGTTGTAGTTTCCAGTAGATACTTAAAAGAGAAAATGCTAATATGGCTTAATCTTTTAAGAGATGAATTTGATAATTGAACAGTAGCGGGTATGGTTTAATGGCAGAACGTTGCCTTGCCAAGGCAGAGATTCGGGTTCGATTCCCGGTACCCGCACAGTTAGGTTTTTCTTTTAGATGTCCTTCAGTAGTCTTTTATAGCCAATACAACAAATATCTCTTTTGTAAAAAATGTTTAAGAATAAGAGATACTTCACAATATTTTCACAAAAAGTTAATAATTATGTGGATAACTATGTGGAGAATGTGTATAAAGGACAAAGATTTATGTCCTTAATGTCTATATTATTAGCTATTTATGTTTCACGTGAAACATAAACACTGGTTTTGGGTCTTTTTTGGCAGAATCCATCTATTTTGGTGTTAAATAGGTCCTAAAGAAGTAAGATTTATATAGTGAGAAGTGTAGGTTACTCATGAAACATATACATAATGGCTAGAACGGAAAAAAGGAAAATTGGTGATTTTGGAGAAAGAATTGCTGAAATGTTTCTTGTGAAAAGAGGGTATAGAGTGATAGAGAAGAACTATTTGAAAAAGTGGGGTGAGATTGACCTTATAGCTGAAAAAGGCGACAAGTTGCACTTTGTTGAGGTTAAAAGCGCTAATTATATAAACGAACAAAAGGACAATTTTAGACCAGAAGACAAAATTCATCCCGCGAAAATTGCCAGACTATTGAGAACCATAGAAATCTTTCTTCTTGAGAAGGGAAGAGAGAGTGACGATTGGCAAATTGACGCCCTAGTTGTCTTTTTTGACACCGATAAAAAACGGGCAAAAGTAAATCTTATAGAAAACATAAACCTCTAAAACCCGGGCGTCTTTGGAGCAGGAAGCAAAATTGTGCTAGTATTTTCTAGTTAATTACGGTATTTAACACGAGTTGATATCGGAGCGTAGTATAGTGGTAGTATACATGTTTCTTGCCCGCCAAAATTTCATAACGGAGCGTAGTATAGTGGTAGTATACACGCTTTGGGAGCGTGAGGTCCGAGTCCGATTCTCGGCGCTCCGATAGGAGGGAAATTTAGGCGGGTGAAGGAGCGTGAGGTCCGAGTCCGATTCTCGGCGCTCCGAAAGTTGGTTGTTTCAATAGGGGAATCAGCAGAAAAGAATTAAAAACGGGATGTAGTACAACGGCAGTATACACGATTCGGGTTCGTGAGATCCGGGTTCAATTCCCGGCATCCCGACAGGGTTGTTTTTTAGGTCAGAAAAATTTACCGGGATGTAGTATAACGGTAGTATTTACCCATGGGGTGGGTAAGGCCCGGGTTCAATTCCCGGCATCCCGACCAAGTTTGACATTGGGAGTTTCCAAAAGAAGATATGTACTCGCTTCGTTCGCCGCGCTTGCACGGCAGTAATAAAACCTAACGCCGCAAACGATTAAAGGGAAAAGAAATTTCATAAGCTTTTGGAAGCAGAAATTTGTAAAAGTTTCTGTTTTTTGCTTTCTCGTGCTGACCTTGACGCTAGAAATTAATTATGTTAAAATAGAACTAGATCAAGTCAAGGTGGCTTGGTAGATCACATCACATTAAAAGGAGGAATACCGATGAACCTAGTCATCGCAATACGCGGTGCCCAATCCGAGAAAGTTGTGGATGGGCGGCGCAGGCAAGTCGTGCCGTTCGTCGGTGCGGATAGCGAAGGCGAGTTCGCACAGATGGGGATCGGCCTCATCTTCCCCGATGAGCAAAAGGGAATCATTTGGGGTCTTGCCATGCCCCACAAGCTCATTCAGTCGTGGCGCGGCATGAAGATCCTCGAACGGATCGAGAGGATTTATTATAGTACGCTTTACGCGTGCTGGACAATGGCTCAGCGCGATGTTCACGACGGCGACAAGAGTGATTTCTACGAACTCGCCGAGCAAGTCGGCGGCTCCGCTAAGTTGCAAGCGCTTCGCGATGAAGTGCTCGCGTCCGTGCCGAGCGCCGATGAACTCAACGCCATGATCACGAACCTTCGCGAGAAGGGCGTGGACGTGGACAGTTGTGAGCTCGAGGAAGAAGTGAAGGCCGGCCGAATCGCAACAAGTCCTCTCATTGAGACGCTCGCGTGCGAGACGAAGGAGCGCATACAGGCGTACAAGCGTGAGGAAGAGAAGGTCAACAAACCTCCGAAACCGCTGGCACAGCAGGGTTTCCTCGGCAGAGTCGCCTCGCTTTTTCGGTGATGCTCCGGCATCAGCCCCTAGTGGAATTCCGTTCGCGGAACTTCGCTAGGGGTTTTCTATTTGTCCGAACAAGTAAAATCTGCTAGATTTTACTTGTTTTCTCCTTGCACTTTTCAAAGTACGCGCATTTATTATGGATTCGCGCTAAATTCAGAATATGCGACACGGTTTTTATAAGAAAAAAGGAGGATTTTATTTGCGATAACCCTCTATAGTAAAGCTTAGCTTACTATAGGACAGGTTGCTTGGCTATGGGTTTTAAAAGGACAATAGAAAATTTCACTTGTGGAAACTGTGGTTTTTTTGTCAGGGGCGATGGTTTTACAAACCATTGCTCAAATTGTCTTTGGAGCAAGCATGTTGATATTGACCCCGGAGATAGGGAAGAGCCCTGCGGCGGAATGATGGAGCCGGTAGAGGCCAGATTGAAGCAGGGTAAATGGAGCGTGGAACATATTTGTACAAAATGCGGGTTTAGACGGAGGGCTTTTGCTAAAAAAGAGGATAATGTTGAAGGAGTTTTAGAAATCGCCAGAGAAAATAATCCTTCGTCGTTGCGGTAAGCCGGAGAAATTTGCTACCATAGCCCTAGATTGCAGTAAATTGCGGGATTAGTTTAGTGGTAAAATATCAGTTTTCCAAACTGAGGTTGGGAGTTCGATTCTCCCATCCCGCACAAAATGAAAAAGTACCGAATGTTTCTCGGTACTTTTTCATTTCTGGTGGAGAGAATCGAACTCTAAGAAGGGGTCGGGAAACCTGTGGTTTCCCGTGGAGGAAGGCAGCGAGCTTGCGAGCGTGGGAAAACCGTGGGTTTTCCAGACGTGAGATATCTCCCATCCCGCACCAAAACAAAACTTCCGCTTTTGGCGGAAGTTTTGTTGCTGAAAGCAGACAGCTAAAAGCTGGCTTGTTATTTCACCGCGTCCTTTAGGGCCTTTGCGACTTGGCATTTAATTAAATGAAGAAACTCCCTGTCCACACAAAGGCGGGCAGGGAGTTCTGGCAAAAAACAGGAAACTCGGCAGTTCCTGTTCCTCTCCAGATTGTAGACTACTCGAGTATGGGCTTGTGACGCTACCGTGTAAAGTGTGAGGGTGGGGGGGGTAGGCGTTTCTATTTGAGCTCTTCCCGTATTCGCTGGCGGAGCGTTTCCATGGAAGTGTACCCACCCCACCATTTCTTGTTCGCCCAGACTTCGGGCGTCCCTCGAACCATGTTCTTTTCCCCGAGTCCTTGCCCATACCGGATCCGAGGAAAAGAGTCCTGTGGTAACAAGATGCACTGGTCGAAGGTGTCGAGATCTGGCACGCCGGCGACCACGGCATAATCATGCCAGGGTTTCATGCCAAACTCTTCTTGTGCATCGAACAGAGCGGTATAGATCTCCCCGCCTCGTCCTTGTCGATCCGCGCATTCAGAGACAATAGCCGCTGGCGCAGCATACTTGTGCTGTGGTACTGGAAAGTGGTGCATCACCACTGCAACCTCCGGGAACTCTGTCTTCAGAGTATCCACTTGCTCCGCGAATGTACCGCAGAAAGGACACTCGAAATCCACGAATTCCACAATGACCAGCGGAGCGGGAAGTTTGCCAGCTACCAACATTCCCTGTTGCACGACCTCCTGCTCCCAGTCAGACTTGATGGTCTGCGGTTCTGCAGATGTTGGTCGGCTAAAGAGCCATCCAACCGCTGCGACCGCGCAGAGCATCATTACCACCGTGGCGATCCCTTCGAGATAGCTTCTTTTCATAGCTCCTCTTTTGGTAGTGGGGTGCGGGCTGGGCCTCCTTTCGGGGGCCCAGCCCGCGGGACATCAGTTGACGCACTCGAGCTTCCACGGATCGCCCGGAGTCCAGAACGCGCACCAGAAACTGAGCACGCATTGCACCCCGATTGAACCGCAGTGGAATTCGCACATCTCCAGCGCGAACGGAGGAGGAGTACTTCCTCCGCAACCGCATCCGAGATCGCAGGATGCAGAAGCTGTGACTGCGGGCGACCACCCCGCTCCCACCACAATGACGGTGGCTAGCGACATGGCCTGGATGAAGCGCATGATCCCTCTCATACGGCCTCCTGACTGAACGGGTGAGTGAGGTGAGTCACTTTTCTATGTGCTATCACGACCATACGGCCGCACCGAGTCATTAGATAACGAAAAAATGCCCTCAACTCTTAACTGCGAGTATATAAGATCAATTCCAACAGTTAATCGTAATACATTATTTTTTAAAATCAAGTTGCGATACTATAAAAGAGATATATGAACAAAACTTCCGCTTTTGGCGGAAGTTTTGTTGCTGAAAGCAGACAGCTAACCCGAACAATTTTTACTTCGTAAAACCCAAACGGGCAGGCGCCTGATAGCTTGTTATTTTACCGCGTCTTTGAGGGCTTTTGCGGCTCGGAACTTGGGAACCCTCATGGCCGGAACTTGGATGGTTGCTCCAGTCCTTGGGTTTCTTGCCTGTCTGGCAGCCCTGTTCTTTGTGGAGAATATGCCTAGGCCTGCAAGCGAAACCTCGCCTCCTCTCTTCAGGGTGCTGACGATTGTTTCAATTACCGTCTCAACGGCCTGCTCGGCTTGGACTTTGGTTCCGCCGATTTTTTCGTGGACGGCGTCAATGATCCCTAACTTATTCATAAAAGTCTATTTTGTATTATTTTGATAAATAATTACGACCGCTTTCCACTAAATTCTAGCGAAACCCGCTGTTCACTAGCTAACAGTGCACCTGCTGATTATATAATAAGCCATTTTTTGCTTCAAGAAGGTCAAGCGATGTCATTTCTGTACAACACTTCTGTCTATCTGGCAAATTCAATGATTCTAGTCTCCCTGATTATCGTTACTTTGATTTCTCCCGGGTACTTGAGCTCGCTTTCTATCCTCAAAGCTATATCTCTAGCCATTTTTTTGGCCTCAATGTCCGATATTTCGGTTGGAGTTACGAAGACTCTTATCTCCCGACCAGCTTGAAGAGCGTAGGATTTTTCAACGCCGGGAAACGCAGAGGCGATACTCTCCAACTCTTTTAATCTTTTCAGGTAATTTTCAACGGTATCGCGCCTCGCTCCCGGCCGACTTCCGGAAATCGCGTCGGCAATCTGAACAATTATGGATTCCACCGTCTCAAACGGGTATTCTCCGTGATGTGCTTGCATTGCCTTTATGATGCTCTCATCCGCCCCGAATTTTTGCAGTATGCGGCGGCCTATTTCGACATGGGTTCCGGCAATTTCGTGGTCAACGGCCTTGCCGATATCGTGCAGAAGGGCAGCGGTTTTGGACACGACCACATCGGCCCCGAGTTCTTCGGCCAGCATTCTGGCTATATGGGACATTTCAATTGAATGTTGGAGGACATTTTGGCCGTAACTGGTGCGAAAATGCAGGCGGCCCAAGATTATAACGATTCTAGGGTCTAGGTTGTACACTCCGCATTCATAAACGGTCTGGTCGCCTTTCTCCTTTATTATCTTGTTTATCTCCTGTTTGGCCTTTTCAACCATCTCTTCTATTCTAGCCGGCTGTATCCTACCGTCGGCTATTAGATTCTCCAGCGCGACACGGGCAATCTGCCTTCTTACCGGGTCAAACGATGATAGGGTAATAGAGCCCGGGGTGTCGTCCACAATAACCTCAACGCCGGTGGCTCGTTCAAAGGCCTTGATGTTCCTGCCCTCCTTGCCTATAATCTTGCCTTTGAGCTCCTCCGAAGGGATCGGAACGGTGGTGGTCATTATCTCTGAAGGCACTGAACTGGCCAGACGCTGAATCGCCGTGGCCAAAATCTCTCGGGCTCTCTCTTCCACTCTTTCCTCTCCGGCCATTTCCAATTTCTGCATTCTTGCAGCCAGATCTTCTTCCGATTGCCTTTCAACCAAATTCAAGAGTTCTGTTTTTGCATCTTCTTTGGATAGGGAAGACGCCCGCTCAAGGGCTTCCTCTCTTTCTTGCACCAGCTGGTCGGCGCGCTCTTTTACAGATTTTACTTCTGTGATTTTAGTCTTAACGCTTTCTATTTCCTTGTCTGTATCAAGCTGACGCTTATCAAGAAAGTCCTCCTTTTTTATCAGGCGGTCTTCGGTCTTTTTTATTTTTTCTTCGCGCTCTTTTATCTCCGTGCGCGCCTCCTTTAGGTTTGTTTCGGCTTTATTTTCGGCATCTACGACTATCCGCTTGGCTTCTTCTTTCGCCTCAAGCATCATCTGCTTGATATCAAGCTCCATTGAGCCCTTCTTGCCCAAGGAGATTATCCATCGCAGAAAATAACCAAAAGCGATTCCAGCAGATGCCGCAAGCGCCACCAAAAGCAGCACCAATTTTAACGACATATTTTGCGAACGACCCCGTTATGTGATGACCGTTTGTTCTGCGTGTCGGTTGGCCAACTTGGCATACTGCATTTTACTTCTATCAGTCTGTCTACCGTCTTTCTCTGCCGTACTGGGAACACGCGGAGCCGTTTTTGTTTACAAAGTAATAATAGTCAATTCTATAAGGATTAATCCTTTTTGTAAAGTCTCATAATTTGGCTATTTTTTACCCGAGAATTTTAAGAAAGAATCTTGTCTACCAAAATTAGTAAAATCAGTAATACGTTACAATTAGGCGACCGCCTAATTGTAACGTATGCAAAGACTCCGCAACCACAACATTCTAACATTCTATAGAATGTTAGAATGTTGTGGTGGTTTTAACGCCCCCTTGTTTATTTGTTTAGGAAAGAATCTTGTCTATTAGACCGTATTTCTTTGCCTCTTCTGCGTCCATAAAGAAATCTCGTTCAACATCCTTCTCTATTTTCGTTAGCGGTTGGTCGGTGTTTTTTGCCAGAATTTTATTTAAATTTTCTCTAGTCTTGAGAATGTGTTTGGCGCTAATTGCTATGTCCGAAGCTTGTCCCTCAACGCCTCCAAGCGGCTGGTGAATCATCACTTCTGCGTTTGGCAAGATGAAGCGCTTGCCCTTTTCTCCTGATGACAAAATAATTGCCCCGGCAGAGGCGGCAATGCCAACGCAATATGTGGCAATGTGGTTTTTGACATGATTCATCGTGTCAACTATCGCCAGTGCGGCCGTGATAGATCCTCCGGGTGAATTGACATAGAGATGAACATCTTTCTTCGGGTCTTCCGATTGCAGAAAAAGAAGCTGGGCAATAATTATATTTGCCGTGTGGTCATCAATGATACCTCCCAAGAAGATGATGTTTTCCTTCAAAAGGCGCGAGTATATGTCGTAGGCCCGCTCGCCGAACTGTGTTTTCTCAATGACTGTTGGTATAAGCATGTTTTTCTTTTGATATTGCAATACTAATGGAGAGACAGAATGTTGTAAACCCCCACACCAACCTTGGTGTTATGCCTAGTTGTTTTGATATAGATGTAGAAACTGGGCAATATCAATTCAGCGAAGTTGTATCTGCTAACCCTATATTGGCATTTTTACAACGATGCCAAGGTTGGTGCGGGAGTAAAGCATTCCATCTTGTAATCCGTTTCCGTAGTCGTATTATGGGACGATGCGGCTGCATCGTTTTTTCGTAGATGAAACTCTGGAAGGGAAGAAGGACTTGACTTTGTCCAGTTCTGATTTTACGTACCAACTGCGCCACGTTTTCCGTTTCACTGTCGGCGGTCAGCTGATACTGCTTGATAACAGCGGCTATGAATATCTTTCTATGATTTCAAATTTCGGGCCTTCTTCCGTCACGCTTGAAATTGTATCGCGCAGAGAAGGCAAGAACATACCTGCAAAAGAGCTGTTCCTTTTTTGTTCCATTGTTAAGAAAGACAAATTTGAATGGATAGTTGAAAAGGGAACCGAACTCGGAGTATCTCGTTTTATTCCAGTCCTATCCGACAGAAGCGAAAAGAAAGGACCTAAGGCAGAGCGACTTAATGCGATAATTAAAGAGGCGTCGGAGCAGTCAGGACGGGCGACCAAGCCGGTATTGGAAAATATAAAAACGCTCAAAGACGCAATCGCCGAAGACATCCCTTTGTTTGCTTTTGATCCGAGCGGCGAAACTTTTGTGCTGGAGCATTTTTATAAACACAGTACATTGGGCGTCTTAATAGGGCCGGAAGTCGGTTGGAGTGAACAGGAAATCAGGATGTTTAAGCAAAACAGCATAAAAATTTTTTCACTGGGGACCTCAATTCTCAAAACTGAAACAGCTGCGCTTGCCGTCGCTTCATTGGTTCTCCTTTCCTGAAGTTTTGTTTTTGTTTGGGTTTAAATTTTCAAGAAAATTTATTACCGCCTCGTTTTGCATATGCAGAGATATCACAGCTCTGAGTCTTTCGGGGTTGGCATCTTCGTGATGTTTTTTGGCGTGCTCCACCTCCTCTGCCAGTTTCTTCGGCTCTATCTTTATGTCTTCTTTTTCCGCTATCTTGCTTAAAACAAGTTGCACTTTTGCTCGCTTTTCCGCGGAAGGCCGCCATTCAGCGCGCAGGGAAGTTTCGTCCCTTTTTGTCTCTCCAAGATATTTATCAAGGGGGAGTCCAGCCTGATCCAAGTCGCTTTTGAAATGAAACATCATCTTCTCCAGTTCGTATTCAATCAGGGGTTTGGGTGTCTCGACTTCCGCGCTCTCAATAATCGCATCTAGAAGTTTTGTCTGGTTTTTCTCTTTTGCCTGCCGTTCCTTTTCCTCGTTTAAGTGCTGTCTGATTTTTTTTCTAAAAGCCGCCGCATCATCAAACGGGCCGAGGTTTTTTACAAACTCATCAGTGAGTTCCGGCCATTCCGACTCGGGTATGTCGTTTTGCGCGCCCATCGACTTGTTAGCCCGCACATAAGCAAACTGTCTTCTTATTTCTCCGATCGCTTTTTCGGTCTCATCAGGCGAGACTTCTTCCGCTGGTTCCGGTTTTATTCCGGAGGCGATTTTTCTGTAATCAGGAAGTTTGATTTCGGGAGCAATCGCAACGATTATGGAAAAGTCAATCGGATTTTCCGGCGCCACTTTCGTCAGTCTGATGTACGGCCGATCTATTACATTGAGGTTAAATTTTTTTACCCAATCCGGATACGCTTCTGCCAACGCCAGTTCGGCAATCTTTTCCAATACAGTCATCTCTCCGATATTTTTCGCGGCAATCTCTTCAGGCGCGTGCCCTTTTCTAAAACCTCTCACTTCCAAGTTGACCGAAAGCTCTGAGATGGCTTTTTTGCGGAATCTGGCAATGGTCTCCAGGTCTATCTCTCCCTCAATCATAATTTCCGATTCGGGCAGTTTTGTCAGTTTCGCGTCTTTCATACCAGTTAATGTGCTCTAGTCTATATAAATAGCTCTATATTGCAAATGAAAAACACCCCCTCACATAAAAACCGCTATAGCGGATTTTATGTGAGGGGGTGTGCAGTTGGTGTTTTGTGCTCTCCTGATGGTAAACGCTAGTTAATTTCCGGATTCTGCCGAGTCGAACTCACTGCCCAATGACTCCAGCTCTGTTGCGTTGAGGTCGGCCTCTATATAAGAGATATCGTCCGATGCGCTCTGGACTCTTAGTTGTCGTGTAGCGGCAGCGCTTCTGGATTCAATCATTGCTTCAGTTTCGGTCGTCATTGAGGAGTCCTCAAGTAGTGATTCTTGGCTGAGTTTCTGACCCCAGAAATAGAGCCCGCCCAAGACGAGCACGACAATGATTATTATTATGCCAATAATTGGTCCGGCCGAAGATCTTTGCGGTCCTACTCCTCCCTCCATTGGATTGTTTGGATTTTCCATGTTTTCCATTTTTATCTATTAATAAATATTAAGGGGTAGTCGTGGCGGTACTTGTCGCGTTCGACGTATCATCCTTATTGAATCCGGGCTTAAGACTTCTCACAGCCTTTACCAGCAGGGCGTGTGCATCCATGAGCATCTCCTTTGCTGAATTGATAATAGTTCGCACCTCTTTGAATGTGTTCTCGCCGACTTCTCCGCTAAGCGCGGTCTCTACTGCTCCTAATATTTTAGATACCTCCTCCTTGGCTGCCGTGATTTTCAGCTTTGCCTCGTTTAAATACTGTTCGGAATCTGAAGTGTCAACTCCTTCTGCCTTGAACTTCCCGATTCGGGATTCAATGCGTTCGGCCAGCTTGTCGAGTCTTTCTGCCGCCGCGTCGAATCTCTCTATCATCAGGCCGGTAAACTTTCTTATCATATTACGTCTTCTCTCCGTCATGCTGGTCTGCAGTCCTTCTCGTCTCTCTTCAAGTGTCTGCTGTCTTTCCTCTGCTCTCTGACCCAGCTCTTCC
The DNA here is from genome assembly GCA_001823695.1 of Candidatus Zambryskibacteria bacterium RIFCSPHIGHO2_01_FULL_43_25. Taxonomy (GTDB): domain Bacteria; phylum Patescibacteriota; class Minisyncoccia; order Phycocordibacterales; family Zambryskibacteraceae; genus MHVD01. Next base: position 4,690 of record MHVD01000019.1, on the reverse strand, counting down.
TGCCTCTGTTCCGTCTCCGTCTGTCTTTCCTCCGCAGAACTTCTAAGCTGGTCTGCGGCGGTGCCAGTTTGCGCCAAGGCCATAAGAGGAAAAGCGACTGTCGCGGCGCATACTACTGCTAGGAAACTTAAAAATATTTTTTTTGTCATTTTTATTATTACTTTCTGATAATCAAACACAGGAGACGTCTCCGCCATCTCTCCATTACATTATAGAAAAATATGGAATTTCTAACAATAAAGCAAACAAGGCAATTGCAATCAATTGCCGTTTGTATTCCTTGGAGACTTTTACTATTCTTTGTTCTGATCGTCTTCTAATTTTTCTTCTTCAGGTTCAATATTCTCAGTTGTTTCCGCCGGTGAGTCAACTTTCGGTTCTGACCCGTCGGTTGATTCAACCTCTCTCGTTTCGTCTTCGTCAGTGGTTTGTTCATCCTCGCTTTCTGCCAGTTCGCTCCTTGTGGACTTAATATCTATTTTCCAACCCGTCAGTTTCGCCGCCAATCGCACATTTTGTCCGCCCTTTCCTATCGCCAGAGACAGCTGGTCTTCGGAAACTAGCACATGGGCTCCCTTGTTTTCCTCGTTCACGTCAACCTCAAGAACTTTGGCGGGAGAGAGAGCGTCTTCAATAAATTTCTTGATGTCAGAAGACCATTCAATAATGTCTATTTTTTCTCCGCCAAGCTCGCTCATTACTGTAGAAACCCGGACTCCTCTCTGTCCTACCATGGAACCGACAGGGTCTATATGCTCGTCGTTTGAGTAAGCGGCAATTTTTGTGCGGAAGCCGGCTTCTCTGGCGACAGCTTTGATCTCAACTGTGCCGTTGGCTATTTCCGGAGCTTCATTTGCGAACAATTTTTCCAGGAACTTGGGATGCGAACGCGACAAACGTAGGAAAACACCTCTGGGACTCTCCTCTACTCTGTATAAATATGCGCGAACTCTCTCTCCGGGACTGTAGCGTTCGCCGGGAATCTGCTCCTCGTAAGGAATGATTCCGGTTGCCCGGCCCATGTCAACGAAAATTGTTCCGCGCTCAATTCTCTGCACTGTTCCGGTGACAATTTCTCCCTCCCTCTCGCCATATTCGCTCAGCACGGAGACCTTCTCCGCTTCTCTGATTTTCTGCATTATCACCTGCTTGGCGGTTTGAGAGGCGATTCTTCCGAAGTCGCTTTTCATCTCAAGAGGGAAAATCATCTCCTCTCCCAACACTACGTCTCTTTTTATTTTTCTGGCGTCTTCTATAAGAATATGATATTCGGGATTGAACAGGACTTTTTCGTCGGCTTCTTTTTCTGCGCCTTCTTGTGCGGTTTCATCATTTATCTCTTTCTCTTCTTCTCGGCTGAAAAAAACCTTTGATTCGTCAACGACGATCTTTACCTGGTAAAAATCAGTTTTCCCCGAGTTAATATCAAATTTAGCCCGAATAATCTGGCCTCTCTTTGCGTACTCTTTCCTATACGCGGTTGCCAAGGCCAGCTCTATTGCCTCTATTACCTTCGCTTTTGGTATTCCTCTTTCCTCTTCAAGCTGGTCTAGAACCGAATGTATTACTTTTAGATCAAACATAATGATTTTTTCTTATGAGCGTTAGTGAATAATAAAATTGTGCATCCAGCACTTACTTTATACTTCCTGCAATTCTTCTCTTTAGTTTAGAAAGATCATCAGTGTTTCTATTTTGTAAGCAATACACGTAATACATGTAAGTGCTGGATCAGGGAAATTATACTTCTTCCAATCGTTGATTTTCTCTGAAAAAAACAGCCCGCCCAGAGGGCGAACTATCATTCACACGCTGTCTATTATAGTCGTTTTTTGAAATGTGTCAAATGTGAAATGTGAAAAAATGGAAAGCCCAGTGATTTACAGAACCTACAGGTCTGACCTGTAGGTTGGGGCTTATTTAGATTGAATTAAATAGATCCAATCAAATATTTCTTTATCAAAAGAAGATTTGTTTGGGAAGTAATCCGGGAAGCTATTGTGGTCAATAATTAAATTCTCAGGTCTTTGTTCTTCGAGGTAGTCAAGATAACTGGAGAAATAATACTTTCTTAAATAATCTCTTGCATTATCTGGGTTTTTTCCACCCAGCAAGGTTCGACCTTGCTGGAAAGTTCTATTTTGCTATTATTGAGTCATGAGCAGGAACGTAACATTTGCCCCCGGTTGTTACTACCACATTTATAATCGAGGGACAGAAAAAAGGGATATATTTTTAAATAAAGATAATCATGAAAGATTCCTGGGGTTGATTTATATATGCAACAATGAAGAGCCCGTTCGACTTGAGAACATTTCCAGCAAATCTCTCGAATCTCAGCAAGGTTCGACCTTGCTGAAAAGGATTTTGAAATGTAATCGAGGCAAAACATTAGTAGAAATTTGCGCTTTTTGCTTAATGCCGAACCATTTCCACTTCATTTTACGCGAGAAAGAAGAAGGGGGCATCAGTAAATTTATGCAGAAGATAATGACTGCGTACACAATGTATTTCAACAAGAAGCATAATAGGAGCGGTGCGTTGTTTCAAGGAAAATTCAAGGCCACTCTAGCAAATACAGATAATTATCTAAAATATTTAATCTCTTACGTACATTTAAACCCGGTTAAATTGTTAGATCCTCTTTGGAAAGAAAACGGAATTAAGGATAAAGAAGAGGCTGAAAATTACCTTAACACTTACAGGTACTCTAGTTATCAGGACTATTGCGGAATGAAACGTTTGGAAGGTGCCCTCATTGATAAAACTAGTCTTCCCGAATACTTTCAAAGCGACTACACTTTTCAAATTGCGGTTACGGAGTGGCTAAATTATAATCAAATTTGATTTCAGCAAGGTCGAACCTTGCTGAAGAAATGGAATTTAGAAAATGAGATAGCCCCGTGAGATGGCGCGCAAGCGCGACACCTCACGGGGCTACTGTTCGTCGTCTCCGGATTCCTCCGGAGACGACCGGTTGTTGCAAGCACCACCTCATCTACCCTTCACCCGCACGCGCTTCGGGGATGCCCCAAAGAGCGTTGTATTGCCTCTGGAGCTCTAGGACGCGGTACATCACTTCCTTGTAGGCGACGTCCTCCGGTGTGAACCAGCGATATCCGTTCCAGCCGCAGTAGTCGGACATGATACCACGCCAGGCGCAGGTGTGGCCGAAGCCCATGACATGAAAAAGCTCGTGGGCTATTCCAGCCTGAAGCATGTCTTCAAATCCGGCCTGGCGAACTGCCCCGAGTGTTATGATCCCGCCCGTGATGTTTGTTCTGTCATTCCCGCCGCATGTCAACGGGGCAGAATCAGCCCCTCTGCTATCCCCGTAGAGGATGATGGTGAGGATGTTGCAGTGGTCAAAGTCGGAGCTCCACTCCACAAACTTGAACATCTCCTCCCCGAGGACTTCATTGACCTTGTTGATTCCCGCCTTGATGTTGGCAATCATTTCTGGACTTGCCACCACCTCGGATGAATCAGGCGAGACAGCAACGAGTATGGGAACATCCCTTATGGACCGCAAGGTGTATCCCCAGCCGGTTCCGCCCCACTGGGCCATATTCCACCCATAATAGAAAGACGTACGGGTGCCGTTGGGGGTGAGGTTGTCCATCGCCAGGTCGAAAGCCTTCTTCATGGAAATTTGGACCACCTGCCCAGAGAATGTTCCCTTGGTAAGGAGCCATTCCTTAGGAACAAGAACAGCTCCCGCGTTGGAATACCGGTTCCTGGGGATGGAGTCCACCTTCATCTTCATGAATCCTGGGACATTGACAGAGAATCCGGCAAACTCCCTCTCCGCGTACGTTTCTGTCACGGAGAGCTTCCCCGAGCTTGGCAGGGGGAAGCACTCGTTGGAGCTGTCCGTCCAGAAACATACCTCTCCGCCTGCTGGCGGAGTGATATCCCCCGGTGTTGGCAGGTTAGGCCTTGCGACGTAAAAGCTGAAGCTTACGGTCAGAGTTTTCACCTGGGGAGTGGTGTCCGGAGGTGGTTCGATGTCGGGCGGTTCAAAAGGCCCGATACCGCTCTCTGTGCAGGAGACTGTGAGCAGATTCGACAAGCTCACTACGAGCACGGCAAGAAGCGCCACGCTCGCCCTGAAAAACCGACTGAAGCGAAGCATGGTACCTCCTCTTAGGTAATTGTTGTTTTATGGTGCCTGTCAAGGAACACACCCTTGACAAGGGTTCTACTTTTATTTTACTTCTATGCGATGGCAAATGTCAAGGTTGACGGCACGATTTATACACAGGTTATCCCCTGTTTTTAGTATTCAGCTAAAAAGAATCAAGAATCAAGAATAAAGAATTAAGAAATAAGACAATACAGAAGCATGGAATAACCAGCAAGCCCTCCAAAATCCCGCGAAGCGGGACTTAGGAGGGTGAACCCAAACAACTTCTACTTCGCCCGCCTAACTTTCTTGGAAAGTTTGGGAGGGCAAGCAGAACTTGAATGGGCGGGGTTATACACATCTGCGTAGCTATCCACTTTAATGGACTTATATCAGTGTTACAATAAATTCAGTTAGAAATTACAAAAGGCCAAAAAGAGCCGTCTTGTGTTGTTACAAATAAAAATATGGAACCAAATCAAAATCAAGAAGAGCATAACCATACTGGTCTGAAGAGGGGTGTTCTGGCCTTGGTAGTATTGCTTGTAATTATTTTTGCAATCT
>MHVD01000018.1 GCA_001823695.1 Candidatus Zambryskibacteria bacterium RIFCSPHIGHO2_01_FULL_43_25 | reverse complement strand
CTACAACAATGAAAGACTACACTTTGGTCTCAAATTAAAGACGCCATTACAAGTTTTAAAGCAAAAGTGTTTCCAAGCTATTGATTAGAAGACGCCCTGTAGTAGATTTTGCCATCGCGTGGCTAAGCCATGCCGTATTTCATACAATGGTAAAATTCACTACAGGGTCAAGTAAATAAAAAACCTAAATTTTAATGTAAAATATACCAATGCGCAGATTTTTTAATGAATTGACAGCCAAAGAGAAAAGAATCTTTGAAAAATTAGATACTCCGCGGAAAATTCAGGATTTTTTGGAAAAAATTCCCATAAATTTCGCCGGGGAAAACGGAAAACCTTTGTCTCCGCGAAAGGTTTTGCAAGTAAACAGAATGCATTGCTTTGAAGGAGCGCTCTTTGCCGCCGCCGCGCTTTTGTATCACGGAGAGCCGGCAATTTTGCTTGACCTCAAAACTACGAGCGAAGATGACAGCCACGTCGTCGCTTTATACAAGGAACACGGCAAATGGGGAGCCATAAGCAAAACTAATCATGCGGTACTCCGGTTTCGCGATCCAGTATATTTAAGTCCTCGCGAGCTGGCGATGTCTTATTTCCATGAATATTTTCTGGATGACGGCAGAAAGACCTTGCGTTCCTACGCGGTCTTTAATTTAAATAAAATAAAAAGAAATTGGATTATTGATGAAAAGTTGCTTATTTACATTGACAAGGCATTGAACAAAGTAAAAAGATTCCAAATTGTAAGTGCCAGAGAAGCTAGGAATTTGCGTCTAGCTGATTCGGCGGAGAGGAAAGCTGGAAAGATTACAGTTTATGAAAACGGGGGATCAAAATAACACATAAAATCCGCTATAGCGGATTTTATGTGTTATTTTGCCGGGGCTACCTCTAGATAAATTTTTAGAAAATTGTTGTAAAATTACTATATGGCAACAAATCATCCTGTTTATGAAAAACTGGCAGAACAACACCTGCAGATATTGAAAGATTTGCAGTACCGGTCCGGGCTTTTTGCCGCTTCTAAGAAAGACGTTGATACTGGCTATAACAGGGCTTGGCTTAGGGACAATTTTTATGAATGTCTGGCGTTTGAAGTTTTAGGCGATTTTGAAACAGTAGAGAAGACATATCGGGCGATACTGGATATATTCAAAAAGCATGAATACAAGATTGACTACGCTATAAGCAAAAAACCGGAACATATGCACCAATACATCCACCCGCGCTATAACCCGGAAACTTTTGAAGAATATTGGGAGGAATGGGGGAATAAGCAGAATGACTCAATTGGCTGTATTCTCTTCAAAATCGGCGAATTGGAGAAAAAGCAAAAGGGCCTGGTAGTGAAAGATGATGACGACAGGCGGGTAATCCAAAAGCTCGTCTGGTATCTATCCACGCTTGAATACTGGCATGACCCCGACGCCGGTATTTGGGAGGAGAATCAAGAGGTTCATGCTTCATCTGTAGGGGCGTGTCTTGCAGGGCTCAAGATGGTGCGCAACGTAGAAGGAGTAGAGGTGCCGGATGAGCTCATAAAACAGGGCGAGAGAATGCTTCATATAATTTTGCCCAGAGAATCAGAGAAAAAGTTTGTGGATTTGGCCCTGCTTTCCCTAGTCTGGCCTTACGATGTTGCGAATGAAGAAGAAAGAAGAACAATTCTAGAGAATGTGGAATATCATCTCCTGCGTGAAAGAGGGGTTATACGCTATAAAGGAGACCACTACTACAACAAAAACCCTGATGGCTGGTCGGAGGAAGCGGAATGGACATTTGGGCTTAGCTGGCTCTCAATTATATATGACAAAATAGGGAATAAGGAAAAAGCTGAAATTTTTCTGGAAAAGGCCAAAGAAACTGTTGCCAAGGATGGCACTATTCCGGAGCTCTATTTTTCAAACTCAACGAAATACAACGATAATACGCCCCTTGGCTGGAGCGAAAGCTTGTTTATTGTAGCGCTTCATCAGGTAAACGATTTGAATCTAAAGAGTGAGTAGCCACTCTTTCGCGCGTATGTAATAATATATTTTCTACAGCGTCGGATTACAGTCATCAATTAAAAAGTAACATGAATTTCAATATAAAAGCGAAAAATCTAGCACCCATAATCTTGCGGATGGGGCTATCACTGGTGTTTCTCTGGTTCGGCTGGCAACAGCTTGCCAATACGGACGCTTGGGTCGGTCTTATTCCGGATTATGCTCTAAATCTATCTTCTGTTAGTGCGGAAACGTTGGTTCGTTTTAACGGGTCATTTGAGATTGTCTTTGGACTGTGCCTGCTCTTTGGATTCTTTACTCGCATTTCTGCTTTTCTTTTAGCTCTGCACATGGTCCACATAACTGTTACAGTGGGCTATAACGGCATTGGCGTTCGGGATTTTGGCCTGACTGTAGCAGTAATTTCCTTGTTTCTTTTAGGAGAAAATGCTTTTAGTCTGGATTATTATCTAAAAAACAAAAAACAGGCCAAAATTGATATACAAGGCCGAGAAAACGCCGATTTCTCCTAAAATATTTACTGTTAATAATTCCTGTGGCGTAAAATGGCGGAAAATAGTATAATCTCCTAGTATTAACAATAAGCGAGTAAATTATATGGCGAAATCAAATTCTGCGTTTATGAAACCCCTCAATGTCAGCTCTGAATTGGCTGCTGTTGTTGGAAATGGGCCGATGCCGAGATCGGAGGTTGTAAAAAAGCTCTGGGTATACATAAAGAAGAACAATCTCCAGGATTCAAGTAATAGGCGCAATATCAATGCGGATGAGAACTTGAAAAAGGTATTTGGCGGCAAAGCAACGGTCAATATGTTTGAAATGACCAAGCTTGTCTCGAAGCATCTTTCGTAAAGACACATAAAACTAGAAACTAAATGAACTATCACCGGCGTTGAGCCGGCGCTAGTTTATTTGTGGATGTTCACGCTTCGCGCGATTTGTATCATATATGATACAGACTATATAAAAACAATCAGCCCCGCATATGCACGCATATGCGGGGGCTAAGGGGTTCTTGTCTCGCTGAAGAGGGAAATACCACGCCGCTTCACTTCCTTCAGGACGGCGGTGTGAAGCTTGGCGTAATCGCCTCTCTTTTCAACCCAGCCTTCTTTTGTAAACACTGCGTTGGCTGGTCCGAAGACGGATGGGCTGTCAGCCCAGTCTGTCCTGATGGAGAAATCTCTGCCATCGGTGATTACGCTTATGACTACATAGAGTGTCATCTTAGGCTCCCGTGTAGGTTTCAGACGATTCTATATGTATTATAGCAAATCACTGACTATTTGTCAAATACACAAAATAGTGAAATTTGTTTTACAAAACACTCGCAAAGTCTTATCTTTAAGGAATAAAAGATGACTGCAAAAACCTATAAGACACAGTTCGGCGGAAAAGAGCTCAAGATTGAATTCAACGACATCGTTGACCAAGCACACGGCTCATGTCTGGTCCACTACGGGGACACGGTGGTTCTGGCGACGGCTGTTATGGGAAGAGAGCCCAAAGAGGGAGCGGATTTTTTCCCTCTGACTGTTGATTTTGAAGAGAAATTTTATGCCACAGGGAAAATTCTTGGCAGCCGTTTCCAAAAGCGCGAAGGCCGCCCGACAGATGACGCGGTGCTCTCCGGCCGAATCGTTGATCGCGCCATACGCCCGCTTTTTGATTCTTGGGTTAGAAATGAAATCCAGATTGTTGTAACAGTTCTTTCCATTGGCGAGGACGACCCCGACATTTTGTCGGTCTTGGCGGCATCTTTGGCGATAGGCACGTCGCACATTCCTTGGAATGGCCCATTAGGAGCGGTGCGCATTGGCAAGGCGGCCGGCGGTATGACAATCAATCCCACATACACCGTTCGCAACGGCGATGATTACAACTTAGATCTCTTGGCCTGCGGACGAGACGGAAAAATCAATATGATTGAAATAGGAAGCAGTGAAGTCGGCGAGGAAGACATTATAGAAGCGCTCAAACTTGCTCAAGCGAAGCTCGCAGAAGTTCAAGCCTTTCAGGAAAAAATAATCAAAGAAATGGGGAAAGAAAAAGTGAAGCTTCCCAAACCTGCCACGCCGAAAAGAGTGATTGAGCTGTTTCAGGAGAAGATACAGCCGATTTTTCGGGACAAGATTTTTTCTGGCAGCTCTACCAAGGAAGACTTGTCTGACCTCAACATTTTATGGAGAGAAAAAATCAAAATTCTGGAAGATGAAAATGAGAGAAATTTGGCGGTAGATTATTTGGAAGAAAGAATAAACGAGGAAATACACAACGAGATTATAGACAAGAAGCGCCGGTCGGACGGCAGAGGAATGGACGAAATCCGCCCTCTGTTTGCAAGAGCGGGCGGCATATCAAAGATTCTTCACGGCGCCGGATTGTTCTACAGAGGCGGTACTCACGTTCTTTCGGTGTTGACTCTTGGCGGGCCGGGTGATGCCCAGCTTATTGACGGTATGGAAACCAAAACGGAAAAGAGATTTATGTTGCATTATAATTTTCCTCCTTATTCCGTGGGCGAAGTTGGCAGAATGTCCGGAACCAATCGTCGGATGATAGGGCATGGCGCTCTTGCCGAAAAAGCCCTTATACCTGTTTTGCCAAAAAAAGAAAATTTTCCGTACACTATTCGTCTTGTGGCGGAATCAATGGCTTCAAACGGTTCAACCTCAATGGCTTCTGTTTGCGCCGGCACTATCGCTTTAATGGACGGAGGAGTGCCGATAGTGCGTCCGGTGGCCGGTATTGCTTCGGGGCTAATGATGCGCGATGAAGACAATTTTGTGGTGCTGACGGATATCCACGGGCCGGAAGACCATCACGGCGATATGGATTTGAAGATTGCCGGCACGGAGCTTGGTGTTACCGCCGTCCAGATGGATGTAAAAGTCGCCGGAATTCCCGTTAATATTTTGAAAATTGCCTTTGATAAGGCCAAGGCCGCTAGATTGCAGATTTTGAAATTTATTGCAGGCGAAATATCCGCTCCGCGCGAACAGATTTCAGAATTTGCGCCACGCATAGCGATTTTGAAGATTAAGCAAGACCAGATTGGGCTGGTTATCGGTACCGGCGGAAAAACAATCAATGACATAAAGGATAAGACCGAAACCGAGATTGATATAGAAGAAGACGGCACGGTTTATATTACCGGCAAAAAAGATGGGGTAGAAAAAGCCCAGAAAATTATTGAAGAAATGACGCACGAATTTGCTGTAGGAGACAGAATGCGGGCCGAAGTTGTGAAAATTACGGAGTTTGGAGCTTTCGTCAGGGTCAACGGCGGCACCGAAGGTCTCGTTCATATATCCGAAATTGCTCCGCGCCGGCTCAAAACCGTGGACGAGCTTCTAAGAGTGGGGGATGTCGTGCCCGTGGTGGTGAAGGAGATAGATGAACGGGGAAGACTGAAGTTTTCAATAAAAGACATTGACCCGAATTGGTTTGATAAAGTGGGCAAGAAATAAAATATAGAGAAAACTCACAATAAAAAAACATTCCAACATTCTGCAGAATGTTGGAATGTTTATAAGACAAAAGAAAACCCGCCTCCGAAGATTTGGGTTTTCTTCGGGGCGGACTCAGGCATCCTGCCGTGCACACTCATCAGTGCAGTAGACTGCAATTTGACTCGGAGGTATTGGGTTGTTACAGCCCACCCTCTCACAGACTCGGCCTTTCGGGTCGCCGCGAGGGAGCCACCCTCGGTCTCTGCAGGTTGTGCACCCCCATCCTCCACAGTCATCACACTGGACCGCGTCGGGTGGGTAGTTCTTGTTCTTGGGAATATCCCAAATTGATTTCCGCGGGAACACAACGTCTCGCTTGAATCCATCCAATGGACTCGGCATTTTTCCTCCAAGGGTTTAAGGTTCAACTTCCGCAGACAACAATACCACAAGAAGACAAAACGACTAAGTAAAATGTAGTATAGTTCATAATTATGCATATGCGAGCTTTCTTTACTGAACTTTGGTATTTCTTTACCGCCAACCTGCGAGCAAGCTGTTTTGGCGTATTTTTACTTTCCATCTTTCTGCTGACCGAAGTTGTCACCATCCCCCTAATAAGCCGGTATGATTTTATTTTCCTCGCCGCAGTTATCTTCCAAGTATGCGCTCTGATATTTGGATTTGAGCGCCTAAAGGAGTTTTTTGTCATTATCCTTTTTCATGTGTTGGCGACCATTATGGAATTGTTCAAAACAAATCCCGCTATCGGTTCATGGACTTACCCGGCAGTAGGAGGTGCTATTTTCACACTAGCTTCAGTACCGCTTTTTACCGGTTTTCTTTACTCGGCTATTGGTAGCTATATTTCACGCTCCTTCACTTTCCTTAAACTGTCATACCAGCGATTCCCTGATTACTACCACCTCTGGATACTCGCCGTTCTTAGCTATGTTAACTTCTTTACCCACCATTTTTTCTACGACATCCGCTACATTTTGTTTGCGTACGTGCTCATCATCTTCTTCAGGACCAAGGTTCATTTTCAGGTATATAAAAAGGAACGCAGTATGCCGTTTCTGCTAACAGTATTCTTGACTGCATTCTTCGTCTGGATAGCAGAGAACATAGGTACATTTACCAAAATCTGGTTTTATCCGAGCCAATTAGAGTATTGGCGCCTTATATCATTGGGTAAAGTCGGCTCGTGGTTTTTGTTGCTTATATTAAGCTTCGCTCTTGTCTCTATTATCTATAGAAATAAACTTCAGCACGACACGGCCTAGTAGTTATCTTTTATATTTCACTAGCCGGAAAAGCCCTTTCTCTGGCTTATATGCTTTATCAGGAAATTTCTCAACAAGCTTCCAGACACATCCGTTGACTGTTTTCGGATGAAAACTGGGATCTGACGTTTTAATTTTCTTTAGTAGTTCCGACCAGCGCAAACCTTCCGGATGCTTATCCAGTAGTCTAAATATTTCTGCGTATATGCGTCCTGTAACCGTGGATTTGTTCATAATTTGATAATATCAAAAATAAGTTTGAAGTCCTATTCAGGGTAGAAAATTTGTTGGCTTAAATAAAAAAATTGGGAAAGTGTTACTGTAGTTCCCTTTAATAGACGAAGTTATTTATCTTGAGCCTGCCGAAAGAGAACTTGTTTACAAATTACTAAACGTTAATGGTATCGTTAGAGACGGATTTTCAGAGTTAAAGACCATATTATTTGACTCTGTTTGGCCACCATAAACAAACTTTATAGCTTCCAGGTTATGTGGCACTTCTACCCAAAAAGTAACAGTTTGCGATGATAATGGGTCAATATATAAGTCTGGAGAGTCGGTAAATCTCTCTGTATGCCCAGTAGATCTATTAGTAGTTATATTACTCCCACTTGTTTTTATATACTCATCGTTAACCTTAAATCTTGAATAGTAATAACCTCTTAAACTAAAGGTGTCTTCACTGCTATTATAAAATTGCAAATCCAGAGAAATGATTACATCTTTGGGTTGAACTTCTATAGGAAATTGCTTGCCGTCAAAACACCCTTTTGTTGAGCAGGATGGAAAATAGACTAAGCCACTTTGGAATTCATTTGTCTTAATTGGGTAATATTTTGCTGCTTTCTTTACAGTAACAGTCATTTCACCGACTCCACCAACAGGTAGATGTGTTGGTAAATAAGCCTTGTATTTTTTACCAACTTCATTAGCACTAACGTTAGGAGAGATGCCGTCTACGTTAAACTCGCTAAAAAACGGGGCTGGTGGAATTTCTTTCTCTTCAATCATACCTAACTCTTGTTGTTGTGGTATTTGGGAATTATCAAAAATTACGTTTTGATTCTCCGTATCAGTATTATTGGGAACATTTTTATTTAATAAAAAATATCCAGCTATTATCAAAATAATAATTAAAAGAAACGAACCGATTATTATTAATTTTTTATCAGAGCGTGATACTTGTGGCACTTCACTTTCTGATTGAGGTAACTCTTGTGGTTCCATATACAAAAACTATACCAGTTTTCTTTGGCTGTAGTCTATGGACGAAGTTACTGTGTCCATCCGTAGCTTTACGCGGAGGAGGAGAATCTGTTTACGTATGGATGTGGAAAATTAGGTTAACATATGTTAACCTAATTATACTATGCAAAATAAGGACAAAAACGCCCAATACCTCACAACAGCTGAGTTGGCCAGACTTCTTGGTGTGAGCAGGATTGCAGTATTCAAGAAAATAAGGACTGGTAAAATCAAGGGGTTTAAAATCGGACGTAATTATGTAATCCCTACCGAGGAATTTATGACAGCTGTGGGAACTTTTATTTCTCAAGAGAAAAAAGAGGAGATTAGAAAAATTGTAAAAAAAGCGGTAGATGAATATGGGGAAACATTAAAACTTTTAGGTGAAGAATAATGGCAAGGCCTATATTACATAGACCCACGTTGTCAGAAGTTGAATATATCGCATTTAGCTTGGCGCAAGAACTAATGGAGTATGGTGAGCCTATTCCACCTTTTGACACAAGATATCCGGACAAACTCGAAAGCTGTTTGCAGACACCATTCCAGACATTTAATCGTAAAAGTCTATACCCAACAATTGTAGGAAAGACGGCTATACTATTTTATCTGATGATAAAGAATCATCCGTTTCAAAACGGAAATAAACGAGTCGCAGTTGTTACATTATATTATTTTCTAATATCCAATGGTTGGGAACTTGAAGCAGAAAATTTAAAGCTTTACGAATTAGCAAAAACGGTTGCTGCTAGTGATCCAAAAGATAAGGATGAAGTGGTTAGAGTTATAGGGAATTTTGTAACGAAATATTCTCGAAAGATGCTATCAAAAGGTTAGGAGTAATTCCTTGTTCGTCAGCTGGCGGGGAACCCATCGAGCCTGAGACTTTCAGAGCCGAGCGGCCTGTTTATTGGTCCCAATATGTTTGGCTTAAACTGATATCAAAAGTCACTGTATCACCAGCAATACTTACAGGTTTAAGTATTAAGATAGGCGCCGGTGAACAACAATAAGCGGCAAACAGTTCTATTGTTGTTTCCTCGTTTTTCTTTGGAGAATACGACAACACTTGCGAATCAAAATTCTCTATTTGTAAATTAACCGTGTCGATACCAATTCCTGTTATAAAAATAAATGCAGAGGTGTTTCTGTTGTAAGAGTTCATTTCGTCCCACTTAACTTCCATGACCTCGTCTTTGTTTACAGTAATCTCTTTTAGGTCACTTATATATGACCACAACTTACCCCCAGAAGTAATCGCGATTTTCTTTATGGTTGTCGACTGATCAATAGCTATCGGTACATGACATTCTTGTATATATCTCCTAAGACCGGGAAGAACTGCTGTATTCCCTTTGTTGTCAATACAAACATGAGCCTTAGGTATATAATCTATAAAATTTTGAACCTGTATCGTAAAACCATCGTATCGATCAAAACAATAAACTCGATTCTCCCACTCTTCTTCTGCTAATTTCAAATAGTTTTGGACTTCAGCATTGTCACAAACACCCTGAAAGTTACCCGTTTCTGATCCAAACTCTACTGCAATTTTTTGGGCATTTAATATGTTTTGTTCTTCTACGTAATTATTTGATGATTTATCCATACTAGGAACAATTTCATTTGTTTGATCTGTGGTTCCAACCTCCGGGTCAATTACTTCTGGTATAGGAGGAGGGGGTTTTAAAGAACTAAAATCATTGTGGTAATCTTGGAAAAGACTAATGAGCGACATGATGACTACATATAAAATAACCAAAATAATTATAAGTAAAACAGGTTTTTTGTTTTTAGGAGTTTCCTGTTGAACCTGAGTTTCTTGAGATTCCATATGTTAAAAGTGTGCTTGTTTTTTAATTTTTATATATGTAATTAAAGTATAAAGCCAGATTAAAATACCGAAAAGAAGCAGCAATACAACTGAGATATTTGGTGTCCAAATTGATTCGTTTATAGTCCTTGAAAAAAGAAGAAAAGTATTTACATCAGAAACTGAGTTAAAAACTAAGTTAAAAGCTATAAAAACAAGAAGGCTAAGAAATACTAATAAAGCTAGAAATTTATAAATCAAACCCTTACGACTAACCAGCACAAGTATAATTCCTATAAAGTATGCTAAATAAGAAAACAAGAAAAGGGTTGGGTACAAAAACATACAGAAAAAAGAGAGGGTAGCTAAAATACCCGTAACAACCAACCCCCATTTAAAGAATTTCATATACAAAAATTATAGCAGTACCCTGTCAAAAATACTGGTAATAAGAATGCCTTGTCTGAAAAGTTAAGTTAACATATGTTAACTTAATTACATGGCTAAGAATATAGGTAAATCCAAGGGTAACCCTTGGATTTACAGTAACTAATGTTTCAATGCGTAGTAAGTATCGTGGTAAGTATCTTGGTAATTATAAATTAATGAGGGTTTAATTCAGAGACCAGATGGCAAAGTTTAGATACATGGCGAAGCTGACCCAAACAATATAGGGCACCAAAAGCCATGCCGCCGGCGTATCTACGACATTCCAACATTCTATAGAATGTTGGAATGTTTATTGGAATGATTTTGCTCCGAACGTTGAATTTTGATCCGTCAGTTGGCGGATTAGATCGCCTGTCCGCCTCTGGAGAAGGCGAACAAAAGGGAAGGGGGTCGGGAGGAATCCGCGCGAGCTTTGGCTTTCTTTTTTGAAAAAATCGGCGGCTATCTATCAAATTTTAAAAAATATTCTTTTGGTCTTGATTCCTGCTCAATTATATCAGACCAGCCCAGCTCTATTTCTGAAACTCTTTTTATTTCTCCATTTTGCAAACAAAGTGGGTCAACTACTCGTGATTTACAAAATACTTTTCCGTCATAATTGGTTGGGTCATTTTTGAAAGCGATTTTATTGTTCATTCTTTCAAAAAGCAATTTCAATTTGGGGTCATTGTGGATATGAGGTTCTATTTTTGAAAGGACGATTTTATCAGTCGTATATAAATCGGTTTCAGAAATGTATTTTTCTGAAAGCGCATATCGTAAATAATCTCCAACTGTTCGAAACATAACTGCAGAAGGTAATCCGGCATAATAGTTTGTATTAAGTTTCAGAAACAACTCCGCATATTTTTTTGCACTTTTAAAATCTTTAAAAATCCACTTCCCATTTTTAGCTGTGAGGTTATCAATAAAAAATTTTCCGTTTTCTATTTCCTTAAAAACAGTGGCAGTTCTCAATGAATAATCTATCCTATCCGAACATAAATCTGGCAAATCATTTTCTTTAAGAGGAAAATTTTTATCATCAAGAATATAATCCAAATCAAGATTATATTTTTTAAGAATTTCTGGTATTTCTGATTTTCTAACATAATCATCGAAAACATTATCCTGATGATTATGTTCTTTTTCAGAACCAGCGTCTAAAACATAGTCTATACAATGAGAAAATGCTGAATGAGAAACATCGTGAATAAGTCCGGCAATTTGTTCCTCAATTGGTGCTCCATAAATTTTCAAAAGCAAATAATCGCCAATTGAATGTTCAAAACGCGAATGTGCGGTGCCGGGGGAATGAGGTTCAAAATATCCAGCTTGATCTATTTCTTTCAACCTTTGAAGTGTTTGAGAATTTATCAATTCCAAAATTACTGGTTCCGTGATTTCAAAAGTTCCATATACTCTATCTGTATATTTCATAATTATTCCTCAACAAAATAATCTGAATCAATTTTTTTAATATCGTAACTAATCACTTTTGAAATCCCGATATTATTTTCAATCACAAGTTGAGTAAGCATTCTGCCGTCAACTAGAATTGTTTTCATAATGATGGTGTTGATTTAGGATTTAGCGGTTTATTAAATCTGCATAGTGTTCTAGCATAAAATCATGATAGAACTTGTTGTCAGAAATGTATTTATAGATATTAGCTGTTTTCTCAGGTTGCTCATTAGCAAATTCTGCACATAACTTATCTACCTCCCGCTCATTATCAGCCGTCAGTATATATTCTTTGATTGACCCATCCTTAAACTTAAATATGAATACTATATCTTGTTCACCAACAATCTCGTTCCAAAACCCCACATCCAGTTTATTCTTGATAAGCTCTATGTATTGGGCTAGATTTTCTTCAGACATCTTTAAGCATCTGTCTCCATCTGGTTTAGTTTCTTCAATACTAATACCTAAATTTGAAAGGTCTTTATCATCAATCCTACTAGCTCCCATTAAATAGCTCAGATAAATCATGTTTATTTAAGGGAGATGACTTGTAATCCATTCTTATCAATATCTTCTCTCGACCAGAATTTCGTCAACTCATCGATTTTCCATTTGCCTACATAACCGACTTTTTTCTCTACCTCTCTGCCAGTATATTCTTTAGTATCTGGATCCCATTCTTTAAGTATAAGAGTATCACCCTCGTTTATCTCAAAGTCATTAAGCCGAAGCTCGAAGGTTTTCTTGCCATCTAGTATTTTTTCAAAGTATTCAGGCCAGATTTTCTTTTCAATTTTCATAATGAAAGTATATCAGTTTTTAATTCGACAAACTTGTTACTTCTCTTCAACCATGGTCTTCCGGCCGGCGTATCTACGACATTCCAACATTCTATACCTGCCTGCCGCAGGCAGGGAATGTTGGAATGTTTATTGGAATGATTTTGCTCCGAACGTTGAATTTTGATCCGTCAGTTGGCGGATAGGCTGCTCCGCCCCACTGCCCTTTATTTTTTCGAAGTATATTTATAATCCACATCACGTTGTTCGGCAGGAAGCTTATAGCCGTCAGTTTCGAAAGGATAAGCAAGCACCCCGCTGGGGAAAGTCGCATCGGGGCTATAACTTTTCCAATAAAAGAACGAGCCAGGTTGAACAAGGTGAAGATGTACGTCTCCTTTTTGAATGTTCGGATTTACTGATGTATCCGGTACATCGAAGTAGAAATCAGCAAAGGAGTGAGTACCAACACTACCCGGTGCCGGTACGGTGCCAGCAAATCCAATTAGTTCACCGCGTTTTACCTTGTATCCGATTAGAGCACCGTATGAAGTTGCATTGCCTGTGGGTGAAACCGTATAGTTCCCATCCCAAAATAATTGGTATCCCTGGGCTGGCGGAGCAGAAAGGTCGTTACTTGCTCTTTGAGTGTGTCCGGTCAGTAGAGGTGAGGTTAATAAATGATATACAGTCAAATACACTCCCGGCCAATCAGGGCTTGCAGACTTGAAGAATAATTTCACATCATCGGAATGGGCAGATGTTCCTCCCGACACAATCTGAGTACTGGTATCTCGAAAGCCAACTAGTACCATATCAAACGGTGCGAGTACTGGCGAGCCGTCTTTATAAGCTTCAAAGCCCATGCCAGGCTTATGCTGGTAAGGCTCCCATCCTGGATGGCCGCCAACCTTTGGGCCAAGTGTAATGATATCAGGGTCAGCGCCTGTACCGTATGACTCCGTATGGGTATTAATGCCATCCATACTGGGTGGCGGTGAAGTTATTGCAGATGCGCTTGTCGCAGGTACGCCCCGAATGGGCACCTGTGATTGTGTAGAGGTAGAGGTGGGCGCCGATGTTAGAGACTGAGTCGGAGTTGTGATAACATTTCTCGTTAACATAAACCCTGCCAATCCTACTACTACAACAAAGGTAATAATAACTATTATCTTCATATAATAATTATACCCCAAACTAAAGAGCCGACCGGTTCCGGATATGTTTAATTCGGCTCCTGATAAAAATCAGCAATAAACCCACAACATACAATCTGGCGTCGAACGCTGAATTTTGATCATTATTCTACTTTTTCTAATGTTTCAATGCGTAGTAAGTATCTTGGTAATTACAGATTAATGAGGGTTTAATTTAGAGACCAGATGGCAAAGTTCAGATACATGGCGAAGCTGACCCAAAGAATGTAGGGCACCAAAAGCCACGCGGCTAGCGTATTCACGACATTCCAACATTCTATACCTGCCTGCCGCCTGCCTGCCGGTAGGCAGGCAGGCAGGGAATGTTGGAATGTTTATTGGAATGTTTTTGTGGGAAATGGGGTTAGTTTATTTCTTTTCTAAAATCTGACGGGACTAATCGCTTGACTGCACCATTGTTTGAAACTGAAAATATTGTCAGTTTATTTCTTGTGGCAAAATCGCGAGGAATTCTCTTTCTTGCAATTTCTGCTGATTTAGCCGGTAGAGCAATCCCATAATTCACTCCTAAAGGTTTTCGATTCATTCTGGTTATAATTTGCCCAAGTGAATAAACAAAATTCACTTCATCATGTGGACCACCTTTGCATTCAATATAATACTTGTGTCTAGTTTTTTCATGATTTAGCTCCAAATCAACCCCGTGCTTGTTTCCGTGTTTAATTTTCGGCTTCAATCCATAACTGTGCTTATATGCCCATTTCAACACCGCATCAATAACCTTAGGCTCTGAAATAGTTTTTTCTTTTTTTATTTTCTTTTTCATATTTTTACTCCTAATCTTCTAGCCTCATCACTAATCCACGTTTCCGCTTCTGCCGGTGGCTTCAATTGACTGCCAATCTTTATAGTCATAGATCAGCTCCCGAACCAAATCTTCAAAACGATGAGGATCTAAATCCTCAAAGTGGATGGGGCCATATGTTCTTGTAACTTTTGGTTTAGGCATATCTCTGATTAGGCTATTTTTTGCAATTCAACAATTAAGCTTTCCCATTTGCGGAAATACCCACCTATCGTTAGATGCTTCTTATTATGAATCTGGTAGATACCATTAGTGGAATCCTTCTCATCTTCAATACTCTTAACTTGCGTCGGTTCAATGCCTGCCAATTGGATATAGGTATATTGATTTTTATCAGTGCCGATTCGCTTTCCGGAGCTGGGGTACAATTCTTCCAATAGCGACCTGATTTGTTTCGGCAAAAAGATATCAGCCCTTACATTTATGTGATTAAACAATCCCCAGATACTGTAATCAAAATAAAGCTCGTCTTTCCCAATCAAAATTAACTGATCATTATAAAAATTCTCCCTATTAACCAAAATATCGTTCAAGTATATTTGATGAAACGAACCGTTCTTTGAATGAATCAAAAATCTAAGCTCCTTGATATATGTCAATAATTCTCTGGCCAACTTGTATTTATCCTTACCTCGCACCTCTCGTTTCCAAACGGACAGAGCTAAACCAGCAAAAATCACTAGCACTAATTGGAGTGCAGTTTCTATAACTCGAAAAATGAATTCGTACGTTTCCATAATTTTATAAGGCTAGAATTATTTGCACGATCAGGCCAACGGGAAATGGGGTCAGGCACCATTTTTCCTTTAGTCATGGCCGCCCTAGCGGAAATGTCCGAGGCTTCAGACCTTACTTTGGCACCATTTCCATCACTATCTTGGTCGTTTTAAACAGGTGGTCCAATTCCTTTTTCATTCTGTTTGATTCATCAGGATCAATATCTCGTCGTCTGTCATATTTAAAATCATATCTCACGGTAACCAAATCCTCCACAATTATTTTTTCATCATTTGCGAGGACAATAATATACCGCTTTAAGTCATTCTTAGTCTCAACATTCACACTCTTAATGCCAAGCTTGATTAAATCATCTTCACCAATTTTTTCCGCAAGTTCTTTCAAGTCGTGATTACGTTTGCCTTTAAGAAGTTCCATTAATTCTTCCTCTGTTTTTCTTGCATGATCGTCTTTTAGAAGTAACAGAAGGTAAGCTTCAAAAAGTAGCTCGCAGTTAATGGATAGCAGGATATACGCCGAGCGAGAATACGCCGGGTCAGTGCTTCCGCGATGGATATGCTCAAGGCACTCTAAAAGAAAATTAAATCCTCCACTTGCCCTATGTATTGCTTTTGTAGCCCACTGTTTAGCAAGAGGCCAGCTATCTGGTGGATACTTTTTGTCAAAAATCTCTTTTAGAGGTTTCTCCAGACTAGCCCCAAGCTCGAATTTTTCCGCAACGCTTAAATAATTTTTTAGTTCACCCCAAACACGTGGTCGAATTTGCTTTGCTTTCTCAATATCTGAATACTGAATAATTGTCTTGCGAAGATCTTCTTCAATAGTTCTCCATTCGTTATAAAGTTTTTTTTGCTCATCATCCATAATTTATTTTTTCAATGCAATTATCGCGACAATTAATGCGCCGAGTGCAATTACATTTGCAATAATGCCAATCCAAAATTCAGCTTTCTTATACCACGGCTTAGCTATCTCAATCGCCGCCTTGGTCGTAGCTTCCCAATATCTTTCTTTCATTTCCATATTATTTTCCAGATTTAGTTCGATTGTGTTCCTTGCACAACATCTGGCAATTGTCGGCGATTGTTTTACCGCCTTCGTGCCAAGGCGTAATATGATCCGCTTCCATTTCAGAAATATCCCACTTTATCTTTCCCTTTTTCTGCTTCTTACAGAACAGGCAAATTCCATTTTGCCGTTCATATGCCTCGCGCTTCATCTTTTCGGTAAATGCACGAATTGACAAATATTTTTCCTGTCCAGTCAGGACATACGGATAAATACCGGACTTTTTGGTAACATCTTCGTCTTGCATTAGCTCTTTAACTTTGGCTTCCAGTTTTTTAGAGTCATGTTTCTTGTCTTTGAACTCGTTATACAGCTCGCCCCACTGCACACTGTTCATTTCTCGGCGATAATTCGGAAAAGTCTTTCGCACCCATGCAATCACATCTTGGAAATAATTCCACAACCCATCAGCGTTTTTATCGTGCTGATGTTTTGCCATATAATCTTCTATTTTGCCTTCATTTATCCACGAAAGCGCGGTTTCTAAATACTCCTGCCGTATTGGCGAACCGCTAACTAATTGTCCGCCGTCGTTTGCCAACAAATATGCCGCACAATTTGTTTTACTAAATTTTAATTTAGCGTCGGAGAGCCACGGACCAGTATAAACCGCGTTACGAATTTCTTGGTCGGTCAATTTTTCTCCGGCGATATTGATGATTCTAAACCAATCCAGCCGCTCTTTGTCCGTGCCTTCGCAAAAGTAAATCATTAGTTCATAATCCAAAATTTTATCCTGTTCCTCCTTGGTGAGATTATGGAAAAAGCGGTCGTTAAATGAAAAATCACCAGTAACATATTGCCCAACGCTAATGGTGCGCTGTTGGCCGTCCAGCACTTCGTAACCGCCGTCATCTCTGATCATCCAATACATTACATTCAATGGAAAGCTGTTCTTAATTGTTTCAATCACAGCGTTGCGTTGCTTTTCTTTGTACACAAACTCACGCTGATATTTCGGGCGAATATTCAATTTGCCCTCATAAGCCGTCACACCGCCTTCTTTGGCGCTTTCTTTGTAGCCAGCTATCACTTTACGAATTGTAATTTTATGTAGATCGATTTTCATATTATTTTTTCTTTTTTATTAACAAACGCCGAAACAATAACTTACCGTTAACAGTAAAGTCTTTGTCGCCATTTTTTCCTGTATATCTATCTAACCCGATAATTTCAAACTGATCAGGATTGTGTTTATCAAGAAAAGTTATTGGTACCCCCATTACTCCGTTATAATCCTTTGGAATATCAATAAATCGATTTACATTGATAGCATTATAGCTGTCATATTTTGAATATTCTTTTGGGGAATACTTTTTATACAAAGTAAATTCATTATGACGTTTAGAGACATAAAGATTTGTATACCAATTAACGCTTCCCATACTAAAATATTTCACACCGTTTACAATTTTCTTTCTTGACTCTGTTGGAATGTCATAATCCATCGGAACTTGAAACCATTTTGTGCCACCGTTATCATACCCAAGCCAAACTTTATTTTCTTTTACCAAAGGAAAGAATTCTTTATAAATAATTGCCCCTTGTTGACCCAGGATTAAAAATTTCTTTTTATACTCCATTAACTGTGCAATGTATTCGCGAAAAAGAGAAAAGGGTGGGTTGGTTACAACGATATCAGCTTGTTTGAGCAACTCTATACATTCGTCACTTCTAAAATCGCCGTTGCCTTTCAGGGGCGTAGCAGTGTTTTTGTCGTGCTTTAACAAATGTTCCACGTCATCAAGGTTTATTACACCATCTTTGTCGCTATCTGGCACTTCTTTGATTTCAATTTTGAATGGTTCTTTACCCGACGGCTTCAATCCTTCTACTTCAAACAACGGCAGCTGTCCGCCAACAATTGGTGACTTTACATAACTCGTAGTGATGAGCTTCCTTAATCCGAGCGCATTGAAATTAGAGGCAAAGTATTTAAAGAAATTACTTTCAAATGGATCATCACAATTACAATAAACAACCTTGCCACGAAACTGGTCTTTATAATGTTTCAGTTCTTTTTCAATATCAACAAGCTGGGTATAAAACTCGTCTTTCTTGGCTTGGTTTGCTCTGTGTAAATTTTTGTTTAAAGATTTTGCTGTCATATTTATTTCATTAAGTCATCAAGCTCACATGAAAGCAGAGCTGACTTATTGAGCACTATCTGTTCTTTCTGGTTCAAATTGTCGGCTGTCATCCGGATGACTTTTGTAATAATGACATCGCCGAGCATGACACCGTTAGTTTTCTTGAAGTACTTTTTCGTTTTTCGGTAAAAGAGAGTTGCATACTGCTTAAGTTTTTCCTCTGGAGTCTGACGATTGCTTACACCGTTGCTTCTAAAACCCATTTTACCTTCTAGACTTTTATCCGCTTCAATCTGCAAATTACCTTCGCCGAACATAATCCAGTACTCACTTAAGTTATAGACAACCCTAACTGATCCACCATCCTCTGTCGTATACCAATACACGAAAGAAAAAGTATCCGTGCGAAAGTCCTGATGTATACCAATACTCTCCAGTTTTTTTATAGTCCGGATTTTATACTCATCCAGAAGTCTCAAATAACTCTCTCGCCAATTTTTGAGCCAGTTCCCAATAAAGGTTTTATTCACAAATAACGGCTCAAGGTCCTGTTCAAGATTTTTATCATTAACTTTATTCATCTGAAGTGTGAGCTTATCGAAAAGAGCACGAGAATCTTTTACATCGATGCTTTTGGCGATGAGATAGTCAAAGTCTGGCACTACCTTTTTGCCCATATACCAAAGCAGGTCATAAATATCGCGGCCTTTCTCCTCATAGATTGCTTCGCCAATACCACGGGTTCCTCGCAAGAAAATAGCGGCAAGCTTACTTGCCATGAGAGATGCCATATTGTAAGTGATGATGACAAATGAAAGCTGGTCTCGGTTTATTGGCCGACGCTCGCTGACTATTTTTGGCGCAACAAAGTGATTGAGATCAATTTTTACATGCACCTGCTTTGACGGGTGACCGAAACTAAGTTCCTCGCCAACATGAAATTTAAGCAACAATCCTCGGCCGGTAGTAATCTTAGCTGTCAAAAAATCAGCATCTGCGCCATAGGTATTGAGGAAGTGTTCTTCAACCTCTTTTTTTAGCCCTTCCAAAAATTTCTCCGTTACCGTGTGGGAGATTTCAAAATCCAAATCAACTGACATACGATCGAGTCCGTGAATGATACGGAGGGCCGAACCGCCGTACATAATCCACGAATTGTATTCGGGATGATGATAAATAAAGTTGAGAACATAGAACTGCAACTCTTCTTTGAGTGCGTTACGACGCGTTTCCGCATCAAGCCCGCCGTAGGTAGCGAAATCTTCCAGCTTTCTCTTTAAGATTGTCGTAATCTGTTCACTCATGGAAGTATTTTTTTATCATTGAATAAAACTTTTCCTGCTCATTTTTATCCATCTCCACAATATCTATTCGTAACTCCTCAATCACTGCTTTGATGTTTTCCAGAGACACACTGCGAAACTGATTAGTTCTGAAATACAACAGATCAAATAAAGCTTTTGAAGGTGAAGCAATAAAAAAGTCGAATTCCCCCCTTGTCAGAGAAAAATCTGAAAAGAGTTCTTTTTTGATTGACTGATATGAAAAGTTACCAGCCCTTGTCTGATACTCTCTCGTCACTTTTGGCGTTACCGACGTGATCGAGTGGATTGCTTCAGTGATAAGATTATAATATTGAAGGGCCGCCCACGAACTTATATAGGATGGTGTTCGAATCACATTTGCGAGGTAGAACGAATAAGAAATATCATTCTTGTTTTTCTCAAAGAAGTCTGCGGAGACATACAGCCCTCTTTTGAGCTGTATAATTTCTTTGTACTTCAAAAAACGGCTAATGTAGGTGTTAACCGTAGAATCCTTGAGCCCCAACTGTTTACCAAGCTGATATACAGTATTTTTCCCAAAATGGGGCAAGGATTTGAGCTGTTCTATAAGGTTATTCTTGCTTTTCATAAGTATGACAATAGTGTATCATATCAGAAACACCCCTGTCAATAAGCCTAAAACCAGTGAATATAAGGCCTAAAATGGGTCCAATTCACTAAAAATCGACCACTCTGCTTTCCGTAGAGCAGAATCCGGTGGTCCACATCGCCTCTATGATCCATAATTTCTTCTACCTCTTTTCGGCCAGTAGCCACAATTTTTGTATATCCATAATCATGATTTTTATTTAAATAATTTTGCCACCGGCCATCCAGAGGCGGGCAGGTAGGGGCTTTGGTGGTTTTTAAATGTCTCATCATCGCCTGGGTTTCCAATCGCGGATAACCACTCCTCCGCGGATTTTTTTGACAACCACCTTTTGCTTTTCGCGCCACCCTAAAGAAACATATATTTCCTTGGGGATTGTTACCATAAGACTCGTCTTTCCCACCCTCGTGATTTTGCGAATGTTTTTGTCTTTTAGCTTCATATAAGTATTGAGGTAAGTATTAAAGTAAGTATTGTTACTTTACGCTTAATGGCAAGAAAAATCAAAAAACCTGCCGGCAGGTTTTTTGATTTTTTAATGCCGGCAATAAGAACTAGAAGCTGTATAAAAAGAAACCGCCCGCAGAAGCGAACGGCTTCCGACGGGCGATGAATGGATGGTACTACACGAACTGTGAGACCACCCATCCGTAGACGAGTGCAGTAAAAGCAACTGCAGCACTCTCAATGACGCTACGAACTGCCCTTGGCTTGCTGTCTTCGTCGCTCTTGTTCTTGATTTGATAGGTCAGGAGTGAGACGATGAGACTGATACCGACGGCCTGAGCAACTCCGAGGCTTGGCAGATCAAACTGCGTGACGACGAACCAACCCCATAGCTTCGAGAGGACGAAGCCGTCGAAGACAATCACTGGAATGCTGACTAGAAGGTAAAGGATGACGAACATCACACACCTCGTTGTTCGGGTAATCGAAAAAGCATCTGTCAGCAATGCTAGCACAAACAAACTAATATGTCAATGGATAGCTCCGGAAACCCACCTTCTCCGCCAGTTGGCGAAGAACTCATCGAGCCCGGGGTTTTTGAGCCGAACGGCTTGTTTTGTATAAAAAGAAACCGCCCGCAGAAGCGAGCGGCTTCTTGCGAGCGGGGATGAGGCTACCGTAAGAAGAGATGGACGGTTGTCCCTCGTCCATAACCACCTTCGGGTTGATGATGAACGATGGAATCTACAGCCCATCCTGAAAGCATTTCGAACGATGCGAATTTCCTCTTGAAAACAGAACCTTCGCACCCAAACCATACCTCCGTCTGCCTTACGTCCTGCCCCCAATTTCCCCAGTTGGTGATACAGCGCTTTGCCTCTTGTTGGTATCCTGCTTCCGAAGCAGACCAGAAGAGGAAACCGAAGAAAAGCACTGCGCCGATGTTAAAAAAACGCTCTTTCATCACTCACCTCATTTGAATAGGGTTTGTGCATCCATTTAATATGGTAACACATCATAATTATTGTGTCAAATTTGCTCCCCGGGTAGGAATCTCACTACTCGTCCCGGCTCACCGGGACTGTGTTTTAGAAACCCACGGTTTCTAACGCTCCACTGTTTTCCTCCACGGGAGACCTACAGTTCTCCCGACCCCACTCGTCGGTTCGAATCTTGCCCACGAAGGGAATTTGTAAATTAAAGTCCCCTTTTGGGGACTTTAATTTCAAATGCTCCGGAGACAGGATTCGAACCTGTGACCAACCGCTTAACAGGCGGCCGCTCTACCGCTGAGCTACTCCGGAAT
>MHVD01000017.1 GCA_001823695.1 Candidatus Zambryskibacteria bacterium RIFCSPHIGHO2_01_FULL_43_25 | reverse complement strand
GAAAATAATAGCCATAACACTGGCGCATTAGAAAATGAAATTTAATTGTGGTAGTGTGTTGTGGTAAACGACTGGAGACGTGGCTGAGTGGTCGAAAGCGGCACCGTGCTAAGGTGTTAGGGGGGTAACCCCCTCGTGGGTTCGAATCCCACCGTCTCCGCAACGACTCGCAAGAACATCTGGGAGATGTTCGAGCGAGGTGTCGGCGCGCGATAGGCGGAATTCGAAAGCCGCAGGTGCGAAGTCAGTTGCGAAGCGACTGCAGCTGAGGCGGGGTCGAGAGTACTTTGGCTTTTGTGCGATTAGCAACAAAAGACTTAGTAACTCGTGACCGAATCCCACCGTCTCCGCAAAATAATGAGCTCTTGCGAATATATTTTGCGAGAGTCCTGAACGAAGTGAAGGGCTTCGAACTCGTTCCGCCAAGTCGTGATAGGTTATCCTGCACGAGATGCGCTTACGAGGTGCTTCTCAAGTTCTACATAGAGTATCTCCACTGGTTTTCATGGTATAATTTTTTAGGTATAGATATTAATAAATCATAAAGAATATAATGACCAAGTTATTATTGATTGTTCTGGTAATCGCTGGAATGGCAGGAGTTTTTAGAAAAGCAGGCAAACCCTGGTGGGGAGCAATAATACCGATTTACAACATTTATCTTTTAATCAAAGTAAGTCGAACCTCTGTCTGGTGGTTTTGGGCTTCATTCATCCCTTTGGTGTCTGTGACTCTATGGGGAATTACCATGTTTTTTGGCACAGCGTCAGGTGGTTCTGCATTCATGGTTCTTGGTAGATTAACAAGTTTGTTGTTGCCGATTGCTATGATACTGGGCATTGTTGCCTTAGTTGTAATTGGCCTTATTGTTCCTTCGCGCATCTCTCGAGTATTCGGTCACGGTATCGGCATGAGTTTAGGACTTATCCTTCTTCCCTTCATCTTCTATCCTATTTTAGGATTCAATAAATCTTTCTATCAGCCCGTCTCCAACAGTACTCAGTAGAGTTACAAGATAAAATGAAAAAGATTGCGTATGGAGCATGAGTTGTATCTGCACTTGGCGTGATTACCATAGCGGCGTACGCATTTCTGATTTGCGCGCGCTCGATTTTTTCTATAAAGGACGAGGATATTTTTCTGCGAGGTTGCCGCCGGAGCGTTAGCGGAGGCGGGCAACGGGGCGGGTCATCGTCCCTCGAAAAAGGTTCGCGCAAAGGATATAATTTCTCCGCCAGATTGAAACTAGTGCTAGAATATAGGATATGCAAATATTTTTAATAATAGTCATCATTATAATTATCATTAGTTTCGTCCCCATCTGGCCCAGACCGGAAGAAGGGGGTGCGCATCGGGTCAATACTTGGGCAAAAATCGGGCTGGCGCCGGCCACGACTAGTATCGTAGTTCTGGCAGATCACCAAACAGGAGAAACCCTCTCAATCAAGGTCTTGCTTGACGGAGATGCATTGTTTTCAGGCAAAGTTGGGCCGCAACAGATTATGCCGCCAGTAGTATTTAACAAAAGTTTGAATTTGTCGGGAACGCACACCGTTAAATTTATTGACGAGACCAGAAATCTGGAAGAGGAGAAAACATTTAACGCCAAGGAAACCAAAACGGTAGTTATAAAGACCGAAAAAAAATCAATGGGCGGTAATATCACGATAAGTTCGGAAAAGTTGTATTTCAAATAGAGCGCGAGTCAGGTAACAAAATCAAAAATTATGGAACCGGACGGGTTACAGCAAGCGACATTTGGAGCCGGATGTTTCTGGGGGGTAGAGGCGGCGTTTGCGGAATTACCCGGAGTCGTGGAAACACAGGTCGGTTATACAGGCGGGACAACCGAAAACCCGACATACGAAAAGATTTGCACAGACAAAACTGGCCATATTGAAGCGGTAAATATAAAATACGACCCGCAAAAAATTACTTACGAAAAACTCCTTGAGACCTTCTGGAAGATCCACGACCCAACCGAGCTTAATCGCCAAGGCCCCGATATCGGGAGCCAGTACGCTTCGGCCATTTTCTTCCACACTCCCGAACAAGAGGAGACGGCCAAAAAATCAAAAGAAGAACTGCAAAATTCCGGCGCATATAAGCCCAAAAGAATAGTTACCGGCATTCTACCGGCCCAGAAGTTCTACAGAGCCGAAGAATATCATCAGAAATACCTGGAGAAAAAGGGCCTAAAAACCTGCCCGCCGGGATGAAAACATCCCCATTTTTCCGCTATAGCGGGAAAGTGGAGATACTGATAAAAATGGAAAAAGATATTTGGAGAGAAGGAAAATACATAGACCTCTGGTCATTGGTGCATTTTTTGAGCGGGTTCGTACTGGCAGGGTGGCTTTTCTTTCTAGGCGCGCCCCTGTATGCATCTGTCGGGATTGCCGCAATAACCTTTGCTGTCTGGGAGATTTTTGAACACATTTACAAGATAGAAGTAACTTCAAACCAGATTGCTGATTTGGTTATAAATTACGTCGGCTTTTCATTTTTCTTTCTGGCTAAAGACGTATTTATACACGGAGCACTGTCAGTAGTTGTAATTACGACCGTAATTACACTGCTACTTTCGCTGTCTGGTTTTCTGGCTTTTATAAGAAGAAAAGCCAGAAAGGTGCTGGATGGTTGATTTTATGTTGTATAATACAAATATAATTTTCAGTTAACATTTTTAATATGAATAAAAACACAATTATTGCGGTTCTCGTTATTGTAGTCCTTGTGCTCTTGGGTTTTTTGCTGGCAGGAAGCAAGGAAACACAAGCTCCTGCCGACACAGAACAAACCGGTGCGACAGATGAGAAGCCAGCGCCGACAACTTCAGGCAGTTCCGTCTCGGCACCTAAGCCAACCGTCAAAACCGGTACAACAGTTCCTGTTCCAGCATCAACAGAAGAACCGACTGTTGTCGTCTATACCGGGGACAGATTCACACCGAGTATTGCCGTCATAACCCGCGGCCAGAAGGTAATTTTCCTGAATCAAAGCGACGAAAAAATGTGGATTGTGTCCGATGGTTCGCTTCCCGCCTTAAACCAAGGAGTAGCGGTTGTCCGCGGCGGCACTTACAGCTTCATATTCAACAATACCGGCAAGTACGTCTACATCAATAAGGAGTACCCGACCCGCAAAGGAACAGTTGTAGTAAATTACGAATAGTCAATTAGAGGATTAGCAAAAACAACACATAAAATCCGCTATAGCGGATTTTATGTGTTGTTTGTTGTTATATTCAGAGCAAACAAGCTTTAACGTATAATAAGCCAATGAACATAGACGACTCCCTATCCGACCATATTCGCATCTTAGAAACTCACAAAAAAGCCCTGACTAAACTCAGCATAAAGACCGTTCGCGACTTGCTTTACCACTTCCCCGTCCGATACGGCGACCCGTCCCAGACAAACACAATCGCCAATCTTTCTCCAGGCAGTTCGGCAGTCCTCTTCGGCACTTTTTCCGGACTTAAGATGTCAAAGGCGTTCCGCAAAAAGATACCAATGGCGCAAGCCCGATTCTCCGACAGCACCGGCACGATAAACGTTGTCTGGTTTCATCAGCCCTATATCGCCAAAATGATTCCAAGCGACACCCCAGTGAGAGTTGAAGGCAAGGTCAGTGAGAGAAAAGGGGAAATATACCTCTCCAATCCGAAAGTTGAGCGGTTATCGGCGCTTCCTGCCGTTGCCGGGGATTCGTTGTTTGGAGAAAACGGAGGAGAGGCACGCCTCTACCCTATTTATCCAGAAACAAGGGGGCTGACTTCAAACTGGCTTTATCATTCGGTCCAAAAAATTTTCAAGTCAGGGATTTTGGAGCAGACGCAAGACCCGATACCGCAAAATATTTTAGAGAGATACCATTTACCGCCGTGGAAAACCGCTCTGGTCTGGATTCACAGCCCGAAAAATCAGTCGGACGCGCTGTCTGCGAGGAAACGTTTCGCCTTTGAAGAAGTTTTCTTCATCCAACTTCTCAAACAGCAAGAAAAAAGATTGTGGAAAGAGCACGGCGCTTTCGCAATAGACAAAAAAAGAGAAGACTTGGAAAATTTTATTTCAAACTTCCCCTTCCCGCTGACCAAGTCGCAAGAGAGGGCAATTGACGCAATACTCTGGGACTTCAGGAAAGGCCATCCGATGTCTCGGCTTCTTGAGGGAGATGTCGGCAGCGGCAAAACCGCCGTTGCCGCCGCCGCCGTTCAAGCCGTTTATACAACAAGGCCCAATGGCCAGTCATTCGGCAATCTGCAAACCGCTTACATGGTGCCGACGGAGATATTGGCCCAACAGCACTTTGAGTCTTTTATAAAATATTTCAAAGGGTCAGGCATTTCAATAGGACTTATCACTTCAAGCGGCTGCCGAAAATTCCCCTCAAAAGTGAACCCTTCCGGCTGGACAGACATATCAAGAAATCAGCTTCTAAAATGGCTGGCAAACGGCGAAATCCCAGTACTTATCGGCACTCATTCACTCATACAAAAGACGGTCAAGTTCAAACATTTGGCTTATGTAATCATTGACGAACAGCACCGCTTCGGGATAAAACAGCGCCAGGCGCTGGTTCGCGAGAAGTCCGCGTCAAGTCCGCGTAGTTCTGCGCTCATACCGCATTTGCTTTCTATGACCGCTACCCCCATACCGAGAACTTTGGCGCTTACGATATACGGCGACTTGGACTTAACCATTCTGGATGAAATGCCCCCGGGAAGAAAACCAATACTTACGGAGATTGTACTGCCGGAAGAAAGAGGCACCGCTTACGAAAAGATAAGGAAAGAGATAAGGGGCGGCCGGCAGGCTTTTGTTATTTGTCCGCGCATAGATTTGCCCGACCCGACCAAAGAGCTTGCTCTCAATGTAAAGTCGGTGAAGGAGGAAGCCAAACGTTTGGAGAAAGAAGTATTTCCGGAATTTGGAATCGGAATTCTACACGGCAAAATGAAACCAAAAGAGAAAGAGAGTGTAATGCTTGATTTCAAAGCGGGCAAGATAGACATTTTGGTTGCCACTTCGGTAGTTGAAGTCGGCGTCAACGTGCCTAACGCGACGATAATCGTCATTGAAGGCGCGGAGAGATTCGGCCTAGCCCAGCTTCATCAGCTACGCGGCCGCGTAATGCGAAGCACTTATCAGCCGTACTGCTACATATTTTCGGAAACAAAGTCAGGTAATAGCGTCGCCCGCCTGCGGGCGCTTAAAAAAGCGGCAAACGGTTTTGAACTGGCCGAGTACGACCTTGCGCAAAGAGGAGCCGGAGAATTGTCCGGCGGCAAGCAATGGGGAATTTCCGATATTGGAATGGAAGCGATAAGAAATATAAAAATGGTTGAAGCAGCGCGGCAAGAAGCGGCGACAATAGTGGAAAAAGGCGCGGGATTAGAGAGCTTCCCACAGCTTAAAGAGATAGCCGAAAAAACCGAAGACAGAATTCATTTTGAATAAAGGTGTCCTCGGAGCAAAGCTCCGAGGTATTATCGGAACTCTCCGCTAGCTGGCGGATCGTACTTTCGCGCGGCAAACCGCGCGACATTGCACCTGTGTTAGCTCCTCGGCTCGGAAATGTGAAAGTTTTACTTTCACATTTCACTCGCCCTACGTCGCTAATAAAACTTGAAGCTTTTTGTCTTTAGCTTTAAGCTGTATGCAACGCGCGCGTAGCTCAGTTGGTAGAGCGGTCGACTTATACTCGATTGGTCGGGGGTTCAAGTCCCTCCGCGCGCACCCACCACACAAAACCCCCGTATACGGGGGTTTTGTGTGTAACGCTACTCCAAATTTGGATTACTGAGTCTTTAGTATCTCAAGGGTCTTGTCCAAGTTGGAGATTTCCCCTGAATAACTCGGATTGTTAACGGCATTGTTGAGCTGGTACGGATCCAGTGTAAGGTCATAGAATTCTCGGTCGCCATTGTCGTATTCTCCGTAAACGCTGTCATCGGTTCGTACGGCTCGGAAGATAGAGCTTGCGCCGAAAGGGTAGGTCGGGCCAATGTACTCTGCGTAAAGCTCATCCCGCCAAGCCGAAGTCGGGTCGTTCAGCAGAGTGTTTAAACTTAACCCGTCAACCGAGTTTGTGGGTAGAGCTCCGGCCCACTCGGCTATACTGGGAGCCAGGTCCACGCTTGATACGAGATTGTCTTCCACTCTTGGGGTAACGCCCGGTATCCTAACCATTAGAGGCGCTCGAATACACTCTTCGTACAAACACCACTTATCATCTAACCAGCGGTGTTCCCCCCAAGTCATGCCATTGTCTGAAGTGAATATAATGACAGTGTTGTCCAATCTTCCGGTTCTCTGCAAGGCATTAACCATACTTTCAACGGCACGGTCCACAGACTGCAAGCTTTCTATCTGCTTTATGCGGAAGGTATCTCCCGCAGAATCATCTGTTGGCGTAAGGAGGGGAAGTTGTCTAATCCATAGGGGCTTATCACTGACATCGGCTTCGTTATAGGAGATGGGCCGCCACGGCGAAAGAGAAGAGAACGAGTCGATGTCTGCCGGAGCTGGTATGGGTGGACCACCGCTTGAGTGAGGCGCGTGCGGCGTAAAGTACAAGAGCAGTGGCTGGTTCTGGGGCGTACTTTCAATAAACTGAACCGCTTTTACCGCTAACACATCCGTTGAGTAATCCTGCGGCTGGGAACCATAGCTTACAGTGGTACCGTTTTCAAACAAGTTGTAGTTGTAGTAAAGGCCAGAGCTTCCAAATTCGCTGTGAGAATGCCAGTCAGACCATCCCGGCGGGATATAAGGCGGACCAAGATCAATTGACCCGTATCTGTTGAAATACTTACCGATAAGACTCGTCCTATAGCCGGCTTGCTCTAACCATGTGGCGATGGTTGACGTGTCGTCGAGCGCCCTTATTCCGGTATTAATTATGTTATCCAAGACTCCGGTATTGTGTGAGTATTGACCGGTAAGAAAAGCGGCTCGGTTCGGGCAACACAGCGGTGTGCCGACGAAAGAATTTGTGAAGGTTACGCCCGCGTCTCCAATCAACGTCGTGGTCAGTGGCATGTACTGCATTGTATCCCAGCGCTGATCGTCGGTTATAACAAAGACGATGTTGAACCGAGAAGCGGCCGCATTATCTACAGTGACGCTGATAGTACTTGAAGTAGCCGAATTGTTAGAAGTGTCAACGGCTCGCGCGGCGAGGTTATAAGTGCCGTTCGGCACTAAAGTCGTGCTCCACATCAATTGATAAGGAGCAACTGCGTCCTTGCCCACAAGTATTCCATCTCGATAAAGTTCCACGTACTGAAGCCCTACATCGTCAGAAGAAGAAATCTGGACAGCAATAGTTCCTGTAGCTGTTGATCCACTAACCGGCGAAGTAATAGAAACGGCTGGGGGCGTATTATCAGTAGAAAGAGGAGTGCCAAGCGGGGTATTCATGTCGCTTGCAATCTCCGACAAAGACAGGACTCGGTTGTAGAGACGGAATTCGTCAATCAAGCCATCCCAGCCGCCACCAACATATTGGTTGTAAGTAGTGTCACTGATTTTAATGCCAGAATTGCCGCTACCAGTGCTATATGACACTTCTTGACCGTTCACATAAAATCTTATGCCCGAGAAATTATTGGTGCCGTCCCAAGTAGCCGTTACATAACTCCATTGGTTAAGAGGAAGAACGTTATTAACCGTAGTTCTAAAGATTCCAGTCCAAGAACCACTCGGGACGCCGGTTGTTGTGTGTTTGATTTCTAAAAGCAGTGCGTTGGTTGTGCCGGGAGCAAATTGAAGTTTCCAGCCATTGGTGCCTGAATACTTACCTGCAATTATGCCTCTGCCACTACCACCCATACTGTTTGGGTTGACCCAGGCAGAAGCGGTAAAGGCGGGAAGGTCGTCTAAAACTGCGGCTGAACCGGCGTTTAGATTGTCGTCCACTCCGTCAAAAGACAAAGCTCCTCCATATTTGCCTTGTGTAGTCCAAACTGGGCCGTTGGCTAGAGTCGCTGTGTTTCCGTTGCCGGATTCGTCCGCAGCCGTAGTGCCTGTACCCTCTTCAAGGCCGTAGCCTAGGACTAGGTCTGGAGTAATCGGCGGTGTAGAGAGAGTTGAGAATGTGGAGTCTGAAGAAACAGCAGGATTTCCTGAAGAATCAATTGAATGAACGCGGTAGTGGTAGGTTGTGCCGAGATTAAGTCCGGTGAGCCACATTGAGTGGTTGGTAACATATATAAGGTCGTGAGCAGATAAAGATCCGTATCCTATATCGTAGCCAAATTCTACCAGCGAGTCGGCGGGTTCGTCGGTTATCCAACTGATAACTGCCGAATTTGTGGTAATGGAAGACACAGAAATGTTTGATATGACTGGTGCAGTCGTGTCTGGCGGAGGTGGTAGAGCAATATCAAAGTTAATTAGAGTATCCGTCGTGTTGGCATTGCCCGAAGAATCCTGACAGCGAATATAAAAAGAGTAAGAATTGCCGTCGGTCAAAGAAGAAACCGGACTTGAATGGAGCGTACCTCCTGTAATGCCGAAAGTGTTTGGCATCGCAGTGTAATCTGTGCCGGCAACAGTGTCATATCTGCATACTGCGTTTTCGTTGGAGACAATGCTTATATCTGTGTCGGTAGTGCCAGAAGGCAGGGTTCCGGATGGTAGAGGATTTGAAAGTGACGGCGCAGTCGTGTCTGGCGGGGGCAAGTTGTCAACCAGCACAACAATTGGATTTGAAGTACCTAGATTGCCTGCCGCGTCACGAGCTGTTGCAGTTAGCGTGTAGTTGACATCGTCCGGCAACCCTACTGTGTTCCAGAGAGCCGAAAACGGAGCAGAAATATCTTCCAGACCCAAAGCGACACTGTTTACAAAAAATTGAACTCCTACGACTCCCTTGTTGTCCGAAGCGTTGGCGTTGACGGCTACGTTGCCGGATACAGCGGCGCCGTCAAGCGGCGAGGTTATCACTGCAGTCGGAGAGGTGGTGTCGGGGACGCTAACGGGCGTATTCATATCATCCGCAATCTCCGACAAAGACAAAACTTGGTTGTAGAGACGAAACTCGTCAATTAAGCCGTCCCAAGTTGCCGCTAAATTGGCGTTGGTGCCTATAAGAAGATTAGCCGAAGCGTCGCTAACTTTCGTCCCGGAACCCGGAACACTTGGCAGGTAGGCAGCCTCTATCCCGTTTACAAACATTCGTATGCTAGAAGCGCTAGCGCTGCCGTCCCACGTAGCGGTTACGTATTGCCACTGATTTAAAGTAACTGCGTTATCTACCGTATTCCTGTAAACATCGGCACCCGAATGATCAATATAGAAGTGTAAACTGTTTGTGCCACTCGGATTAAAACGGAAAAACCATCCGCCGTTAAAACCGGTAGTGCCTTTAGCCGCAATAACGGCGCGGGCGGCTCCCCCCTCTGATCGTGGGTAGATCCAGGCAGAAACGGTCATTGCGGTCGAGTTATCAATTAGACTAGCTGATCCGGCATTAACGTGCTCCGAATTTACGGTGAAGTTTAGACCGTTGCTGTATTTTCCTGTAGTCCACGCGGGACTATTTATAAGGACGCCGTTGTTGCCATTCCCAGAAGCATCAGCGGTTATATTTCCCGAACCTTCGTCGAAACCGTAACCCAGAGTAAGGCCTGACGCGGCCTGACTTGGTATTGGTAATATTGAAAATAAAAATAGAACAATTAATAAAATCGGTATAAAAGACTCCGCTCTTTTCATATATCTGTTTTAACTTTTAACTAATGGATAAATAATCTCAATTAACCATGCGACATTAACATAAAACCGCTTTCAACTCAAACTTATAAAATTACCGGGCAAGATTGACTAAACTGCCCTAGAGTGATTCACTGTGGGAGGATACCGCTCTTTCATTGGAGGAAAGAATGTTTTCAAACCTGCCCGAGAAGACCCTAATGGCAATGGCCGTTGGAGTAATCTGCGGAGTCGCCGCGATTGTCATGGCGTACGACATCGCAAGGGGACATGAATTCCCCGGCCGAAGACCAGTATGGTGGATGCTCTTCTTCAGCGTAGTATTCGGTCTTTGCTTCACATATCTAATAACCGATGCGTTCCGGAGAGTGGGTGAGACAATAATCCAGTTCCCTTAACCTAGGAGGAGGTATGCGTCTGCTTCTTGTGTGGTGGGTTTTCTTCGCCGCCCTTCTCACGCTGGCAGGAGGTTTCCTGCTTTGGATCGTTGACAAGAACCTCCTATCCTACGACGGCAACACCAGCGTCAAGAGGCGATTAGAGACTGCGGTTTTTGCTGTCTTGGGATTCTTTAGCTCGGGCATGGGGTTATATGGATTCTACCTGTTACTCAAGCCACTTCCCTAACCATCGCTCCACCCTCGACATCCCGTCCGCCCCGTGAGATAGTCTCCGTTATCCGCCAACAAGCGTGAACGGACGACTAGCTCACGGGTTTTTGTTTGCCAAAAATCCTTGTTTTAAGCCATATTTTTGAGTTTAGATTAAAAATAGTCAATTTTCTGCTTGACAAAACAATACGAAGTATGATATAATACACAGTAGGACAACAGTTCTTCAATTCACCGGCCTTTTGGCCCCCTCCATAGGAGAACGCCATGCGTACGGTCGTCACTTTCGAACTCGGCAAGCACGCCAAGACGGGCGCACCGCAGTGGCAGTGCTGGAGTAACAACGGGTTCATCCGCCAGCTCTGCGTCCCCGGTACAATCGGGGAACAGCCGACGGTGGAAAACCCGCGCTGGCTGTGCAACATCACCGATGACCCGGTCGCCGGGCAGATCGGCTTCGAGCTCTACATCGCCGATCTCATCCTGCCGCTTCGGCAGGAGACACTTCGGTTCGCCGAAGTGGAACACTCACGTACCGGTGAGCTCAGGTGGCAGTCGCGCGTCGGGGATGACATCTTCGTCGTCCACCGCAAGAGCCAGCACTTCCCCAGCAATGACATTCCTCGCTGGGAATGCGAGGTGGCGGCGAAACCCGTTTTCGACAACGGGAAACTGCGCATCTTCACGGCTCAGCTCATCGAGCCGGTCAAGAACTTGCGCCGCGAGCAGATGAAGGGACACAACTCCTCTCCGCCGAAGACCGGCGGAAACAGGAAGCGGGTCAAGGTCGCCTGACAGCGACCAGAAGAACGGTGAGGGCCCCGATAACGCACACGCGTCGTCGGGGCCCTTTTTCATTTATCTTTATTCTTAATTCCCTGCCCGACCCGCCCGAACGTACCAATTCGGTACGGGCAGGCTGAACGATGCCAGTCGTTCGGGCGGGTTAATTCCTTATTCCCTATTCCTTATTCTAGATTCTAATTCATCCCTGATGCTCTATATCTTTTTTCTTTTTAGGCGTGATACCGCCGGCAATCAAAATATTTTCAAACTCTTCCCTCTCCAGAGTCTCAACTTCAATCAACCTCTGGGCTATCGCGTCAAGAAGCGGCCTGTGGCCAGTGATTACTTCCGCCGCTCTGTCTAAGGCCTCCTTTATTATTCTTGAAACTTCCGCATCAATTTCGGCGCTGACCCTCTCCGAATAATCTCTGTCGGGAACTCCCCTGCCGAAAAGCATTTTGCCGTCCTGTCCTTCAAGGGCAACCGGCCCCATTTTCGGGGACATTCCGTATT
Organism: Candidatus Zambryskibacteria bacterium RIFCSPHIGHO2_01_FULL_43_25; assembly: GCA_001823695.1. Taxonomy (GTDB): domain Bacteria; phylum Patescibacteriota; class Minisyncoccia; order Phycocordibacterales; family Zambryskibacteraceae; genus MHVD01. Next base: position 47,606 of record MHVD01000017.1, on the reverse strand, counting down.
TGGTAACCATATCGCGGGCAATAGCGGTAGAAACCTGCAAATCATTTGAAGGTCCGGTGGTCGTGTCACCGAAAACTTCCCGCTCCGCAACATATCCGCCCAAGGCCATTGCGATATCGTCTAAAAATTCGTTTTTTGACTGAAGACGCCTGTCCTCAATGGGCAGATTTAATGTATATCCGCCGGCGCGCCCTCTGGCAACTATGGAAATCTTGTGAACCGGGTCGGCGTACGGCAGTACCGAAGCGACAAGCGCGTGTCCGGCTTCGTGATAAGCAGTAATTTCTTTTTCTTTCTTTGATAATATGTGGCTCTTGCGTTCAGGCCCCAGCATTACTTTCTCAATTGAACGAATGAAGTCGTACTGGGAAACTTTGGTCCTGTTTTCTCTGGCCGCAAGAATCGCGCCCTCGTTCATCAGAGAGTAGAGGTCGGCTCCGGAAAATCCCGGGGTGCGCTCGGCAATCACTTTCAGGTCCACATCTTCGGCAAACGGCTTCTTGCGGGCGTGGATATTGAGTATCTCTTCCCTGTCTGACCTGTCTGGAAGGTCAAGTATGACACGCCGGTCGAAGCGGCCCGGCCGCAGAAGCGCCGGGTCCAAGACATCTGGTCTGTTGGTCGCCGCCATAACAATCACCTTTTCATTGGGTTCAAAGCCGTCCATCTCAACTAGAATCTGGTTCAGAGTCTGCTCTCTCTCGTCGTTTCCCCCGCCCGCCCCTATTCCTCTCACTCGTCCTACCGCGTCAATCTCATCAACGAAAACAATCGCCGGCGCCGCTTTCTTGGCAAGCTGGAAGAGGTCGCGGACGCGGGACGCGCCAACGCCGACAAACATTTCCACAAATTCAGAACCCGAAATGGAAAAGAAAGCTACGCCAGCTTCGCCGGCAACGGCTCGCGCCAGAAGTGTCTTGCCCGTGCCCGGCGCGCCCATGAGAATCACGCCTTTAGGAATTTGCGCGCCGATGTCTAGAAATTTTTTTGGATTGCGCAGAAAATCAACAATTTCCAGAAGTTCCTGCTTGGCTTCTTTTACCCCAGCAACATCTTTGAAAGTTACTCTCTGTTTTTTGTCGGTCGGCGAAATCATTCGCGCTTTTGATTGGCCGAAAGTGAAGGCCTGCATACCGGCGCCCTTAACCTGACGGGACAAGAACCATAGGAAAAAGATGATGAAGAGCAGGGGCAAAATTATCGGGGAGAGAGTAACGAGCCAGAACACAAATCCGCTTTGTTCTTTTATATCTAACTCTACGGCACGGAGTTCTTCCGCCGTAACGCCGTAGTTGACCAGAGTTTCCGACAAAGCGATATCGCTTTCTTTTTTTGACTCCTTAACCACTCCGTCGGAGTAATCAGCTGTGAGCTTTGAGCCCTCCACTGTTATTTTGGAAATTTCACCAGCACTAATGTTTTGCGCCAGTTCAGAAATTGATATTTGGGGATTTTTACTTCTGCCTTCTGTTATTGCCGAATAAAGGATGAGAACTGCCAGAATTAGTAGAATGGTTGATAGAAAGTTGCGCCACATTGCGCCCCGCGGATTTTTGCCGCCGCCTTGTATCACGATTTTGAATTGCTTTTTGCCCTTCGTCCGCCGATCGGTGGATTGATTTTTATTGTTAGGGTTGGCCATAATTCAGACAATAATTAGACCATTATTATACATAATTTTTATATTTTTGATATCAAACAAGAATTTATTAAAACGCGAGCAAAGCAGTTTGCTCGCTCATCTCCACGGTGGCGCCGCATTTCATGCCGCATCTCGACGATCCTGTAAGGGCTACCAAAATATAGAAAAGCCCCGCCTTGTAGCGAGGTTTTTTTATTTTGGTGGAGATGGGCGGAATCGAACCGCCGTGTGGAAGGGAATCAAACTAATTTCTTCATGAGATAGCCGACTTTGATATTTGAGTGCGATGACTTAAAAGTTGGCAAAACATCACCGTACCGAGCTCCTGCATTTCGGAATGTGCCGAAGCACTCACACTCCAGAGCCTCAAAATATTACACCAATGTTCCGCTATGAAGCCTCACAGAAATTGACGTCACTACAGCGAACTTACGCTCGAGCTGTAGCGAAAGCTAGATCATTGACCCCAAAAAATGGAGAAACAACTGATTTTGCCTTTGCGACTATAGTGTTTGCGTTTAGTCTTTGTGGCGGATTTAAGAGTCACCACAGCTCTCTCATGCATCAGCTTGAAGCAAACCTGCCATCTAAGCCGATCATCCCCTTAAGCACTTTTTCGCTTTTAGCGAAAAAAGTAAGCCCTATTAATCTTTCAAAGACCTTCTCATCTCGCGCTCGGTTTCGCGCCTCTTTATTGTTTCTCTCTTGTCGTGTTTTTTCTTGGCTCGCGCGACTCCAACCAAAATCTTGATTCGATTGTTTTTATTATACACCGAAATTGGTATTAAAGTCAACCCTTTTTTTGATTCATATCCGCCTAGTTCGCCGATTTCTTTTTTTGTCAGCAAGAGTTTTCTGTTTTTGTGGGGGTCGTAATCTTTTGGAGTATTTGCCGGCTGGTAAGGCGGAATAGTTGCCCCCGTCAGAAATGCTTCACCTCCACGCACAACAACATGCGAACCCTCAAGAGAGCCAAGTTTGCCGCGAAGCGCCTTCACTTCAAAACCTAAAAGCTCAATTCCGGCCTCAAAGGTTTCCTGAATTTCGTAATCAAAATACGCTTTCTTGTTTTCCAGAAGTGACATAAGGAAATCATATCAGAAATTGACACTTTTTTGACAGTTAGTTCCCAGATATGAGTATCCGCCTATATCCCCTAGACGAAAAGAAAAACTGGCAAAAACCAGTTTTCTTTTCGTCTATACAGACGGAATTAAACTAGGAGAGAGAACGAATCTAGAGTAACCTCATCTATAGGAACGCTGACATAGCAAAAAAAATAATAAATATGTTTCCTATACTCAATAGAAAAATTATTATAACTGCAACTAAACCAAAATGTGTACCATATGAATATTTTCCCAGACTTAATCTTTCATGTTTCTTGTTGAAACACTCCAAATCTAAAGACAAACCGTCTGTAATCTTGTTGAAAGAATGACTGGTACTAATTATTATAAGTATTAAACTTAACACCCCAAAAAAGTAAAATAGTCCACTCACACCATATTTCTCAGTTCTCATACCCAGCAAAAACAAAGCAGAGGTTAATGCGGCCCATTCTAGTTGTTTAAACCAAATATGTGACAGTATCCTTATAGTTTTGCCACCAAACAGATACCCGACCCCCAGAAAGGTTCTTAAAATTCTTTTTAATATAATGGTTATTAAGCTTCTCACTAGTACACCAACATTACACATCTGAAACGATTGTTCAATAACCTCCATTGGGTACGTTAAATCAGGTTTGCATTTTTAAGACAAAAAGGTAAGGTGAATTCGGACACTTGTTCCACTTCTCAAGGAGATACTCATGGGTTATCTGAGTAGGCGACCGACGAATAATGACCCGCCACGCGAGACACAGGGCAAGAGCCCGTGGCTCAAGGAAACTGAACTCGCTGACGAGTTCTTTCTTCTGGTGTCGGGCCTAGCCGAAAGGTGTTCCAGTTGTCAGAGGACCACACGAGTCAATTACCTGAATAAAGCGGGGCTCTGCCCGGACTGCAGAGTCAAGGCACCTGGATAACTCGCGTGACAACGTCAGCCCGACCACCCAAGCCCCACCTGCGAAGAGCCCCGCACTCACACTGGTGGGGCTCTTCTTTTTTTATATTTTTCTACAACTACAACATTCTCATATTCTCAAGAATATGAGAATGTTGTAACTTGTGTTTTTAGTCCGTCAGCTAACGAATTAGAGTGTAATAATTGGTGTTTTTTCGATATTTGCAAAATCCCCCCATGTTTTAATTGACAGTATCAGCACAGTATGCTACTCTTACGGCTTACAAAAGGTTATGGATTAAAAAGAGGAGTCGAATTCTAGAACATTTTGCATATTACAAACATAATAAACCAACCAATGAAAGGCGTTATAAAAAAGACTATGGACAAAGGTTTCGGTTTCATCAGCCCGGAGGATGGAGAGAAGGATATTTTCTTTCACTCAAACTCTCTTGTCGGCGTAAGTTTTAATGAACTTCACGAAGGTGATACCGTTTCTTTTGAAGTAGAGGATACCGAAAAAGGAAAGAATGCTGTGAACGTACAAAAAGCATAAATTCTATCCATATCAGACCGAACGAAAACGGAATGACAACAAAGGCGCGGCATAAGCCGCGCCTTTGTTGTTTTATTAATTCAACTATATCCCTTATTCGCGCGGATAAGGGATATGATAATACGTGTCTTGTTCATCAAAAAACACGATTAATTATAATTTTTGATTTATTTTATTAACCTGCTATCTGATTCTGACTCTCGTTCAAGTTTGGGGTTAGATTACCTGATTGATATGTAGACTTACCAAATCCAAGTATCATGTAAAAAATTGGAGGTAATAATATTAATCCTATTGTAAAACCAATTCCCTTTCCAAAAACCTTCGCTAGTTTATATGTTATGACAATACCAAATATTATGGCAATTATATTTATAACGGCAGTGATAATACTAGGCAAGGTTACAAATAATTGTAACAATGGGAGAAGGAAGATTATCATCCACCAAATTGGCGCTCTTATTATCTGAAGTAAAACAAACGTATTGTAAATTGGGATTATTGCAGCCCACTGTGGCTTATTTGCTTTACGGTATATCCTCATCAACCCGATTATATACAGAATAACTACTGCCAATCCAAGTAGTGCAATAAAAAACCCAAAAGCAAAAAAAGCACTGACTATATCAAACGAGGAAGCGGCTAACAAGGGTGACAAACCTCCGTATGCAGCACCTACAAGTTCGGTATTCATAATAAATTATACAAGCTAATAATTACTTTAATTCTATCAAATTAAAAACAGTACGTCTTTAACCTCCTAAAATATCTATTGCTTGTTGGCTCTTTTCTCTCGAAGATAACATCCCAATACGCCAGCTAGCGAATTGGGATGTCACCATATTCTATATTATTAGTATCACCAGATTTACTTCATAAAATTCGAATCATAATTTCTGTATCTCTTTGAGGTCATGGTCCGGAATGTAGAGAATCGCAAGGCCTAAAATTATACCGCCGACCGCAGTAAAGAAATGCGAACCGCCCAAGAACACTAAATCTATTTCATCCAAAACATACCATATCCCCCTCCAGATAAGCACCAACCCTATAACGATTGCCAAATTTTTTGATAAATAATCAAACGTGAGTTTTATTCCTGCCATATTATTTTTTAAATTTTTATTTCAGCCAAATACTACCATTCCGCGGAATTTTAAGCTACTCTTTTATACGATATGGGCCGTTAGTTCAGTCAGTAGAACACCCGATTCGCATTCGGGAGGTCACCGGTGCAATTCCGGTACGGTCCACAATTCAATTTGACAGTGTTTGTTTGAAAAAGAATGACTTTGACATCTCTGAAAAAATAACTAATCTATTACAAGGCAGTACAGGCACCATCACCGCTCACTCAAACTCCGAACGGAGGACTCATGCCTCAAAGGACGAGGGTAGAGGCGACAGCGAACCAGCAGAGGGCAAGCGCCAGAAAGCGGGAGCGGAGGCGGGCCAAAGAAGAAGCCCTCTCCCAGGAGGCGCGGGAACTCGGCATCACTGTCCCAGAACTCGTCAGACTCAAGCACAAGGAGGCAGACCGAATCGTGAGCAGTCAGAGGAACGGACACAAGCCGCCGGATTGGCTGAACAGTCCGGCGATCGTACCCTGCAGACGGAGACGGCGGGTCTCCTGAACGGGAGATGGCAAAGACCCCACGGGCGCGCTTGCGCGCCCGTGGGGCTCGTTTTTGTAATATGCCTAATCTCCAATCGTCTACAAAGATAGAGGTCGAAGTTACAAGCCAAATAAGCAAATAAAATGAAAAAGTGGCTTACTGGGTTTGTCATTACCTCGTTTGTTGTTGTTGTAGGAGTATTCAATCCTGTCTCAGTATATGCCGACCACACAACAGAACATTCTGTCAAAACAATAGAGAATGAGTTGATTAAGGCTCAAAGTCAGCTCGTCCTCGTACTTGAAGACACGGTTGATTTGCTAAAGTCAGAAATTACTAAAACAATTGAAGCAAAAATCAGAACACTGCAGATGCAGGTCATTGGATTGCTACACGAACAAATATCCACTATCCGAGGTGAGATATCCCAATTGTAATAAAAGAAAAAGCGTGCTAAAAGGTGCGCTTTTTCTTTGTGTTATTATCCAAATTTTATACCCCGTTTTATCCCCAGCACCTTTGCAACACTTCTAGGGGAGTTTGATAATTAATTCCCATATGCAATCGCTTGTTATTATAATATGGTAAGTAATCTTTTAAAGCTTTCTTAAAATCAGCAATTGTATGCGTTGTTCGGTCTAAACATTCCTCCTGAATGGTTCTGTTAAATCTCTCAATATGAGCTTGATCATCTTTCTGCCTAACCCTGGAGTGTCTATGATTCATATCCTTGCTTTTAAGGATGTGGCTGAATCTAGTTGAGAATTCAGACCCATGATCTGTTTGAATCATCTGAAACTTAAAGAAAGCTTTCTCTTGGGCTTTTAAAACAAAGTGAGCAGCACTCCTTGCTAATAGATTTTTTCCGATCTCTGCGTAAGCCCACCGTGAGAATAGATCAATGAGAGTATAGACATAAATTCTACTTCCATCAGGTGCATGAATATGTACTGTGTCTACCTCTAGAAGGGCTCCAGCAAAGGCTGGTTCTGGTCTGGGGGTCCAATCATGAGGTCTTTTCCATGGACTCTTTTTCTTTAAGAGGTTCAGCCTATCTAAAGTTCTATGGACACTAGAGAGAGACACTTTCACATCTTCTCTCAGTAATTCTCTATGTATCACCTGACCACATCTTCTTCTCCCAACTCTTTTCTCAATAATCTTATTTATAATCTCTCTACTTAAGGCATTGGGATGGGTCTTAGGAGCTGATGATTCAGTAAGTATTATCCTAAAGCCACCACAATAATCTTTCTTACACCATCTTGAAACAGTGCTTGGTTCCACCCCGTATCTCAATGATACCTTCCTCATGCTCCAACCACGATACTTAACTAGATTCACCGCATCTCTTCTCACCTTAGGCATGTTTGGATTTTGTGTATAAGCCATATATTTAATCTTAACCTCTAGGTGTTGCGAAGGTCCTGAAACATTACGTATACTTGACAAATAGATACACACTATGCTATAATACAATGTGGAAGTGAGCGAAAACCCACATCCGCTTTGCGGATTGATTGCCTGAGATGGTTGCCATCCCTGTACGAGAGGCCCCCACACAGAGGTTTGCGTGTGGGGGTCTTTTCTTTTGTATAATAAAGTTTGGCCCCGACGTAACGTCGGGACATCAGGGCAAACTTTGTTGCAGCAGGGTCGGCTCCGCCGACACATATCTATATTTGCGAATTCACCCCCGCCACAGGCGGCGGGAGTGAATTCGCAATCACAATAAAACTTTTAACCTAAATAAAAAATAAAATGGCAAATTTTTGGATAATTCTGGTAGCAGCTATTGTATCAATGGCTTCAGGAGCCTTGTGGTACTCCCCTGCCGCCTTCGGCAACCTTTGGATGAAACTTTCAGGCATAACGGCAGAAACAATGGAAAAAGCGAAATCCAAAGGAATGAAGAAACCTTACACGGTGAGTTTTATATTTGAAATCGTGGCAGTTTATGTCTTGGCCTATTTTGTCTTTCTTATAAACATAGAAACTGTAAGCCAAGTTCTGTCTTTGGTCTTCTTCGCCTGGCTTGGGTTTGTAGTGCCTATATTTGTGAGCCAAACAATCTGGGAACAGAAGCCGTTCAAATTATTTCTTCTCAATAGTTTGCAGAGACTTGTAGCTTTGGCTCTTGCCGGCATAATCTTGGTTCTCTTGAGCTAGAAAAATTGCCGTGAGAAAACCGCACCGCCTCGTCTCCGCCGATTGGCAGAGATAACGAGGCGGTGCGGTTTTCCGCGTAGCGGATCGGCTTCAGAGGCCGAGAAGACGAGTACGGAGGCCTTGTATACTGATTGGCTCCCGACTGGTGCTGATGATGATTGGAATCCTGTCGAGCTCCGACAGAAGTTTGCTTGGTTGGTTTCTGTAGAAGTTTGCCAGGTCGGCAACCATCTCCAGAACCGGCCGGTGAAACTCCACTAGGTTCTGCATTCTGGTAACCTCTTCGCTTACCAGCCTGTCCATCAGCGCCCTTGCCTTCTGGGCAGGAGATGGTTCGCTACCGTGGGCTGATGCTTCCATGAAGCTACGAATTGGCAACTCCGTCTGTGCGACTTCCATTGCGTTCTCTCCTGTTGCGCGGAATAAGGACTGGTCCTACGATATTGAAACACAAAAATAACCAGAACGCTTGTGAATTACCACCTAGAACACAATCGCAGTACAAAATCTATATAGATGAACCCCGCACGACGTTAGACGCAGTGCGGGGCACAAGACCTCCTCACGTTGAGATGAGTTCGTAGAGCTGGCAGATTGGCACCCAGGCGTTGTGATTGGTAATGCCTTGGATACACTGCCGAGTCCGTTGAACCTTGGAGTAGAAGGTGGCGTCATCCGCAACACCAAGAGACAGACGCCTCAAGAACCCGGCGAATTCCTGACAGGGTTCAATAAGACACCCCATATACTCCGAAGCTCCAGCGTCGGCCGCCCGGTCAATCTCGGCGCAGACCATCAAGACAGCCTGGCGAAACATGCCATGCGAGTTGGCATCTCCCAGAAAATCCAGAACCGGTATAACCAGATCGGCTCCGAACTTTCTCGAGCGGTGGTAGACAAACTTGACCAGGTATGAAAACCTGGCCCTGAATTCTTCCGCGTTTTCGGCACGGTTTGCACGAGATTGCACAAGCTGAGCGAATTCAGCGGCGATGCCGATCGGACAACCCCGAAAGTCCTTGCCCCCTTCACCCTTGAGAAAGTCGATCCTGTCGCAGATTGAGAGCGCTCTTGCCATAAAAACTTGAGCCGAGGCGCTCCTCCTGTCCAGTCTCTCAAAGATCTCAAGAAGCGGCAACATGGAATCCACATCATCGCTCTTGAGCTCCTGACAGAGCCTGATGTCTTGCCCGGCTGGAAGCGCCATTGCTCCTCACCCCCTTTGGTCAAATAAAAAACTAGAGTCCATTTATCATTGAAGCATTAAGAAAAACTCCAGACAAGTGGAAAAGAATCTTCAACACAAAAATCAGCTTTGGTTCAAACCACATTGCCAAGAAGCAGTCATAATGCTATAAATAATTTCACAATAAACTTGCAGAAAAGAATAAGAATAAACCAATACATACGAGCGGAAGAATTGCGCATCATCGGCCCTGAAGGGCAAAATTTGGGCGTTTTATCTCTTAAAGATGCGCTAGAGCAGGCCAAGGCGGCCGGCGTTGATCTCATTGAAATATCACCTAATTCCAACCCCCCCATAGCCAAAATAATGGATTATGGGAAGTACCAATATTTGGAGAACAAGAAACTGAAGCAGTCCAGGACAAAATCGCGGACAGTTGAGATAAAGAGTATACAAATAAAGATAGGCACCGGTGAGCACGACCTGACGCTAAAAGCCAAGAAGGTGGCAGAGTGGCTCTCCGAGGGCCATAGGGTAAAGATTGATTTGTTTTTGCCTGGAAGAACAAAGTATTTGGACCCAAAGTTTTTGAAAGATAGGATGGAGAGATTCCTGAAATTGATCCCAAAAGAATACAAAACGGCAGAAGAACCCAAAAAAAGTCCCAAAGGTTTGATGGTAATCATAGAGAAAGCGTAGACTAGACGCTAGCTACTAGGCCTTAGGCACCAGGACAACCAAATCGGCGCTAGACTTCGCCGGAGAGCAGACGCTTTACAAAACTAAAGAATTAGGTAAGATTTAACTCTGTTTTACGAAATAATGAAAACCAACAAATCCTACAGCAAGAGACTTAGAGTGACCCGCAAGGGCAAGATTTTAGCCCGCAAGGCAGGCCAAAATCACTTCAACGCCAAGGAGTCCAGACGAAGCCAGCATGCCAAAAAGGGTGTAGGTGTTATTTTCATGAAAAATAAGGATAAAGCCAGATTTTTAGTCATCTAAATAGTTTTGTTTAATCCCGTCCTAACTTTGACCAAATAACCAAATGACAAGAGTAAAAAAAGGAGTAAATGCACTTAAGACCCGCCGAAATATTCTAAAACAGGTAAAGGGATACCGATTTGGCAGAAGCACGAAAGAACGTCAGGCCTACGAGGCGATTTCTCATGCTGGCGCTTATTCTTTTGCTCACAGAAGAGATAAAAAGAACGACAAGAGAAAACTCTGGAATGTCCGCATAAATGCCGCCGTCCGCGAATATGGACTCTCATACAGCAGGTTTATTGATGCGCTAAAAAAGAAAAAAATTAGTTTAAATAGAAAAGTGCTCTCTGAACTAGCGATAACAAAGCCGGAGATATTCAAACAGGTGGTTGAAGGTGTAAAAAATTAAATAAACTTTCGTTTCAGCTTCTTCTTTCCCCAATACGTTGCACTTATGCTATAGCATAATATTAACGTGTTGACAGAATGCGGCAAGAAACAATAAGAGATAAACTAAATAGAACCCATTTAGATATCCAAATAATACTTTTCCCCTCTTTTCGGCACCAAAGCGCTGACATCAAGATAATCCCTCAGACGTTGAACCAGAAAGGCGGAAGCTTTCGCCTCACCCATAACAACAAAAACCTTCTTCAAGCTTTCGGCGGTCTTTTCTACAAATTCAATCAGGCGGTCGGAGTCTTTGTGTGACGAATAGCCGCTTATCGTTTCAACTCTCGCTTTGACCGACACCCTCTCTCCGTCTATCTCTACTTCTTTGGCACCGTCTTGTATTTGCCGACCGAGAGTACCCGGGGCTTGGAAGCCCAGAATCAAGAATGTCGTTTTTGCGTCCGGAAGAAAACATTTCTCGTGGTAAAGTATTCGGCCGCCGGTAGACATACCCGAACCAGCCAAAATAATTTTGGGATTTGGAACTTCTTGAATTTTTTTTGAGTCCCAAACTTTTGTTGTCTGCTTCAGGCGCGGAAAATTAAAAATTTGCTTGTCTCGCGCCATTTCTTCCTTGACGCTTTGATTGTAAAGCGAGGTTACCGATTCATATATTTCGGTTAGTTCAATCGCCAGAGGAGAATCCAGAAATACCGGCACCGGAGGAATCTTCTTTCTCTCAAAAAGATTGTCAAGTTCGTAGAGAACAGTCTGCGCCCGTTCCAGAGAAAATACCGGAATAAGCAGAGTGCCGGCATTTTTTACAGCTTCACTGACTACTTTGAGAAATTTTGCCTCTCGCTCTTCCTTTGATTCGTGGTTTCTGTCGCCATAAACACTGTCCATTACCAAATAGTGGACCTCTCCGGGATCTTCCGTATCTTTAAGCAGAGTTCCGGGCGAGTTGCCCAAATCGCCGGTAAAGAGGACTTTCCCGGGGTTGCCAGACTCGGAAGCCAGACTAAATTCAACCATAGAAGACCCCAGTATGTGGCCGGCATCTTTGAACCGGACAGATACAGAATCGGAGATTTTCAAATCCTCTCGGTAAGGAACATCTTCCCACAGCCCGAGCGCTTTTTCCGCATCTTTCTTATCGTATAGCGGAAGAATGCCCTCTTCCCTCGCCTCTGATTCAACCAGTCTAGACGCGTCCTTAAACATAACCTTCACAATCATCTTGGTTTCGGGAGTGGAATAAATCTTCCCCGAAAAACCCCCTTTCACCAGCCGAGGAATTCTGCCTATGTGGTCGGCATGGGCGTGAGTAACAAAAAGAAAATCAATGCCAGCGGGATCATACGGAAAGGGTTCTCTATTTTGCGTTTCCGAAATGGTCGTACCTTGAAACAAACCGCAATCAACAAGTATTTTAAAATCGGGACCTTCCAGAAGGAAATTGGCCCCAGTAACGGATTCTACCCCGCCCCAAAAGGAAATTGAAAATTGTCTGTTATTCATACAGCCAGCTCTTTGCGCATAATCGCTCGAATATAGAAAGCAGAGATGAGCCCGCCAACAACAGTAATCAATATATCCGTCAGAGTATCAAAGGCGTAGTTGTTGGAAGTGAATGTAAGACCGATCTTGAATTCAAAAACTTCCCAAGCAGAAGCTATAAGAAGAGCGGTGAAGATAGAGACCAAAAGAACTTTTGCGAAAGTTTTCCTCTGGCCGTTTTTTAGGGCTTGCTTCATATAAAGCCACAGGAAAGTTACGCCGATGGCGATACCAGAGAGAAAATGGACGACTAGATCAAGCCAGCCATAAATAAAATAGAGAGACTCGGATAGGGCCAGTAAATGCAGAAAACCGACAATGCATAAAAGAGCTACTATCGGGGCAAAGAATAATCCGTGAATCATTAAGTTGAATTATATGAACATATTACGAAATATGGAAACTGATTTTGTTTGTTCTGCTGATTTGAAAATCAAAACGTCCTGCGTTCCAGAGTGCAGGACATCTTGAGCGGGGTTATTTATGCATATTGCCCTAGCATTCACTAGGTGGGTGCTTGCATTCGCCGGCCAAGGCCGACAAAGATATTAAACTCCCTTTAAATAACTTAAATCTAGATAATATGCCAAATAACCCTACAGTAATTATACACCGGCAGTTGCCGTGGCAACCCCACAAAGACCATTAGAAAACAAAAGGTCCAAAAACCAAACACCTGTGTCTAAAATAAAGCTACAAAAAAGGTTAAGCGAGGGCCAGTCGGGAAACTACTCAAAAATTCCGTCCACATTCACGTCGTAGAGAATCGCTTCCTGAACCAGCCGATAATCTATGAGTTCATTTTCCGAAAACCAGTGCTTTATTTCCGCCTCCGCTTCTTCTACCGAGCCGGAAACATGAACGATGTTTCTGACTGCGCGTTGGTCCCTATCGGACAATGAGTAAGAATCAAGCATAAGATCGGCCCGTATTGTGCCAACATCAGAAGTTAGCGGTTCTGTTCCGCCGGTAATTTTCTTGACCACAGCGACTGCGTTCGCCCCCTGCCAAACCATTGGCACGACTGGACCCAGAGTCATATATTTCTTAAGCATAACCAAAACCTTGCCTGTAATCTCCAGCGGGTCTTCGGAGGGCGGCGTCAGACCCTTCTTTTTGTAACTGTCTATCGTCTTTTGACCTGTTCTGCGGCGCCAGTCCGGATCAAGAGTGTAGTGTTGCTCAATGTGTTCTTCAGTCGGCACAACCATCTTTATGCCAACAAGCTTGAGCCCAATGCGTTCGTAACGCCGTATAACGTCACCTATGAGTGAACGTTGGACGCCGTCGGGTTTTATAATCGCTAAGGTTCTTTCTTTGGCGGGATGATTTTTGTCTTTCATAATTTTAACTTTTTGTTAATACTACTGGTTCGGAATCAGTTATCAAAACCGTGTGTTCAAAGTGGGCGCTTTTGGCTTTGTCCTTGGTAGAAAATGTAAAACCGTCATTGCAAAGATAAATTTGGCCCGAACCCGAAGTCAGCATCGGCTCTATCGCCAAAACCATTCCGAGCTTAAGCTCTTCGCCCCTGCCCGGCTTGCCAGTGTTCGGAACATAAGGGTCTTCGTGCACTTCATAGCCCACACCGTGGCCGGCAAGTCCCTCAACAACCTTGAATCCATATTTCTTTGCTACAGATTCAATCGCAAAACCAATGTCTCCTATGTAAAAACCACACTGGGCTGCGACAACGCCGGCAGAAAGAGCGGCCTCTGTCGCTTCAATAAGCAATTGGTCTTTAGCCGATACCTCTCCCACCGGAACTGTTACCGCCATATCTGTTACCAGTCCTCTATGGCGGAGTCCGAGGTCAAGAGTCACGATATCGCCCTCTTTAAGGATCTTCGGATTTTCGTTTGGAATTCCGTGGACTATCTCCTCATTAAGAGAGACACAAACAGCGGCCGGGTACGGCCTTTTGGCGCCTTCCGGCCTGTACCTAAGGAAAGCCGGCACATCACCGGAATCGTGAATAAGCTTTAGCGCCCTTCCGTTAAAAACATTCGTACTTTGCCCGGGGAAAACCAATGATACCAGCACCCCGAGTATATCGGCGTGCCTCTTGCCACCCTCTTTAAGAATTTCAATATCCTCAGGTGTTTTATAAGTTATCATTCTAAGAGAGGTCCGACAGAATTGACTATTTCCTGGTGGACTTCTTCTATTGTCTGCTCGCCGTTTATCCTGACAAAATTGAAACACCCACTCGCCCTTAGAAAATCCAGAGCGGGCAGAGTGTCTTTCTCAAACCAATCCAGCCGCTTTGCTATCTTTTCTTTTCCCAAGTCGTCAGAGCGGCCACGCTCCATAAGACGCATCTCGGACCACTCTCGTGATACATCAATAAAGATAACAATCGCTTTGCTAAGTTTGTAGAAATTGACCACCGTTTCAAAAAGTCTGGCTTCAGGAAGCGACCTTAGCGCCCCGTCAAAGAAAAGATTCTGTTCACCGGTAAAATTATTCAACAGGGCTTTTGTCCACATATAACAGGCCAAAAAGCCGGGTTGTCTTTCGTCGCGATCATATACTTCGTGAGACAGTTTGTTTGAATAGCCGTCGTTTTTTATAAATTCCCTGAATTCCAGACCGGTTTCAATGTAAACTATTTTTCGATTGTCTTTTTTTGAAATATATTCTTGAAGCAGGTGGGACTGAGTACCCTTACCGCACCCCGATCGGCCTATAAAGATAAAGGTTTTGGGAGACATAAAAAATTAAGCTTACGAATGGGGTAATTTTAGCACACCTTTTTGCCCAGCTTAGAAATTTGTCCGACTGGTAAAATCGATTAGTACTCTCTGATAGAAATCTGGGCGTCGATCTTCTTTATGAGATCAATGACTACGGAGACCACGATAAGAAGAGCTGTTCCGCCGATAGAGAGGGCTTGAATGCCGGTAATACCTCTCATAACCAAAGGTAAAACAGCTATAGCGCCGAGGAAAATCGCCCCGACAAGAGTGAGTCTGGAGAGTATTCTGCCGATGTATTCCGCCGTCGGCGTTCCCGGCCTTACACCGGGGATAAAAGCTCCGCTCTTTTGCAAGTTGGTTGATATTGATTCCGGATCAAAAGTGATGGCCGTGTAGAAATAAGTGAAAGCGAACACCAAAACGAAGTAAGCAATTGAGTAAAACCACGGATTGGCCAGAATGCTAAGCATAGTAGAGCCGATTGTCTGAACGGTGGCATTTGAAACATTAGCCAGAAAACTGAAGAACATTTGAGGGAAAAGAAGTATAGAGAGGGCAAAGATTATGGGAATAACTCCGGCTTGGTTGACCCTGATCGGAAGATAAGTTGAGATGCCGCCATAGACTTTCATTCCCCTTACCCTCTTCGCATAGGTTATGGGTATTGGCCGCTCCGCTTCGGTAATGATGACAACGCCAAAGACTATCGCCAGAGCCGCTACCAAGAACGCCAGATAAAGCGGAATCTGTGACGGATCAAAGGTGAAGACAAGCTGGGTAATAGCGCCCGGCAGGGCCGACACTATACCCGCAAAGATGATTATAGAAACACCATTGCCCACTCCGAATTCGGTTATCAGTTCACCGATCCAAGTCAAGAGCATGGAGCCGGCAGTTATGATTATGACATTCATAAGCATATCAAAGCCCGAAAGCGACGGCAGTACGCCCTGCCTGTTTAGAAGAGTCAGAAATGCAAAACCTTGAATCACAGCCATCGGCACTGTAAGCAGTCGGCTGTATTGGGCAAATTTTTTCCGGCCGGCATCGCCTTCTTCCTGATAAAGAGCTTTGAGTCTGGGCGACATTATTGTCAAAAGCTGCATTATGATTGAAGCTGTAATATATGGACCGACTCCAAGCATAATAATGGAGAGGTTGGACAACCCGCCTCCGGAAAATATATTCAAAAGGCCCAGGAATTCATTGCCTGAAAAAAATCTGGACAGCTCGGCGGCATTGACTCCGGGAATAGGAATAATTGCTAAAACTCTGAACAGAAACAAGGCGGCCAGAAGAAAGATTATGCGCTTTCTTAGCGTTCTGTCCTGAATAATCAACCTGGCTTTATCTGTGAAACTGCTCATCTTCTCAATTTTTATTTAATGATACCACCCGCAGCGGTTATTTTCTCTTTGGCCCCAGCTGACATATCGCAGCCGTTGAAAGTCAGTTTCTTTGTGATATCTCCCGAAGAGAGAATTTTTATCCTAAGCGCCGATTTGGAAGAGCCTATCAGGCCTTTTAACTTAAGCGAACTCGGAGATACAACTTCTCCAGCCGAAAAGGCCCGGCTCACGGCAGACAGGTTAATCGCAATATTTCTTTGCCTTATACTCTTTAGACTGGACTTCCCGCGGCCACGCAGTTTCGGTATTCGTTTTATGATATCCCTCATTTCCGGTCGCTTCTTTCTTCCAGCTCTTGCGCTCTGGCCTTTTGTACCCTTACCAGAAGTCTTGCCACGCTTGCCGCCACGGCCAACCTGTCGACTTCTTATGCGAGAGGTATTTCTTTGTAGAGAATTTAGTTGCATGAAGATTATCTTTTCTTAACAACTGAAAGTTTTTTCAGAGCTTCAATCGCCGCCTTGGCATTGTTGACGCGGTTTTTGCTTCCGGAGAGAATTTTGGCATTTATGGCAGTAAGGCCAGCCAGTTCCAATACCACTCTTACCGAACTTCCGGCTAAAATTCCGCGGCCGGGCGCCGGCATAATAATAACCCTGGAGCTGCCAAATTTCGCTTCAACGTCGTGCGGGATAGACATGTTATCCGTAACGCTGACTTGAATCATATTTTTCTTCGCGTCGCGCAAGGCCTTTTCAATGGCTAGCGGAGTATCTGAAGATTTTCCCTGTCCTACGCCAACTGTGCCTTTATGATTTCCGGCTACAATAGTCACACTGAAGCTGAACCTGCGCCCGCCGGCAACTACTCTTGTAACCCTGCGGATACTGATTATCTTGTTGTCAAATTCGGGTTTGATTCTGGCATCTTTTTTAGAAGACCGTCTGGAGCCCCTCCTGGTATTTCTTTCTCTGTCTTTTGACGCTTCAGGGCGCGAAAAAGCAGGACTGGCTTGAGCCTTCTTTTGCTCGATATTCTCAACATTATTTTTCTTCTCCTTTTCCATATTTAAAACTTAAGTCCGCCTTCTCTTGCAGCAGAAGCGACTTTTTTTATTTTTCCTGTATATATATATCCGCTACGGTCAAAGACGACTTTTTTTATTTTCTTTTCAATGGCCTTTTTAGCAATGTTCTCTCCCAGAGAGCGCGCCTTTTCTAGCTGATTTTTACCGGAGATGCCTTTGGTAGAGCCGGTTACCAAGGTTTTGCCGGCTTCATCGTCAATTATTTGGACATACAAAAAGCGATTGGATTTGAACACGCTCATTCTGGGCTTTTCACTGGTGCCAATGATTTTCGCGCGGATTTTTGCGTGTCTGCGTTCTCGTTTTTTAGTTTTTAAAATATTTTTGTTTTTCATATCTCACAAAGTTCCGGATCTAAGGCCAAATCCCCGATTAAACAGATTTCTTACCCTGCTTGATTTTGACTACCTCCTCTTCGTACCTAACCCCCTTACCTTTATACGGTTCGGGCTTTTTGAGGTCGCGGAGGCGGGCAGTAAATTCCCCCACCAGCTCCTTGCTTACGCCGGAGATGGTTATCACATTTTTTTCGACACTGGCAGAAATGCCTTGATGTACGGACACTTCTACGGGATGAGAAAATCCCAGCGCGAACACCAGCTTTTCTCCCTTCAGGTCAACCTTAAAGCCGATTCCTTCGACAACCAGCTTTTTAACGAATTGTTTATTAACGCCCTTTATCATATTGCTTATGTGTGAGACATAAGTCCCCCAAAGTGCCATTGATTCTTTTGTTTCTTTTGCTGGTTTCAGCTCAACACCTTCAGGCCGTAAAGAGACGATTATGTCTTGGTTGAAATTACGCGACAGCTCGCCTAGCGGCCCTTTAACGGAGACATTGCCGTCCGAAATCAGAACTTGTGTCTTTTCGGGTATTGCTATGATTTTTTTCCCTAGACGTGACATAATGGAAAATTTAAAATTCAGCGTTGAAGCTTACCAGATCTCAAACAGCGCCTCACCGCCAAGCGAAGCTCTACGGGCATCTTTCCCTGACAGGAGACCCCGAGCAGTAGACATTACCAGAATGCCATATCCGTTTTTCACAGGACGGATGTCTTTTGCCTTTTTATAAACGCGGCGAGAAAGCTTCGATACCCGCTTCACCTCCCTTATCTTCGGCTTATCGTTTTCGTAAAGAAGTTCAACCTCAAGCGACTTTGCTATCTTTTTGCCACGCCTGCTTACAGACTTGATATATCCTTCCTTTTCAAGAAAGTTGCAGATTTCATGCTTGAATTTTGAATACGGAACAGATAGCGACTCTTTTCCGGAAGCGCCGGCGTTTTTAAACCTTATTATCATGTCGGCTATTGAGTCGGTCATGTTACCAGGATGATTTTCTGACCCCCGGAATTTTGCCTTCATTTGCAAGTTCGCGGAAGCAGATTCGGCAAAGATCAAAATCCCTCATAAATCCGCGCTTTCTGCCACACTTAAAGCAACGCCTTACGACACGGCTCTTATACTTCGGTTTTCTTAGAGACCTCGCTATGACTGATTTCTTTGCCATACTTAAATTTTCAAGCGGCGCTTGCTTGGCACCCGCACGGCGGAAGCAAGCCCCCGCCCTCGCTCATCGTAACAAAAAAAGCTTCTGGAAGCTTGCGGCTATATTATCAGGACGAATAAGCACTGTCAAACAAGGCACCATAGCCCTATTTGCGGGGAGAATCAGACTCACTAGCCTTAAATGGCAGACCCAAATGTCTAAAAAAAGACTCCGCCTCCTCCCTATTGCCGGCCGTGGTGACTATGGTCACCGATAGCCCAAAGACGTCTTTCAACTCTTCATCCGAAGTCTCGGGGAAAATAGTGTGTTCTTTGATGCCGATGGTGTAGTTGCCCATTTGGTCAATGCCTTTTACCGATACGCCTCTGAAATCTTTCGTTCTTGGCAGGGCTATATTTATAAGTCTATCTAGGAAATCATGCATCCTCTTTCCTCTTAGGGTCACCTGAACCCCCACTGGATCGCCCTGCCTTGTTTTAAACGCCGCGATTGATTGTTTGGCTCCCCTGACGGCAGGCATTTGGCCGGTTATTTTGGCCAGTCTATCCGCCGCTAAATCCTTTTTCTTTGGGTCTTTGAAAGAGCCCGTGCCTACATTGATGACCATCTTTTCAATGCGAGGAGCTTGCATTGGATTTTTGTAACCCACTTTATCTTTTAGCGCAGCGAAGGTTTTATTTATTTTTTCTCTTGAATTAATCATTTTAATTACTCAATCACCGTTTTGCTTCTCTTTGAGATTCTTACTCTCTTTCCATCTCTTTCTTCTATGCCGATTCTTGTACCTTTGTTGGTTTTTGCATCAATAATCATCACATTAGACACATGCATAGGAAAACTCTGATCAATAATCTGGCCCTTTTGCCCGGACTTTTTCGGTCTTTTGTGCACCTTTCTTGTGTTAAGGCCGGAGACTATGACTTTGTTTTGTCTCGGCAGTGACAAAACAACCTTGCCGGTTTTGCCTCGGTCTTTTCCTGAAAGCACTATGACATTGTCGTCTTTTTTTATTTTCATGATTTTTCTTATAAGCAAAGCGAATTGGAAATAATCATGAACCCCGCCCCAATTTCGCTATCCGTGTTATCCCACAGCGCTGCGCCCGAATAGGGCTTGGCTATTCGCCAAAACGCGCTGCTGTTTTTATTTTGCATCCTGTTGTAAGTTTTTCTTTGTTTCATTTTGTTTTGCGAAATTGGGGCGGGGTCAAGAAAAATATATTCTCCGTCGGCTGACGGATCATTATTTTTCTAGACCACTTCCGGAGCTAGAGAGATAATCTGCTGGAAACCTTTTTCCGCCAATTCTCTCGGAATAGGTCCGAATACCCGACCGGCTATAGGTTCATGCTTCGCTTTATCAACGATAATTACGGCATTTTCATCAAAACGGATATACGACCCATCAATCCTGCGATAGGGAAACCTCTGGCGCGCTACAACAGCATATAAAATATCCTTCTTTTTCACGGATTTTCTGGGCTGGGCGGACTGGACAGACAAAACGACGATGTCGCCTATCTGCGCGTATCTTTTTTTGGAACCGCCAAGCACTTTGAAAACGCGTCCGATTTTGGCGCCTGAATTATCTGCAATTTTTACAATTGAACGCGGCTGGATCATATTTTTATATAACTTTGAATGTCTTGTCTTTGGATATCGGCCTTGTTTCCGTGATCGTTACTGCATCTCCGATTTTCTTAGTATTGCCGGCGTCGTGGGCTTTGTATTTTTTCTGGCTTCTGACATATTTCCCATAACGCTTGTGCTTGCGATAACTTTCAACTTTAACCACAACCGTATCTTTCATTTTGTCTGACACAACAAAACCTTTCAGGGTCTTTGCCTTCGCAACTGAAATTTTTTGTACTTTGTCTTGTTCTTCCATGGTTTATTCAGCTGGTTTTTGATTATGCCGGTGGCTGATTTCGGTAAGTATTCTGGCAATATCTTTCTTGAGAGACCGGCCCTCTTTTACATTGCGGATTTTGCTTCCGGCAATGCCAAATCTGAAACCGCGCAAAGCGACTCTCTTTTCATTGAGAAGCTTCATTAAATCCTTTTCGTCCGCCTTTTGCAAATTATCAGCCATAAATTTATCTAGTTACAAATTTCGTCTTCATCGGAAGCCTAGCGGCGGCCTTTCTCATTGCTTCTTTGGCTTCTGCTTCGGACAGGCCGTCAATTTCAAAAAGTATTTTGCCCGGCTTGACCGGGGCGCAATACCCCTGCGGGTCGCCTTTGCCCTTGCCCATCTTAACTTCGGCCGGTTTTTGCGTATAGGGCATATCGGGGAAAATTCTTATCCAGACTTTTCCCACTTTGCCCGTTGCACGGGAAAGTACTTTTCTAGCAGCCTCTATCTGATTTGACCTGATGCGGGCTGGCTCAAGGGCCTTGAGTCCGTAGCTTCCGAAAGCGATGACTGCCCCGCGACTAGCAACCCCGACTTTCGCCGGATTTTTGCGCATCGTGTGCCACTTTCTAAATTTTACTTTTTTGGGGAATAACATGGTTGATTTTAAACATCAGAAAACCTTAGCCGCCGCATTTATGGTTTCTTAGAGAAGATGTCTCCTCTGTAAATCCACACCTTAAGACCAATATTTCCATACGGCAGTTTCGCCTCATGCCTGGCATAATCAACATCAGACCGAAAAGTCTGCAGTGGAATACGTCCCAGCTTTCTAGTCTCGGTTCTGGCGATAGTGGCGCCACCCAAACGCCCCGAGATTGTAACCTTAACTCCAAGCACGTCTCTGTTGGCCATTACTTTCTCTACGGTCTGTTTGGCAACCCTCCTATATGGAAGTCTGCGTTCAAGGCCTTCGGCAACCATTTGAGCCACAATAGAGGCATTTGATTCTGGAGATTTTATTTCTTTTATATCCACTTTCAGCTCCCCGGTGGGATTATAGACATTGTTCTTTTTCAGAATTTTTACGAGGTCGTCTTTGAGCTTCACGGCGCCATCGCCGCTTCGCCCGATTATCACGCCCGGTCTTGAGGTTTCAATAATCACCCTCAACACCTTTTCGCTTCTTTCGATTTCAATACTTGAGACAAAGAAACCGTGCAATCTCTTTTCCAAAAACTGGCGAATGATTATATCGCTCCTCAAAAGCTCCTTGTATTTTGATTTGACGCCAAACCAGCGCGATTTCCAGTCGCGGATTATTGCCAGTCTATGGGAATATGGATGTACGGTGTGGCTCATGGTTGGCTAATTACTTGCTGCTGACAACAGACTTCCTTGAATTCTTTGCAATCTTGGCTTTAGTTGCAGGTTGTTTGTTGTTTGTTGTCAGTATAATTCTTACATGGCTTGACCTTTTCCTAATCGGGTGGGCGCGGCCAAAGGCAGCCGGTCTGAAACGCTTGAGCACCGAACCGCCGTCAACCCTGATTTCTTTTATCGTTAGTTTGTCCTCTGACAGACTCTGCGTCTTGGCATTGGCAATCGCGGACTTGATAAGTTTTATGATTGGTCTTGTCGCTTTTTTGTCGGCAAAGGCCAAAGAATTGAGAGCGGAAGTTACACTCTTTCCGCGGACCAGGTCGGCAACCAAACGAACCTTTCTAGGCGAATGGCGCAGGTTATTCAGTTGTGCCGTTATTTGGGCCATGTCTTTTATTTTTGCGGAGGCGCAGTGGTGGCCTTAGCGGCTTGAGCTGCGGCTATTTCCGAGTCTTTCTTCTGCTGTTCAATCTCCTTCTGCATCTTGCCTCCATGCTTAATAAACTTTCGAGTCGGAGAAAACTCTCCAAGCCGGTGGCCCACCATGTCTTCAGTAATAAAAACTTCCAAGTGCTCGCGTCCATTATGAACGCCAAAGGTAAAGCCAACCATCTCCGGCGATATTTGGCTGTCGCGCGCCCAGGTTTTAACAACTCCAACCTGGTCGGGTTTTCTCCCCTCAATCTTTTTGAGGAGTCTGTCGTAAACGTACGGACCTTTGTAAGATGATCGTGTCATTGATTTTACTTATAAATTCACACCTAGATCGGCTTTACAACTTCTCGCCCCGTACGATCCGCCGGCTGACGGATTCGTTTGGGGTGGACCTTTGTGTGACGATCTAGTCATAGACTTACTTGTTTGGCATTGGCTCTGAATTCCTTAAAAGAGAAACAGCCAACAAGAATACAAAAAGCTCGCTTCGAGCTTGCAAAGATATTATAGAATAAGACCCATAATGTCAATACAAATCAAGAAAAGTAACAAAAAACCGCCGGTATAGAATACACGGACGGCTCCTTTCTTGTGGTTTTCTCTGGGTAGAGGTCTGCTACGGTGCACCCGGATGCACTCTTGGCGTGTACCTGTAGCACACCCCTGTCTTCCTCTGGGTAGAGGTCTGCTACTAGAGCGTTTGGGGTTTTCTCGCTTCAAGAGCGAGCTTCATTGTCGTCAAGCGCAATTTCAGCAAGGTTCGACCTTACTGAAAGTAGAGGTCTGCTACCCTCATGGTAACCCCCTCGGATTGATATTGATTTTTGGCTTTAGTTAGCGCCTCTTGCCCACCTTTCTTCTTGAAACAATAGATATATTGGAGTATTTCTTGGCTCGCCTTGATTTCTGACCCTTGCCCGTAGGCCTGCCCCAGGCGCTTTTCGCCCGGCGGAGACCGCGGCCAGAGCGTGCTTCACCTCCCCCATAAGGATGATCTACTGGATTCATAGCGGAACCACGCACGGTCGGTCTAATGCCGAGCCATCGGCTACGGCCAGCTTTTCCAAAATTTACCAGATGATGCTCTTCGTTTGAGACCTCTCCCACAGTGGCCCAGCAGTTTTCGCTCACTTTCCTGATTTCAGTAGAGGGCATTTTAAGGTCAACTAAACCGCCGTCCTTTGCCAAAACTTCTATATAATTTCCGGCTGATCGCCCCATCTTGGCGCCGCCGTCTTTTTTCAGTTCTACATTGAAAACAAAAGTGCCGACGCTAATATTCTTTAGAGGCAGGCGGTTGCCTGTTTTGACCGGCGCATTTTCCGATATCAGATAAGAGTCGCCGACTTGAGCTCCCTTAGGCAACAGAACATATCTTCTGGCGCCGTCTCTATAGACGACCAAGCCGATAAGGCCGCTTCTGTTCGGGTCGTATTCAATACTCTCTACAACAAACGGCACGTCTTTCTTATCAAGAAGAAAATCAATGTCTCTAAAAAGTCTTTTATGGCCGCCGCCTTTGTGCCGAACGGTTATTCTGCCGGCATTATTGCGCCCCACTGACCGCGACATACCTCTAGTAAGTGGTTTGTGCGAACTTTTGGCAGTTAGGATGGAGCCCAATTTAACGTCAGACATCTGACGGCGCGACGGAGTTACCGGTTTGTACTTCTTTATTGCCATGATTATGTGATATCTATCTTGTCCCCTTTCTTTAAGTAAACGTAGGCTTTTTTGCCGTGAGCCGTCCTGCCCCACTTGCCTCTGATAAATTTGCTTTTGGAAGGAATTTTTGAGATTGCGATTTTGGTCGGGGAAACATTATACACAGATTTCACCTCCGATAAAATCTCCTTTTTGGTGGCATCGTTCTGAACTTCAAAGACATACACATTGTCATTCATTGATTTTTCCGTCGCTTTTTCCGTAACTCTCTGCCTAATCAAAACCGACTTCGGCGCGGAAAAGGCAGGAGAAACAGCGGGGGCAGATTTTTTTTCTTTCTTCTCTTCAATCGGCTTTTCAGCCTCTTCTTTTTTGTTTTTTTTGAAAAAAGTCATTTTATTTGTTCTTCTTTACAGATGTCTTCTTCTTGGCCCGGATACTCTTCAGCTTGGTCTTTGCAGGTTCAACCGAGACCTCTCCCTTGTCCGAAGAATCACCGAAACGGGAAGAAAGTATCTCAATGGTTCTCTTCGGGTCAAGCAAGACGATGTATTTATTGCTTAAAACAGCCACAGGGTTGAGGTTTCTGGTTTCCAAAAGATTAATATTGCCGATATTGTGAAAACTTTTTTCAAATTTCTCGTCTCTTTTCGGGTTAACCAAAAGTATCGGATGTCCGCCGGCTTTGAGGGTATTCATTCCCGATATTTTTGAAAGTCCCCGAAGTGACACCACAGCTTCGGCGGTCTTGGGCTTATTGAAAGACCAGTCATCAATAAACAGCACCTCGTTGCCCTCAAATTTCTTAGAAAGAGCGGCATATAGGGCCTTGGCTTTCATTTTCTTATTTATCTTTCTGCTGAAAATCTTTTCGTTTCTCGGTCCATGAGTTACGCCACCGCCAACCCAAATTGGAGATCGGATTGAACCGTGCCTTGCGCGGCCGGTACCCTTTTGCTTCCACGGTTTTTTCCCTCCGCCGGAAACTTCGCTTCTGTTTTTGGTGTGAGCAATCGGATTGCGGGCATTGGCCTGCATTGACACAACTACTTGATGCATAAGGTCTGCATTCCAAGGCACGCCGAAAATATTTTCAGGAAGTTTTGTTTTCCCCGCCACCTCGCCTTTTTGGTTGTAAACCGTTGTCTCCATATAAATTAAAAAATTGCCAGTTCTAGCTTGCTCTGACTTCAACTAGCGTGCCCCTTCGGCCCGGCACCGCGCCGGTTATCATAAGCAGATTGTTCTCCTGGTCAATCGCGGCAACCTCTAGGTTTTTTACGGTAATGCGGTCCCCGCCCATTCTACCCGCCATTCTCATACCTTTCGGCACACGGGACCTAAGACCGCCGCCGATTGAGCCGGGTTCGCGCTCGGAGTGCTTTTGGCCATGAGTTCTGGGGCCGCCATGAAAGCCATGTCTCTTAACCACACCCTGAAATCCTTTCCCTTTTGACAGCGCGGCAACGGACACTCTGTCTCCGACGGAAAATGCGGAAACATCCACCTTCTCGCCGACTGCAAGTTTCGGCTCCTCCTTGCCCGCCAACCTGTATTCACGGACAAATCCGAAGTTCCCCAAATTCTTGAAGTGGCCCAACTGCGGTTTGGCAATATTTTTGGGCTTTTTTTGGCCGAATCCAAATTGCACCGCCCCGTATCCGTCTTTCTCTTCATTCTTGACTTGAGTTACAACAATCGGGCCAGCAGAAATAACCGTGACTGGGATAACCCTGCCATCGTTGTCAAAGATTTGGCTCATATTCTGCTTTTTTCCCAATATGAATTTCATCCCGTGCGAAATTTAATTATTAACGTATACGTCATATTACTTATGACAGCGCTCTTGTCCACTTGGCATTGACTTAAGCCCGGTTAAATTTCTAACGGGACAAGTGATTTTTCTCGTGAGCGAGGTGGACTATAAACAATCTAGACCAGCGCTTACTTTGCCATTATTTATTTTATTGTTTCGGTAACCTGATTTACCAGATTCTGACAATCTAGTCAAACTCGTTTGTACTAATTAAACTTTTGTGTATTTGCAACAATGGCAAAGTAAGCGCTGGGTGATGAAAAACATAGTCGCTTACGCTCCTTGTTTTTCTATCACATCAATTTCACGTCAATGTTCACCCCAGAAGGAAGAGACAGGTTAGTCAGGGACTCTATCAGCTTCTGCGTTGGATTCAGAATATCAATCAATCGTTTATGAACCCTCATTTCGAATTGTTCTCGCGCATTTTTGTGTACGAACGAGGAACGATTGACGGTATATTTCTTGGTTTCCGTCGGTAGAGGTATCGGGCCCAAGACTTCGGCATCGTACCTGACTGCCGTATCAATAATCTGCTTCACAGACACATCAAGAATTTTGTACTCATAGGCCCTGACCCTTATCCGGAGACGGGCTGTGTCACCGGCCTTTTCTTTTTTAGGAGTTTTAAGAGTTTTCGGCTCCTTGGTTTTCTTTTGTTTTTTTGTGCTTTCTTTTGCCATAGTGGCCTCAATTTGCGGCACAGCTAACCGTCAACGATTTTTCACTTACGATTGTTTCGGGTTGCCAACCGCCAGTCTAGGGTTTGCTTAAGCGACAACTTTCGTTACAACACCGGCGCCAACGGTCTTGCCACCCTCTCTGATGGCGAATCGCTGTTGCGCTTCAAGCGCGACAGGAGCAACCAGCTTAACTTTGAAGGTGACAGTGTCGCCGGGCATAACCATCTCAACCTTTTCTGGGAGAGTAACTTCGCCGGTAACATCGGTTGTTCTAAGATAGAATTGCGGCTTATAACCAGTGAAGAACGGGGTGTGGCGGCCGCCTTCCTCCTTTTTCAGAATGTAAACCTCGGACTCAAATTCGGTATGGGGTGTAACAGAGCCCGGCTTTGCCAGAACTTGTCCTCTGGTAACATCTTCTTTTTTGAGACCGCGGATTAGAACTCCGGCATTGTCTCCGGCTTGAGCCTGGTCAAGAGATTTCTTGAACATTTCAACGCCGGTAACAGTAGTCTTCTGGGTCGGCTTGAGACCAACAACTTCAACTTCCTCACCAACCTTGACAACTCCTCTCTCAACTCTTCCAGTAACGACAGTTCCGCGTCCTTCAATTGAGAATATGTCTTCAACGGGCATGAGAAATGGCTTATCCATATCTCTAACCGGCATCGGGATATATGTGTCAAGCGCGTTTGTCAGTTCAATAATTTTCTTTGACCACTCATCGTTGACATCCCCCGATTCAAGCGCCTTGAGGGCTGAACCGTGGATTATCGGAACATTGGCACCGTCAAACTCATACTTGTTAAGAAGGTCGCGAACTTCCTCTTCAACCAAGTCAATAAGCTCCTTATCAGGAACCATATCGCACTTGTTGAGAAAGACAATTATCTTCGGAACGCCGACTTGCTTCGCCAGAAGCACATGCTCTCTGGTCTGGGGCATCACACCGTCGGTTGCCGCGACAACGAGAATCGCGCCGTCCATCTGGGCAGCGCCGGTAATCATATTCTTTATGTAGTCGGCATGGCCGGGAGCGTCAATGTGCGCGTAGTGCCTGGCGTCCGTCTCATATTCCATATGAGCCAGAGAAATGGTAATGCCACGCGCCTTTTCTTCCGGCGCCTTGTCAATATCATCAACGCCCTTTATTTCAGCCTTTTTGCCGGAGCGGTTCAAAACGCCCAGAATGGCCGCGGTTAGGGTCGTCTTGCCGTGGTCAACGTGGCCGATTGTGCCTACGTTGATGTGCGGCTTGGAACGATCAAATACTGTCATGTTAATTTTGTAACTGCCTCAACGAAACGCGCGAGAAAAGCTTTGTTGAGGAAGCTAATACTTAGCTTAATAAACTTTTGCGTCTAAAGAGACGCCCGTCTGACCGTTTGTGGCAATTCGGCTCTTCGTGCGAATTGAGACAACAGGCAAACACGCCCGCCCCACTCTGTCCCGCAAATTCGAGACGGAGTGGAAACAAAAATGCGATGGAAACAATAGTAGCAAATGTCTGGGTTTAGTCAACCCCATAGTGAAAAATGACATCACTCTTTTGAGTAAATTGTTTTATTAATTCAATCTGTAACTTCAATACCATATTTGCTGTCTATATTTGTCTCACAGTGGCCCATCCACAATGTCATTTTCTACTACGGGGTCAATGGGTTGAATTAGTTTTAGGCCTCAGGCGCTAGGTATTGGCACTCAACCAGATGACGACCAGCAGAAAGGGGCGTCCGTCATCCGACGGACGCCCCCTGTGTGCTACTTAATGTCTGTTGCAGTTGCTTGCCCCGTTGCAAGCTACGCTTGCTTCGGGGCGGGAGAGAAGACGCGGCGGCCGGCGCGCCACTCGTCGCCGCCGCGAGACCACACAACGACGCGCCACCCGCGGCCGGCATACCAGTGAACGTCCACGACGCAGGAGCCTGTGTAGAAAAGGTTCGCACGTCCACCGTTGAGCAGTGTGCCGTCCTCGCCGTTTTGCTGTTTGGCGATGAAGTCTGCCACGATGGCGCAGACTTGCGTCTCGCCGAAGAAGTGGCTCTTGCCGAGCACTTCTTCAATCTCACTGTCCGAGGCATCCCTACCGAGGTCTGCGTACTTAAGATTGAAGCTCTCGCCCGCTTCAGACGGATTCGCCTCCGCGATGACTCCCGCCCGAAAGTCCGGCTGTACGAAGAGGCCGGAACGGGTCCGGTAGAACTCGTCCGGATTGTGGCGCTCCTTGAGCGTCACCGTGACGGTGCCGCGCGGGATGAGGAGGGGTGGGAGGGGAATGGGAGCCAGCTTCACGAGGCCACACGCCTCTCTGAACTTATCCCTCACGGGAAGAGTCCGCGCTTTTGCCGCCATCACCAGGTCGGTGATATAGCCGTCGCAGATAATGTCCAGATCGGCGGCACTTGGGTTGTGCTGACTTATCAAAGTCAGCACATGGTTGGCCTGTCCGAAAGTTGTCCTGTCTTCTTTGCCCATAGGAATCCCCTATGTAGCGCTACTCCCGAAGGGTAGCTTGGTGATTGCCGCGATTCACCAAGAATCGTGGCTTTCGCATCTATGACATCAATGTACTTCCTCTTTGACCATACAACATCAAACGCCAACAAGTCAACCCAAAACAACTATTTCTATATTTATATTTACAACTATTTTCTAATTCGTACGAATTAGAAAATAGCTTGTATTTATACATACAAACAACCACATGACGTGACTAGTCAGGTGGTTGTCTGTTGGTTCTCGTTATTCTTAATTCCAGATTCTTAATTCTAGATTCCAACAGTAGGCGGCGGATTTCGTACGGGGCAAGATACGGTAATTTTTAATCCTGCTGACTCGCTCTACTTCCGAGATTCAATGATCGTCAAAGCTACGTTAGGAGGGACAATCGCGTAGTGGTCAAATTCCATTGTGGAAGAGCCACGGCCCTCGGTCATAGAACGCAGTTGCGTGACATACCCGAACATTTCGGCCAGAGGCACTTTGGCGTCAATTACTTTCATTTCTCCCCTTTCGTCCATACCTTCCACTTGTCCTCGTCGGGAATTCAGGTTTCCTGTGATATCGCCCATAAATTTCTCCGGTACAACGACTTCTATTTTCATTATTGGCTCAAGAAGCACCGGCTTGGCTTTTTTGGCCGCTTCCTGAAAGGCCTGCGAGGCCGCTATTTTGTAGGCAATTTCCGAAGAGTCAACATCGTGGTAAGAACCGAAAAGCAGTTCGCAGGTAATATTGGTCATCTTGTAGCCGGCGACAACTCCACGCTCCATGCTTTCAAATACCCCCTTCTCTACGGCCGGAATAAATTCTTGAGGAATCACGCCGCCCTTGATTGAGTCAATAAATTCAAAACCTTCTTTCCTGTGCGTATTCTTAGGAATCTTTTCGTTGGGGTCGTATTGCGGCATCGGCCTAATCTTGATTCTTACGTGTCCGTATTGGCCCTTTCCTCCGGTTTGCTTGATGTATTTATTTTCCACTTCGGCCTCGCTTGTAATGGTTTCCTTGTATGCAACTTGCGGTTTCCCGACGTCGGCCAGAACGCTAAATTCTCTCTTCATCCGGTCAACAAGAATCTCCAAATGAAGCTCGCCCATGCCCATAATCACGGTTTCGCCGGTTTCGGAATCGCTCTTTATCTTAAATGTCGGGTCTTCGTCCGACAGACGCTTGAGAGCCATGCCCATTTTCTCCTGGTCGGCTTTTGTCTTGGGTTCAATGCGAAGAGAGATAACCGGTTCGGGGAATTTAATCTTTTCAAGTATTATCGGATTATCTTCGTCACAAAAAGTGTGCGAGGTTTTGGCGCTTTTGAGTCCTACGGCGGCAGCGATTTCGCCGGCAAAAACCTTTTTTACTTCTTCCCGGTGATTTGCCTGAAGTCTGACAATTCTGCCCAATCTTTCTTTCTCTCCAGTGGTTGAATTATAGATATAACTGCCCGCTTCAATCGTGCCCGAATAGACTCTGAAGAAAGTAAGCTGACCGACGAACGGGTCGGCCTGTAATTTGAAAGCCAGAGCGGAAAACGGCTCTTCGTCGGAAGCGTGTCTCTCTACTTCCTCTCCGGTATTAGGATTTATTCCTTTAACCGGAGGAACGTCTAGTGGCGACGGCAGGTAATCCACGACAGCGTCAAGAATCAATTGAACCCCCTTGTTCTTTAGGGCCGAACCGGCCATTACGGGGAAAATGCTGTTGTCTATGGTCGCTTTTCTCAAAACTCGTTTTAAATCCGCAAGGGCGATTTCTTTCCCGTCCAGATAGCGGTGTGTCAGCTCTTCATCATTCTCAACTATTTTTTCTATAAGTTCCGCTCTGTACTTTTCGGCGGCGGCTTTTAGATTTTCCGGAATTTCTTTTTCAACTACCTGATCACCCAACTCGCCTTCAAAGTAATAAGCCTTCATCGTCAAAAGATCAACAACTCCCCCGTGTTTATCTTCCTCACCGATGGGAATTTGCAATTTGACAGCTTTTTTAGAGAGTCTTCCTATTATTGATTTAAACGATCTTTCAAAACTGGCGCCAGTTCTGTCCAGTTTGTTTATAAAACAAATTCTCGGTACTTTGGCCTCTTCGGCGTAACGCCAGTTCGTCTCTGATTGCGGTTCAACACCGGCGACACCGTCAAAAACAACAACGGCTCCGTCAAGAACTCGCAACGACCGCTTCACTTCAACAGTAAAATCAATATGCCCCGGAGTATCGATGATATTAAACCGGTGCTTATTTTCTTTTTTGCTTCTTTCGTCCGCAGAAAGATATGTCGGGGCCCAAAAACATGTTACGGCGGCGGCAGTGATGGTAATCCCTCTCTCCCTTTCCTGTTCCATCCAGTCGGTCGTTGTCTCGCCTTCGTGAACTTCGCCGATTTTGTGCTGAGAACCAGTGTAATACAAAACTCTTTCGGAGGTAGTAGTTTTGCCGGCATCAATATGGGCAATGATACCGAAATTACGAACGCGCTCTAATGGATAGTCTCTTTGCATATACTTACCAGATATTAAAATCACTCCTTCTCGCCCCGTACAAAATAGGCCACTTGCTGGCCGCTATTTTGTTTGGGGTGCCGAAATTTCTAACACGCTCCAAAGGGTAATCGCGTTCCATATTTTCTAGTTACCAAGCAAAATGAGCAAAAGCCTTGTTGGCCTCTGCCATTTTGTGGGTATTCTCCCGTTTCTTGACCGCCTCACCTTCATTCTTTGAGGCCAAGATTATTTCCTCGGCAAGTTTTTGCTCCATTGGCATTCCTTTTTTTGAACGAGCGGCGTCAATAATCCATTTCATAGCTAGAGCTTGACGACGTTCGGGTCTGACTTCTCTGGGCACCTGATAGTTGGCGCCGCCAACTCTTCTTGATCTGACTTCCATATTAGGGCTGGTATTTTTAAGCGCGGTTTCAAAGACTTCAAGGGGTTCACCGCCTGATTTTTCCTTTATTATGTTAAAAGTGTTATTGACAACTCTGCGGGCAGTGTTTTTCTTGCCTTTAAGCATTATGTAATTGGTGAATTTGGTAACTTTGACAGAGTCATATACCAAATCAGGATTTATTATTGGTTTATTTTTTACCGGTCTTCTCATAACTGATTTTCTTAGTGAGCTAGGCGAATTTTAGAAAATCGCCACCCAGCACTAATTTCTACGACTTTGGCCTTTTAGCCCCATACTGGCTTCTGCCTTTTTTGCGATTTTCAACGCCAGTAGAATCAAGAACGCCGCGAACCACGGAGTAACGCAGTCCGACATCCTTTACTCTCCCGCCTTTAACGACAACGACAGAGTGCTCCTGAAGGCCATGCCCCATACCGGGGATATAGGCGGTTATTTCGGTACCGTTTGTCAGACGAACTCTAGCGATTTTCCTGATTGCAGAGTTTGGTTTTTTCGGAGTCTTGGTTGTAACTTTAGTGCAAACACCGCGCTTAAACGGAGAAAAGTAGGCGACGGGTCGATTTTTTATAGTGTTAAAACCACGCGTAAGTGCCGTCGATTTTGATTTTCGGCTTATCTTTTTTCTCTTTCTTCTAACAAGCTGGTTTATTGTTGCCATTTACCCTTACAAAGTTTTTGACTAAGTAACTATTACCTAGCCAAGTTAACCATGATATTACTCCCTCCATTTTTACCCTAAACTAGCTGGCTTACGCTCTGCATTTGGCTTCGCCAAACAATGGCCAAAAACTTAATAGGGTAAACGAAAATTGCCCCAAAGCAATCAGCTGATACTCTAATACACCGCTTCTTCTTTTGCAAGCTGTTATATCTAGAAGTTCAGGCCCGTCATCAAAGAAAACAAGAGAACGACCACTGGCACCAAAAATCTCCAGAGCAGAAAGATAAAAATGACTATAAATATGAGAGAATTTCTCTCCAGAAAAGACCTGACCATATTCAACCCTTGGGGAATTATGGAAAACAGAATCTTAGAACCATCAAGCGGTGGGATGGGCATTAGGTTGAAAAACGCCAAAAGTATGTTTATAAAGACAACTACGCTTGCGATGTGAACGAACGATTCGGGCAAGGAGCCAAGACCAAATCTGATTATGAGACTGAAGATGATTGCAATAATGAGATTGGCGGCAGGTCCTGCGGCAGCAACAAGGGCCTCACCCCACCTTCTATTCCTCAAGTTATACGGATTATAAGGAACTGGTTTGGCCCAGCCGATTATGAAGCCACCGAGAATATAAGAAACAAAAGGAACTAGAAAAGATCCTACAGGATCAAGATGTTTTAGCGGATTTGCTGAAAGCCTGCCTTGATAGTGAGCCGTCGGGTCACCTTGAATGTACGCCGCGTAACCGTGAGAGACCTCATGCACGACCACTGAGAGTATGAGGATTACGATATTGAATATGAAATCAATGCCCATCGTTTTAAATATAACACTAAAGTTGCGAACTGTTTAACTGTGTGATAGTATCGTTGAAATTAAGGATTCATCAACTGATGGAGACTATAAATTTTTAAAACTCACCTAACTCATTAAGAAAACCAGCCATGGCTAGAATTTGCGCAGTAACAAAAAGAAGTTCAAAGATGGGCGGTGGTTACAGCAATAGAACCCGCGCCACGCAATTTAACCCTACCGGAAAAAAGAGAAAATATACTAATCTTCAAAAGAAGCGAATCTTTGTGCCTGAATTGAAAAAGTTCGTTGTCGTAACTCTGTCAACAAAAGGAATCAAGACTCTTCAGAAAAAAGGCGCGTATATAACGCTAAAAAAGGCAGGTGTTATTTAGTTTGCGCCCACATAACCGTCAGAAACAAAGAAAAAAGTCCGACATTTAGAAACGCATATACCCCTTATTCGTGCGAATAAGGGGTATATGCGTAATCCATAATCTATTAAATTTAATAAAGTCATCAACTTGAGATTATTTTCTGATTATAGAAGCTCCGTTTAAGGCAAAACCGATAGTTCCCTCCTTTGCGGTATTTAGCATTTCAATATAAAATTTGCTAAACAAATCAATCACCTCGGAGTGAGGGTGGCCGTATCGGTTGTCCTTGCCAGCAGAAATAATCGCCATCTGCGGGTTAACCGCGGAAACAAAACTCTCCGATGAAGAAGTGCGCGACCCGTGATGTCCGACCTTTAGAATATCGCTTGCCAGTCTTTCTCCGTTTATTGAAACCAGATATTCTTCTATTGATTGCGGTGAATCGCCTGTTAGCATTACGCTGTTTTGTCCAAACTGAAATTTGGCAACTATGGAAGCAGTATTTGTTTCAACACCTGAAACATC
Organism: Candidatus Zambryskibacteria bacterium RIFCSPHIGHO2_01_FULL_43_25; assembly: GCA_001823695.1. Taxonomy (GTDB): domain Bacteria; phylum Patescibacteriota; class Minisyncoccia; order Phycocordibacterales; family Zambryskibacteraceae; genus MHVD01. Next base: position 13,242 of record MHVD01000017.1, on the reverse strand, counting down.
CCTATCCGGAAAGAGAATAACAAGTGAACCGCCATCTCCAAGGTCAATTGACATGCCTCTTCTAGCCAGAAACGTCGGAATTTTTTTGTCGGCAACCGCCGACTTAAGAGCTTGATAAAAGGCAGTGTTGGAAGAAACCCCGGGCTCAATAAAAGCGCCAATTCTGTATCTCTCTACCACATCAACCAAGCCACCGATATGGTCTGCGTCCGGATGAGTTGCCACCACCACATCTATAAAACGGTCATAAAAAGGCATAGCCGCTGAAAGCTCGCGCAAAACAGAGCCGTCGGGACCGCCGTCTACCAAGATTTGATTCCCGTTCGTAGCTTCAATAAAGATTGAATCGCCCTGGCCAATGTCAAAGAAGCTCACAGACGCCGAATCAGACGGCTTCTCGGAAAATACCGCAGACCAGACGAAGATATCCGCAATAACAAGAATCGCTATGGCGGCAAAGGTCAGATTTATCTTGCTTAATTTCTCTTTCATCTCTTAAATTATACGATTAGTTTCAGGGACTGATATAATTAGTCTATTAGAATAAATAAAAAAGATAAAATGAGATTTGAAGAAAGAAAGTTTAACATTCCGGCGCTTAAGGGCATTTCGGCGAGAAATATTGAAGAGCATCTGAAACTCTACGCCGGTTATGTGAAAAATGCCAACCTGATATTGGATACCATTTCCGAGTATAAAAAGGATGCCGAGAAAAATGCTTACGCTTTGGGAGAACTTCAGAGAAGATTTTCCTTTGAGTGGGGCGGTATGCGAAACCACGAATATTATTTCGACGAGTTTGAGAACGGCCCGGCGCCGCTTCCGGAAGACAGCAAACTGCGGACAGCGATAGAAGAAGAGTGGGGTGACTTTGATGAATGGATGAATATGTTCAAATCAATTGCTCTGACGCGCGGAGTGGGCTGGGCAATGCTCTGTTATGACAGACACACCAAAAGACTTCTGACACAATGGGTGGACGAACAGCACTTGGGACACTTGGTAGGCACGTTTCCCGTCTTGGCCATTGATATGTGGGAGCACTCTTATGTCGCCGATTATCAGCCATCAGGAAAAAAACAATATGTTGAAGACTTCTTCACAAATCTGAACTGGTCTGTGATAGAAAATAATTTTACTGAAGCGACAAAATAGAAGATTTCCTTGCCCCGTAGCAATCCGCCGGCCGGCGGATTTGCTTTGGGGTTTGAGAATCTTAACTGGAGTGTGGTAGAGAAAAATTTAAAAGAAACTTTGAGATAGCCGTCCGAACATTTACTCGATACATAAGCGCCCAGATAACCGCATAGATGAGGGCCGTGAGAAAAATCGGAAACGGTTTGAATAATATTGCCGAAAATTCAAACTGGGAAACTTCTTTGGAGACAAAGATTACGAATTGCAGAACCGTCTGGGATACAATGGCGAACGGAAAGGCCAGAGAGGCCGAGAACAGCCCCAAGACAGCGGACACAAAGCTTGAGAGCATCACAAAAGGTATCAGAGGCAAAACGACGGCGTTCACCGGCAGTGAGAAAACCGGCAGATTGCCGGTAAGATGGAGTATCCATGGCAAGACCATTATTTGAGTCGCTATGGTAGTGCCTATTATTTCCTTGAGAAATTCCAATTTGCCTTTCATAAACCTTAATTTACCCAGAACTTTCGGCGAAAACCAGACTAGGCCGACAGTCGCCAGAAAAGAGAGCTGGAAAGACGGGTCGTAGAAAATAATTTTCGGATTTATGGCGACCATTAGGGAGGCAACGAGAAGCAACGCCCGGCCGATATGCACATTTCTGTACTGACTTTTGGCCAAAAGGACAAATAGCGCAAAGATGGTCGCCCGCGCGACCGTCGCGCCGCCGCCGACCATTACCGCAAACAAAACAATACCGATTGCCGCGAGCAGAAGAGCGGCGCGTTTGGGAAGTTTAGAGAAAAACCGCAAGACGACTGCGGCTACGATTGCGATATTGTATCCGGAGAGCACGATGATATGAACTATTCCCGAAGTTCGGAACGAATTTTCAAGTTCCTCGCCCAAGCCGCTGCGCTCCCCCAAGAGAATGCCTCGCGCTAATGAAGATTCCGGCTCCTTTATCACTCTTTCAAGAGCTTCGGAGAAAGATTTTCTTATGCCGAAAAGCGCAGAGACTATTCTGTTGCCGCCGCCGTGGCCGACAATTTCAACATCGGCAAAACTGACCTCATAATATATCCCGTCCTTGGCCAGATACTCCGGATAGTTGAAAACACCGCCCTCATCGGTGGCAAACATCTCCGGTTTTTTCAAGGTTCCGGTAACTTCCAGATAATCTCCGTAGGAAACCTCCGGGTAATGAGGCGCCCAGACAAGCACCCTAGTCTCGCGCTCTTCCAGCTTGAGAATTATTCTGGTATTGCTCTCCCGCCTTTCGGGATAGTTGGCCACCTCGCCGGTCATTGACACCTTGCCGCCGACCGACTGCTCAATCACCGGGTTGAGCGCAACGGTGTCTTTCTCCTGGAAACGCACAACTCCTAGAGCGGCCGCGATTAGGAAGATAACTATAAACACAGAGTGCGAGAGCTCGGAAGGCAAGAAAACAAACAATGAAAATCCTAAAATAAGCGCCAAAAGCGCAAACCACAGGGCGGTAAAAATAGAAACACCAAGAAATGGGGCAGCGGCAACGCCGAATAAAAATCCGAAAAGAGCTGAATAAATAATTTTGGCTTTGTCTAATCTATACTCCATTGCTTGACAAGCTCGGACTCTTCTTCACCGCTAAACACTTTTTTGAATCTGGCCCCGCTTACGCCCTTGACTCGCTTCTCGCATTCCGCCCAAGTTTCATGCACTTTGACAATTCCTTTCACTTCGCTTACATACGAATACGGCTTGCGAGAGCTTTTAGTCTTCAGCTTACGGCTTTTGGCTTGCGGTCGCACAGAAGCAACCGATAAATCTATTCCATAGTTCTCAAGAACACCAGAATAGAGTTTCGGCTTTTTGCCGCTTGCCTGCGCAGGCAGGTCAGCAAATGCCGTCGCAATCTCATCACATCTTTCGTTTGCTGGAATTCCAGAATGGCCCAGAAGAAGTTTAAACTCAATATTAAAATTATTCAGCAGTTTGAATAATTTCTTCCATAGGTCTTTATTTAAAACATCTTTTTTGCCTGTTGTTTTCCAATTTTTTTCTTCCCACAACTGAAGCCATCTTGTTGCTCCATTCAACAAATAAGCCGAGTCAGTAAAGACTTTTATTTCCCTATTCTTTATTCCTGATTCTTGATTCTTTACAAATTGGAGTGCTTGAATAAGCGCGACTAGTTCCATTCTATTATTTGTAGTATTTTTCTCTCTTCCCCCAAGTTCAACAACTTCTCGGTTCTCATCGTTTTTACGAGAGGAAAAAACTACAATTGCCCCCCATCCTCCCGGGCCGGGATTGCCACGCGACGCGCCGTCGGTAAAGATTTTCATCCCGTTAAAAATCACTTGGTTGATATTGTAATGAAAATTCGTATCATCGACTCGTTTATATTTATATACCTGCAAGCAGTTTAAATACGGAAATGCTTATGCTCTTATTTTATATTCAGCTTCTTTTTTGGTCTATACAATAATTTCGAATTTAACAGCAGTTCCATTGAGCATTTCCTATTTCTAACGGGATTCATCAAACAATATCAACAATCCTTAAGCGCAGTTCCGGACGGTTTTGGAAAAAACTTTTCTCCAAGTGGGCGACCAGATTTATCTTCCCTCCCGGTTCAGGAAGCATTTTAAACGAGTCGGGTTTGGAGAAGAAAGCAACCGCCTTCATTTCCATGCCGGAACTGTTGGGAATAGAAATTTCCAGATGATTGTTGTCCTTGCCAAATTGTCTGACTGATTTCACGGGAACATTTTCCATCAAGAAAAGCGGTTTTGAGTTGCCTACGCCAAACGGCGCCAGCTCCCGAAGCTCTCTCCAGAGATTTTCGTTTGCGTCATCCGGATGAAGATGCGAATCAACCCATTCTATTTTTTCGGTTTCTTCTTTGCCCACCTTTTTATAGGCCTCCACTAGTCGGTCTTCAAGAAAATGCACTTTTTCATTATCAATGGAGAAGCCCCCGGCAAACTCGTGTCCCCCAAATTCTGAAAAACAATCTTTGCTCTCATTCATTATTGACAAAATATTCGACACACCTTCGGAGCGGCATGATCCTTTTATGCTTCCGCCGTCTCTGCCCCAGAGAAATACCGGCCGGTTGAAGTCTTCTACCAATACGTTGGCCGCGAGCCCCAGAAGCGCCGGCCGCCACTTGGGATTACCGACTACTATTACCTCTTTTTCTCCTACTGATGCCCTTTTTTCATTTACTATATGTCTTATTTCCTTAATCAAGTTCGCGACTATGCCCTTTCGTTCATCGTTTATCTTGTTTAAGTGATTGGAAACCGCATCGGCTTCCGAGAGATTCTTGGTAATAAGAAGCTTAAACGCATCCATCGGCTGGTCCATGCGAGACGCGGCGTTTATCCTTGGCGCCAAGGTGAAGCTAACATCATCCTCGGTAAGATTGCGCTCGGAAATGTAGAGTTTCCTGAAGAGTTTCAAGAGCCCCACGCGAGGAGTTTTCCTCAAAACTCTAAGGCCGTAATATGCCAGTGTCCTGTTCTCACCTATCAGAGGAACCATATCCGAAATAGTAGCCATCCCGACCAGGTCCAGAAACCACTTCTCCTGACCTTGCTTGAAGGGCAGATGGCCCACCGATGCAAGCGCCTGAACAAGCTTATATACCACTCCCGAACCGCATAAATTTTTGTCAGGGTAATTGCAATCTTTTTGTTTCGGGTTGATTATCGCACAGGCGTTCGGCATATGTCCGTTTGGTTCGTGATGGTCGGTGATTATCACGTCAATTCCAAGCCTATTCGCCAGATCAATGTGGGCTGAATCAGCCGTACCGCAGTCAACGGTAATAATTAAGTTGACTCCTGAATCCTTAAAACGCTTTACCGCTTCTTCATTTAAGCCGAAACCCTCCGCGCTCCGATGCGGAATATAGTTTTCAACATTTTGGTGTCCGATTTTGTCAAAAAATTCACGCAATATTACCCCGCCCGGTATGCCATCGGCATCATAATCGCTGTAAATCAAAATCTTCTCCTGAAGTTTGACGGCTTCAAGAATTCTGGAGATCGCCCTTTCCATATCTTTAAGAAGAAATGGATTGTGGGTATGTTTCTCATAATCAGGACGGAGAAAGTCAGTTGCCAACTGATTATTTCGGATTTCCCTGTAAAAAAGGAGTTTTTGGACTAGAGGAGAAAAAGAAGAAAGTTCCAGGGCGGCGGACTTGTCAATCGGGTCGCGTAGACGGTAATCTTTATTCTTCATTAGGGAGATTGTACCACCCCGTTAGAATTTTTTATAGTTGAAAAAAGTGGTAAAATTTAGTTGAATAAAGATTGTTTTTATTAAAAAATAAGTAAAACAAAAACTAGCTGGACAAGTGCCAACCGTCATGGACGATAAATGTGTATTTTGCAAAATAATAAAGAGCGAAATACCTTCTCATAAAGTTTATGAGGATGGGAACACTTTCGCTTTCTTAGAAATCAAACCGTCTGCCCCCGGACATCTAATGGTAGTACACAAAAGACATGGGGAATCAGTAATAGATTACAGTAAAAAAGAACTCGGGGAGATAATGACGACTGTAAGAAAAACCTCCATCAGTCTCGAAAAAGTGCTTTCTTGTGACTCGATAACCATAGGTATTAACCATTTAGAAAAAAAAGGAATCCGTCATCTGCATATACACTTGATTCCAAGGTGGGCAAATGACGGCGGGGGAATAATGCAAACTATTGTAAATAACCCGCCTAAGGAAAAAATCGGAGATCTGGCACAAAAAATAAGGAAGGAGTTGATGTAATTGCACCATTTCTATATACGCTACAATTAGGCGATCGCTTAATTGTAGCGTATATAGAGGTATAAAAAGGTGATAAAAACATTAAAAAATGTCTAACTAGAGCCCTCAAAAATAACAACGACTCCAAACTTCCGCTATAGCGGAAGTTTGGAGTCGTTTTGGAGTCGTTGTTGATTTTGGTTTAAATCAGTAATTGAAGTTTATTCTAAAGCTTCAATTCCCGGAAGAGTTCCCGTGGCCAAGAATTCAAGCATTGCCCCGCCGCCGGATGAGAGAAAAGAGAACTTGTCTCCGATATCAAGCTCGGCAATTGAGGCGATTGTGTCCCCGCCGCCGACAATTGAATGCGCCGGCGCTTGAGCTATAAGTTTTGCCAAATCCTCTGTTCCTTTTTTGAAGCCAAACTCATAATTGCCCAAAGGTCCGTTCCAGAGAATAAACCGCGCTTCTTTTATTTTCTGTCCAAGAATTTCAATTGTTTTGGGTCCCGAATCAACCACCGACTCGTCTTCTGCTATTTCATTGACGGGCTTAACAGAGACTTCTCCGTTCTCGCTCTTTACGACAACATCAACAGGAACGATAAGTTTCCCTTCCGGAATTTCGGACAGGTCAGCTTTTATATCAGAAACGAGAGACTTGCCGACAGAATTGCCCCGAGCCTTGAGCAGGTCGTTGGCCAAAGCGCCGCCAATGAACACACTGTCTGCCAGAGACGAAAACTTTTTTATAAGAGGTAGCTTGGTCTCAAATTTAGCGCCGCCAAGTATGAAAAGGAATGGTTTGTCCGGAGTAAAAGCGTAAGAGAGCTTCTCTACCTCTTGAGCAAAAGCAAAACCGCAAAACTTGGGCAAGAATTTTGGCAAAGATATGATTGAAGCGTGCCTGCGGTGCGACACGGGAAACGCTTCATTCACATAAACTTCGGCAAAAGACGCCAAGTGGCGGGCAAAATTCTCGTCGTTTAACTTCTCTTCCGGATATTTTCGCAAATTTTCTAGAAAGACAATCCCCGAAGAGCCAGCCTCGCCAATATTGTTTGGGAAATAATCATTCACAAACGCCATTTCCGGATAAATATTTTTGAAGTATTCAAATACCGGACCTAGAGTCTTGTTCTCGCCCTCAAAATGACTAGCTATAATCAGTTGGGCGCCTCGGCTCTTGAGAAAAGCAACTGTAGGCAGAGCCCTTTTAATTCTAAAATCATCTACAATCCGGCCCCCTGAAACGGGAACATTGAGATCTAGTCGCAGAAAAATTTTTTTGCCTGAAACGTCAGGGATTGAATCAACGGTTTTCATATTTCGGTTTAGCCGTTCACTGATTTCAGTATTTCTCCGAAGTCTCCGGCGTCCAGACTTGCGTGCCCGACCAAAAATCCTTCAACATTGCCGTCGGAAATGAGCTCTTCTGCATTGTCCGGCTCCACTGAACCGCCATAAATAATTGCCGGCAGAGAGGATGGTGAAACACCATATCGTTCAAGCAGCATTTTTTTAATAAAAAGAGATGTTTGGTGGAGTTTGTCGGGAGTTACCGCATCGTCGGCGGTCTTGCCGATGGCCCAGATGGGTTCATAGGCGACAATTATTTTTGATAAATCTTTTCTTTGGATTCCCGAAAGAGAGAGAAACAACTGCTGTCTTAATATGGAAAGGTATTCCCCGTGGATATCCCGCTCTCTTTCTCCCACGCAAAGAATCGGAGTAAGGCCGTTCTTTACAGCCAAGCCAAGCTTGCGAGAGACTGCGTCATCAGTTTCGCCGAGAGCGCGTCTCTCCGAATGGCCAACTATGACGAAAGAGACCCCTATATCCCTAAGTAAACTCGCGCTAAATTCGCCCGTAAAACTGCCCCCCTCGGCAAAAGATACATCTTGCGCCCCAAGACTGACCGAACCATTCTGCATTTTAGAAAACTCTGACAACAAGACCGACTGCGGGCATAGAACTGTTTTCACTTTTCTGTATTTTTTCGCTTTTGCCTTCTCCGATATAAACAATTCCCTAGCTTTTTTGTAACCAGAGGGACCCATCTTCCAGTTTGCTATTACAATCAGCTTTCTAGCCATGGGGCTATTATATCACTATACAAACTAGAGCTCTTCCCAAGATAAAATCTCATAATGTTCGGAAGTAAGAGGGAAGCTTGGCGGCGGGCCATAAAGCAAATTGGCATCATAGTTGATTTCTCTCAACTGATAACCAGTGCCGTCGGTATATGCGAAGCCGTATCTGTTGTATGTGGCAATCATTCCATAGAGAACTACCGAATTTCTGATATGGTAAGGCGAGCATCTCTGAAGCCCGCTGCTGGGCGCTCTGTAATAATATCTGCCTACACGGCCATTTTGAGCGACCAGCGCCGCATCTATTCTCAAGTCGTCATCGCTGACCAGCCCTATGTTTATATTGTCTTGAGCAATCAAAGCAATGACATCAGTGCCGCCATGATCGGTATACTCCAAGTCATTATTTACGGTGATGCTAGTCCTGGTTGAAGGGCTATCCGGGAATCGGCCCGAAGCGATAGTCACTCTCTGTCCATCAATTTTGCCCTCAACCCAAACATGGTCCTCAATAAATATAAGGCCGTTGGCAGGCATTGGATGATTGGCAATAAATTGGGTTGTCCCGACACTCCAAGTACCCCAACCGGGCTGACTTGCGCTTGTACATCCGTACGGAGGACTGGTAACAGAGCTCACTCTATATACATCAACCGTATCGTTGGTTCTAAGTATGAGCAGGTATCCCTGATATCCAGACGATCCATAGTAAATTCCTCCCGTTTGAGCTTGGCTTTTTATTATCGCCAGATCGGAAGTAATGCTCGTAAAATCAGTCACAGGAGTTGGGAACTGCCTTCCAGCTACGAAGACATCCGGCCTAGGCATAATCGGACTCGGTACCGCTTCAAGCGGGCGAAATGTGTCGTTAATCCCTGTCTGCGGAGGAATGTTTACGTGCGTGTGAACGCCAAATTCGTTGTTGCCGGTGTGATCGGGGTCGTCATAGACAGTTTGGGCGCTTGTGACTAAATTATGAGCTAGACCGTCAAACCTAATACCGCCATTTGAATGTATTGGTCCGAAAACTTCAGTGCCTTGGCCAAGACGCATTACGCTATTTGCCACAACAGCAAATTTTGCCAGAGAAGGGACAGCCATCTCTACCGCGATAGTTCGAGTAGTGTTCGGACTGTTCGCGGGAATTCCTGTTGATTCCAGACGGACCAAAGTTGAACCGATATAGGGTGGAATTACATTGAGAGAAAACTGGCCAGACAAATTGCCATCTTTGTCGTTCACATCGTGGATATAAGGCCCCGGCTGACCTGTGCCGTCCTGGTAATCGGTCGGCGCATGGGCAAGATGCCATCTGTAATACTCTATTCCCGCTTCAGCAAGCTGAAAGGCCTGCTCCCTCACCTGCGCGTGACGTGCCGAGTTGATATTTATCGCCGCAGAGCTTATGAGACTACCAATCAAAAGAACTGCTATCGAACTGAATATAATCACTTGAATAATTATCTGCCCGCCTTTGAAACGCCTACTATTTGAGTTATTGAATATTCTCATAAGCTATTCTTTAAATTTCTTAAGGTTACATTTGTTGAAGACACAATCGCCCCCGGAGGTCTGGAAATATTTTCATCCACTACAACAGTAACTTTTATCAACCTGATTCTTGAAATATCAAGCGGATATGTTAAAGGAGAGGAAGTACCGGTAAAATTTTCGTCATAGTATTCAAATATCGGCGTCGAGGAACTGTTGATGACATATTTCACAACAGTGGCCACAGATTCACTGCCCGAATACGAGACAGGGTTGGTGCTCGGTATCACAACACCCCTCTTTAGGGAACCACCATCAAGAAAGTATCTGACCTGCTCTTTGAGTTTATCACCGTCAAGATCAACAAAAAAAGTTACTGTGGATGTGCCAGCTTGAGATATCGGGTAACTGCCCAAGCTTGAAGGTGAAACGCCTCTGGTTTCCGATACGAAGTTTCTCAATACCTGCCTTGCTTCCATTTGGGCTAAAAGGTTTGATTCGGCAGAAGAACGCAGAAAAAATATATCACGGCCGAAGCCAGATAGCGCCAGACTGATGATTACAAAAATGCCGAGGCTAATCAGAACTTCGACCAGTGTCATTCCATTTTTCATTTTTGGTTTGAAAGTATTCATTTTTTGGGTTTAGGACGGCGAAAGTTCAACACTATAACTCTGCCAAGAATTTGAAATGTTTAGTTGCACTTGATGGTCTCCGTAACCGGGTTTTGTGACATTGAGCGTATAAGTGCCGTCGCTTAGACCTGAAAAGGAGACCTGGCCGGGCGGAATACAACTAGAGGTAAAAACGACACTGACTTCAGATATATTTGGCGTTGATGTCGAAACCGCCGTTGAAAGGAAGAGCTTGTAGCGGAAATACCTGTGGCCGGAATGAGAAGAATGTATGTTGCTGTTTGTTACGTCGTAATACGTGCCCTGTGTTCCGTCCGGACCGTCATATTGCCATTGGGAATCGGTGTTATTTGACCCGACTTGGAATTTGGCGCTTGGAAATCCAGTTTGCGGCGGCTGGTCAACCGGTTTCCAGTTAATCTGATAAAAGTCGCTCGAAGTCCCAGTATCAAAGGTGGATGAAGTCAGGTTGCCGCTCGGAGCGAAGACTCCAAAACTGCCAAACAAAGTTACTTCCCCGGGTGAAGTTGTAGTATCAACGTTGCCATCCGAAGTGTCGTATTGATTTGGATTGCCTATCATAGATTGGCCGCCACCGCCAGACCAATCTGTCTGCCTTAGAAAACCTCTGTCTGTAACTAAACTTTGGTTATAGTTTGTCCCGGTTAGAGTCACTGCTACATCAGAGAGAGGAAGCTGAGAATTTAAGTCCTTGACCACAACCAGAAGAGTGTTCGGGTCTTTCGGCTGCATTATCAGCCGGACATCTTGGACTGCGTCAGGCAGTACCGAGAAAGGCATGACTGGGTTTGTGCCCACGAGGTCGAGACTTGAGGAAAGAGATTGTATCAAATAACTGTCCCACTCAATTCCGGGGATAAGCAGCGAGCCGAAACTGTCAGTGGAGTGCGTGGCGCTGTACTTTAAGACATCCGGGCTTGTACCTATAACCTTCGTGCCATCCATTGAGAATGAGGCAGACGGCACGATAGCGCAGTCGTCTGTGATTGAACTGACGTTTAAAGTGCTGGTTTTGTCTATAAGAAAACTGACTTGAGTAACCTGCTGAAGAACAACCGTTGAATGCGGTTTGCTTGGGTTCGGATTCGTCGGAGCGCCCGGAGGATAGGTCCGGTCCGTGGTAAATCCTGATTTTGTCGCTGTGACTTCATAAGCATTGACTCCGGGCGGAGCATCAACAATCTGCAATTCGCCGTTGTTATTTGTAACTTCATCAATAATGATTGCCGGATTCAGTTGATTATTTTCAATATGGACATCCGCTTGAGGCACCGGAATACCATTGGCATCAAACACTTTCACAAATAAAGCTCCGTTTGCTGAGGCGGTTTCCAGATTTTTCGGACTGATTCTGGCAGACATGTTCATGGTTGGAAAATCACGGCAAGTGGGGCAAGAAATATCAACTTGAACAAGTTTATAATCAGCAGGCGACAAGTCGTTCGGATCCCCGCCTATTTGACCGTCAAACGGATCATCAATATTTCTGACAGTTGTCACAACATTAAAATCAAAACCGCTTTTATTAACCGTCTTATCCCTCTCTATAACCCCAACGGGTATTCCGCTAACGATGCCAACTTGTTCAAATGGCAAATTTTTTATGATTTCAATTTCTTCGTTTGCCAAATCAGCCGCCAGAGTCTTCACCCTTCCAGCCGAAACAAGGACCGACAGACTGGCATAACCCTGATACACAGCCACGGCAATAAGAGCGAAAAGCGCCGCGCCAACAATTATTTCGGCAAGAGAAAACCCAAAATCGTGCGGGACGGTTCTTCTGTTGTTTGTTTGGAAAAACATTTTTTATTTATATGGCTTCTACGAGCGAGTAAGTCGGCGCAAGCATTGAAATGGCAAAAAAGCCGACAACAATGCCCATAAGAACCATTAGTATCGGCTCAATAATTGTTGATATGTTTTTTGTTTTTTGGTCAACTTCGTCCTCGTAGAAATTCGCAACTTCAGCTAGCATTGCTGACAATTGTCCGGTTTCTTCTCCAACCGATACCATCTCGCCCAGAAAAATCGGATATAGATGAGAATTTTCTATAAAAACAGAAGATATCAAATCCCCTTTTTCTACATTGTGCTGCGCCTTATTCAGGACTTCTTTGAAAAAAACATTCTGAACGACATCGCCCGTGACTTCTATAGCCACGACTATGTCCACGCCGGAAGAAAGCAGTGAAGACAGGGTGCGGGCTGTTCTAGCGGCGTTAATTTCTTTGACCATATAGCCGATAATCGGTAGATGTATAAGCATGAGAGACAGTACCCTCTTGCCTCTTCGGCTTCTTGAAAAAAGGAAAGTCGCGGCAATGAGACCCGAAACAGTAACAATAGTCAGAACATATTGAGTTCTTAAAAAATCACTCACGGCAATAATCGCCCTGGTGCTTGCCGGCAGTTCCACTCCCAAACCCTCAAAGGTCGCCGTTAAAGTCGGGACCATATATACGAGCATCAACACACCAATAATTATCATTATGACAACGATAACTGCAGGATAAAGCAGAGCTCCTTTTATCTTTCTCGCCAGCACATAAGACTTCTCCATCTGCAAGCCGATAACCTTCAGAGCGTCGGACAACTTGCCGCTTTCCTCTCCGGCCTTTACCATTGAAATGAAGAGCGAAGAGAAAGTCCCCGGCATTGACCTTAGAGAATCGCTTAAACTTCGTCCCTTGCTTATATCATCCTTTATGTTCAAGAGAACTCTCTTAAGCTTTTTATTTTTTACCTGTCTCTCCATGACAGACAGGGCCCGCGTCACGGGAAGGCCGGCTTGTATCATAGCGCCCAAATTTCTGGCAAAAATTACCTTATCGTGAGCTTTTATTTTGCCGAAAAAGCCCGTGGTTCTTGAAAAAAAGTGGAGCGTCTTGCTTTTTAACTCCTTAACGTGCACGACCGTGTCCCCTTTGTCCTTGGCCAATTGGTAGACAGCAAAGCGGTCATTGGCTTCTACCGTATCTTCATACATACCGCTTATCTTGTTTATAGCTTTATATTTAAAAACAGCCATTTTTTATTCAGATACAACCCTCAAAACCTCTTCAAGAGTGGTAATACCCTGTACCGCTTTGAAAACTCCGTCCTC
>MHVD01000016.1 GCA_001823695.1 Candidatus Zambryskibacteria bacterium RIFCSPHIGHO2_01_FULL_43_25 | reverse complement strand
ATCCGTTGACAACAACTTGAGCATGTACGGCCAGCCGGACAAGGTGATGACTTCGGAGAGGGACCCGAGCGAGTCTCATCTGGTTTTGGTGAGGCGAAGTTTCTCGGCTGACGACGGCGGGAATCTGGAAGTTGTCCGTAGCAACAAGGTTGCTCACAACCGACGTTGCCAGAGCACGAAAGGGATCGGTTTCACTGAGTATGTGGCTCTGGCGGCGAGACTTGCGCTGGAGGAACACCTTCTGGATACTGACACAGAGACCATGTGTTCCGGTACCATAGTCAGGGGGTGTTTCCATCCTACCGTGAAGTCAAGAAACGGCAGAGTCGTTATGTTCTTGGAGTCAGTCGACTTCCTGGGCAAGACCACTAGAATTCGCGAGGTTCAGGTGATCCGCTGAAAGGTTCCCGCCTCGTTACGCCTTCCGGCGTAACGAGGCGGGGCCTTCTTCTTTTAAGGGAGCTCTGTGATATAATTTTTCGCATGAACGACGAAGAAAAAAGCCGTCTAAATCGGCTTGAAGAACGCCTCTATTCCAGAAAACACAACGAAAACAGTCCTGACGAACGGAAGGAGCTAAGCAAGCAAGAATTTGATGTAAAGAACACATGGGAATCCAAGGAGGATCCCCTAAATGAGCTTCTTGCCCGCCAAAGGGAAATTTCCCTACAGAAGGGCAATCCTTTCAAAAAAATCCTTTGGGGCTCCATTTCTTTTTTTGTTATCGCTCTAGTGGTTGCCGGATATATGTTTTTTGTCGGCGAGAATACAGTTTCAGTAAACAAAATTGACATATCAGTGCTTGGCCCGGCAACGATTAGCGCAGGCGAAGAATTGTCTCTTGAGGTAATAATAAAAAATGAAAATAACACTGACTTGGAAGGAGCCAATTTGTTGATTGAATATCCGGCAGGAAGCCGTGTTGCCGGCAGTCTTGAAGAAGAACTTACCCGGCAGAGGGAGGTCATCGGCCGCATTGCTGCGGGAGGGGAAGGCAGGAGAACGATTAAGTCGGTTTTATTCGGTGAAAAAGAGAGCATCCAAAGTATAAAAATGACTCTGGAATACAGAATCAAAGGATCAAATGCTATTTTTTTCAAAGATAAGCAGTACGAACTTGCAATAAAATCCTCTCCGATTATCTTTACCGTTGACGGACCCAAAGAGATAAATGCCGGACAAGATATTGATTTTGATATAACTCTCACTTCCAACACCAGTGAGATGCTGCGCAACCTGCTGGTGAAAGCCGAATACCCTTTTGGCTTTTCTTTCTTGGAATCAAAGCCCGCGTCGGCTGATCAGGATAATCTATGGGATATCGGGGACCTTCCTCCAGGTGAGAAGAGGACTATATTCATCAAGGGCAGTATTCAAGGCCAAAATGAGGAAGAAAGAACTTTTCGTTTCTACGCAGGTATTGCCAGTGAAAAAAATGAACAGGAAATTGGCGCCCAGATAGTGTCGCTTACACATTCTGTTTCAATAAAGAGACCTTTTATAGATCTGGTATTGTCTATCAATAACGACAGTTCGCCGGAATATATAGCTGAACTTGGCGAGAAAATTCAAATGAATGTAATCTGGACAAACAATCTTCCCAGCAAACTACTCAATGGCAAAATAGAAGTCAAGCTCTCTGGTGTGGCCCTAGATAGAAGCTCTGTCAGCCCGAAGAATGGAGGTTTTTTCAGGTCAAGTGATAATACGATTGTCTGGGACAAGAACAACAATCCCGATCTTGCTGAAATTTCTCCTGGCGGTCGCGGAGTTGTCGGTTTTTCCTTCAGTCCGCTGACTTCAATCTCTGGAGCGCAAAATCAAGACATAAACATATTGTCAACCATGTCCGGCAGTCAAGTTCTTCCATCAGGTCCGCCCCAGAATGTAGTATCGTCTTCAGAAAAGCTCATAAAACTGGCTTCAAGTTTGAATCTCTCATCGCGTCTGGTTTACTATGTGGGACCGCTTGAGAATCGCGGTCCAATGCCTCCAGTCGCAGAGCAGGAAACGACCTATACAGTTATCTGGAATATAACCAATACCTTAAACGACGCTTCCAATGTTTCAGTCAGAGCGACACTGCCTAGCTATGTCGGATGGGCAGATTTTGCCACTCCTTCCCAAGAGAATATCACTTTTGATTCATTAAGCAGGGAGGTTGTATGGAATGTCGGGGAAGTTCGTGCGGGAACAGGTTTTCTGTCTTCTTCCAAAGAGGCGGCCTTCCAGGTCGTGTTTACCCCAAGTCTAAGCCAAGTCGGGTCTTCTCCGATTGTAGTCTCTGATTCCAGAATGACCGGACAGGATAAATATACTTCAAAACCTCTCTCTTCCACCAAACCTGCTATGACAACCCGTCTGACGACCGATCCGAATTTCAAGAGCGGAGACGAAACAGTTGTGAAATAATGCAAGTGCTGGCGACCTGTCAGCTAGCAAACGAACGATATGAATACGAATATGGAAAAGATGGAAAAAATAGTCTCGCTTTGTAAGCGTCGCGGTTTTATCTTTCAAGGTTCCGAAATATACGGAGGATTGTCTGGGATGTGGGATTATGGTCCTCTGGGAGTTGCGTTACGCGACAAGATTACCGCACTTTGGTGGAAACATTTTGTATTGGACAGGGAAGATATGTACGGCATTGATGCGGCGCTCATTATGAATCCGGTTGTCTGGAAGGCTAGCGGACACGTTGATGGTTTTTCCGACCCGCTAGTAGAGTGTGATAAATGCAAGCGTCGCTTCAGAGCTGACCAAATAAAAGATTTGAAGATTTGTTCCGAATGCGGAGGGAAATTATCCGAACCGCGCCAGTTTAATATGATGTTTAAGACTTTTATTGGCGCCTCCGAGGACGAAGCGGGAACTGTATATTTGCGTCCAGAAACCGCCCAAGGAATGTTTGTTAATTTTAAAAATATTTTAGATACATTTCATCCGAAACTGCCCTTTGGCATGGCGCAGATGGGCAAAGCTTTTAGGAATGAAATTTCTCCAAGAGATTTTCTTTTCAGAGTTAGGGAATTTGAACAGATGGAAATAGAATATTTCATCCGCGAGTCGGAATGGGAAAAATATTTTGAATACTGGAGAAGTGAAATGAAGAAATGGATAGCTGATATCGGATTAAAGAGTTCAAATATTCACGAGCTTGAAGTGCCGGAAGGCGAGCGGGCGCATTATTCCAAGCGGACGATTGATTTTGAATACACTTTTCCTTTTGGACGAAAAGAGCTTTATGGTCTGGCTTACAGGACAGATTTTGATTTAAAGAGTCATCAGACAACAAGCGGAGTGTCTCTTGAGTATTATGACCCGTCAGTCGACGGACAAGCTGGCGGGGGGGAGAGATTTATTCCTCACGTAATTGAACCAACTTTTGGCATCGGCAGGACCATACTCGCTGTCTTGTGTGAAAGTTACGACGAGGACGAATTAGGCGGTGAAACCCGCGCAGTACTGCGTCTGCCGAAAAACCTGGCGCCCGTTTCTGTCGCCGTATTTCCACTTCTTAAAAATAAAGAAGGGCTGGTGAGCAAGGCGCGCGAAATTTATAAAATGCTCAAAAAAGAATCTATCAGCGTAACCTTTGATGACAACGGCAATATAGGCAAGCGATACAGAAGACAGGACGAAATCGGAACGCCTTACTGCGTGACCGTAGACTTTGAAACTCTAGAAAACGATACTGTGACTATAAGGGATAGGGACACTGGGGAACAAAAAAGAGTCAAAGCGGGGGAGATAATTTCAGCGATAAGATAACTTTTTCTCTTATTATCTTTGTGTTAAACTCCTTCTCCATATGAAGTACTACAAAAAGGTCTTACCAAGCGGTTTGCGGGTTATTGTTTTGCCTATGAAAGACAGTCCGACTGTAACTGTTTTGACTATGGTTGAAACCGGCTCGGAATATGAAAAGCGCGAGGAGAGCGGAATGTCCCATTTCTTGGAGCATATGTGCTTTAAGGGAACTAAAAATAGGCCAAAGTCTATTGATATAAGTTTGGAATTGGACAAAATAGGTGCAGCGAACAATGCTTTTACTAATTACGAATGGACGGGCTACTATGCCAAGGCGAATTCTAAACACGTGGGCAAACTAATTGATGTCATATCGGATATGTATCTAAACCCTACGTTTCCGGCGGCCGAGCTTGAAAAAGAAAAAGGGGTGATTATTGAGGAAATGAATATGTACGAAGACCTGCCCCAACGCAAAGTTCAGATGGTATTTTCCAGTCTCTTATACGGCGACCAACCGGCAGGTTGGCCTATCTTGGGCAACAGAAGAGTTATAAAAAATGCCACAAGAGAGAAATTTGTTTCTTATAGAAACGCTCACTACGTTGCCCACTCAAGTATGGTTGTAATCGCAGGGGGAGTGGAACAAGGTCGAGCGTTTAATTTAGTAAAGAAGACATTCAAAGACATTAAGGATGGAAAGAAAAGAAACAAGCGTCCAGTTCAAGTTTCTCAAAAATCTCCAAGACTTAAGATAGCTGATAAAGAAACCGATCAGACTCACCTGGTCTTAGGTTTCAAGACATTCAAGGCGACGGACAAAAGATCGACCACTCTCCACGTGCTTGATGCCATACTAGGGTCGGGAATGAGTTCCAGACTGTTTCAGCGGTTGAGAGAAGAAATGGGAGTCTGTTATTACGCCAAATCTTCCGTCAATGAGTTTACGGATCATGGCGATTTTATAATTTTCTCCGGAGTTGACAGCAGAAGAATAGTCGAAGTTGTTACTGTGCTGGTTGATGAGGTGAAGAAGTTAAAAGATGTGGAAGTTCCAAAAGCCGAGCTTGAAAAAGCCAAAGAGTCGTACATAGGAGGTTTGTTTATGGGCGTGGAATCGTCAGACGAAGTCAGCTTCTTCGCGGCCGAGCAGGAAATTCTCGGAAGGAAATTCAAAACTCCTAAGCAAATTGAAGCGGAAATAAGGAAAGTAACCGCGAAAGATGTCCAGAAACTTGCGCGACAGATATTTACCGATGAGAATCTTAATTTGGCCATAGTCGGGAGCATTCCTGACAAGAAAAAAATTCAATCAGTTCTGCATTTCTAGCATTTTAAGCTGCCGCTTAAGGTGGTATCATAAACTCATGTCCAAAGGCGAAGAAAAGGTAAACCTCTCCATCTCTACCGGTTCGATAGTGCGGGCAGTTTTGATTGTTGTTTTATTCATACTTATATATATCCTCCGTGATGTTGTCCTGATTATATTAGCGGCCATAGTCATCGCTTCGGCCATTGAACCCGGGACAAGATGGTTTGAGAGGAGGGGGATAACGAGAATACCGTCGGTTCTTCTTATTTATGTTGCAGCTTTTCTTTTTATTGTTTCTGCCTTTTATTTTCTTGTTGTTCCGCTTTTCAACGAATCTGCCCAGTTCTTAAGATCGTTGCCTGAATATTCTGAATCGCTGACCGAAACGGAGCAAAGCACCAATCTGCTGTCTTCGCAGGGGATATTTGGCGGACTTTCAAAAAGTTTGTCTTTGCCCGCTGTCATACAAGGAGTGAACAAGACTCTGGACAATTTGTCAGGCGGCTTTCTCTCCACAGTAGACGTATTTTTCGGAGGTGTGATGAGCTTCCTGCTTATAATTGTCTTGTCTTTTTATCTTGCGGTTCAGGTTGACGGAGTTGGAAAGTTTTTGAGAGTCGTAACTCCTGTCAATAGTGAAAATTATATTGTTGACCTCTGGAGGCGTTCAAGAGAAAAAATCGGACTCTGGATGCAGGGCCAGCTTCTTCTTGCCGTCATCGTGGCTGTATTGGTTTTCCTGGGCCTGACCATGCTTGGCGTAGAAAACGCCCTGCTATTGGCATTTTTGGCGGGAATATTTGAAATTATTCCATTATTTGGCCCGATTCTTTCGGCTATTCCGGCTATATTCATAGCTTTTTTGGACGGCGGATTGTCCTTAGTTCTTCTGGTTATCGGTCTTTATATAATTATCCAGCAGTTTGAAAACCATCTTTTATATCCTCTGGTAGTAAAAAAAGTTGTCGGCGTCCCGCCCATAATTTCAATTCTGGCTTTAGTAATAGGAGCCAAACTTGCCGGTTTCTTGGGTATACTGCTTTCAGTTCCGCTAGCAACGGCTCTCATTGAACTTTTGTCTGATTTGGAAAAAAGAAAGATAGACAAATAACAACCGTGTCAGTTTCCGACAATAAAAATTTTTATATTACTACGACTTTGCCGTATGTGAATTCTGATCCTCATTTAGGCCATGCGATGGAGTTTGTCCGTGCCGATGTAATTGCCCGCTTTAAAGAAGCCCGCGGTTATAGGGTGTTTTTCAATACTGGCACCGATGAGCACGGCGCAAAAGTGTATCGCAGGGCGCTTAAGGAAGGCATAGACCCGCAAGATTATGTAGATAAGGCAGCAGAAAAATTCAAAGGCCTTACAGAGCTTCTTAATTTAAAAAAGGACATTCATTTTATAAGGACTTCTGACCAGAAACATATAAAAGCGGCGCAAGAATTCTGGAGAAGATGCGAGGCCACAGGGGATATTTACAAAAAAAACTACAAGACCAAATACTGCATTGGCTGTGAACTTGAAAAAACCGAATCTGAGCTTGTTGATGGCCGATGTTCGCTTCACCAGAATCTCAAGCTTGAGGTGATTGAAGAAGAAAATTATTTTTTCAAATTTTCCAAATATCAAGACAAGCTACTTGAGTATTATAAAAATAATACCGATTTTGTAATTCCGGATTTTCGTTTTAATGAAATAAAAAAATTCGTTGAGGGAGGTTTGCAGGATTTCAGCATTTCCCGACTGAAAGAAAAAATGCTCTGGGGTGTGCCGGTGCCCGGTGACGATAACCACGTTATGTATGTCTGGTTTGATGCACTGGTTAATTACATATCAACTTTAGGCTGGCCCGTCTCCACTGAGGCTTCGGCGGGCAAGCCAAGTGACGATCTGTTTCAGAAATTTTGGGTTGAAGGGGAGACTGTGCAATATGCCGGTAAAGACAATCTTCGTCAGCAATCAGCTATGTGGCAGGCAATGCTTATGTCTGCAGGTATTAAAAACACGGACAAGATAGTCATAAACGGTTTCATTACAGGAGAAGGCGGATTAAAAATGAGCAAAAGTCTCGGCAATGTCTTGGACCCGTATAAGATTGTCAGAGAATTTGGGTCGGACGCTTTTCGTTATTTTGTTACCCGGGAAATATCTTCGTTTGAAGACAGTCCGTTTACTCCAGAGCGCTTCAAAGAAGCCTACAATGCCAACTTGGCAAATGGTTTGGGCAATCTAACCAGTCGCATAATGAAAATGGCCGAGACTCACCTCTCCAAGTGTCCAGAAATCATCAAGGAGGATATGTCGAAAGGTTTCATCGACGCCATGAACCATTTTCGCATTCAAGAGGCAATGAATATCGTGTGGCGGCAGATAGCGGAACTTGATCTTGTCATCCAGGAGTCAGAACCTTTCAAGCTTATAAAATCAGATTCGGCCAAGGCTGTCGGGATTATTGAAGATTTAGTCGTGAAGCTTTATGGTATTGCCGCGGCACTTCGGCCGATTTTGCCGGCAACAGCAGAGATGATTGAGGGCTTAGTCAGAGCGAACAGAGCTCCGGAGAGGCCGCTTTTTCCAAGAGTAGAATGAAAAAACCCAATTATTTTGACGTTCACTCGCACCTGAATTTTCCCCAATACGACGTTGATCGTGAGGAAGCAATTGCCAGAATGGAAGAGGGGGGCGTTTCAACGATAACCGTAGGCACTGACGCTGAAACATCCAGAAGCGCTGTTGATTTGTCTAAAAAGTCGGAAAACTTATTTGCGACCATTGGCATCCATCCGGACGGTGACCTAGCACAATGGAACGACGAATTTTTTAGAAGTCTAATCAGCCACCCAAAGGTTGTCGGAGTGGGGGAATGCGGCTTTGATTATGCCCGTACCGGAGACTCTACGACCGACAAGATAAAAAACCAAAAAGAACTTTTCTCCAGACAAATTGAACTGGCCTTGGAGTTCGGTAAGCCGCTTATGGTACATTGCCGCAATGCCTATGAGGATGTTTATGACGTGCTCCTTTCTTATTCAAGAAAATACGGCGACAGGCTCTCGGGTGATATGCATTTCTTTGCCGCTGATGTTGCTACTGCAAAAAAGTTTCTGGATATAAATTTCTTCTTATCTTTTACCGGCGTCGTAACTTTCGCTTCAAGCTATGAAGAAGTAGTGAAATTTGCTCCCCTAGATAGAATTCTTGCGGAAACTGACTCACCGTTTGTTACTCCCATCCCTCATAGGGGCAAGCGTAATGAGCCTATCTTTGTGGAAGAAGTTGTTAAGAAAATTTCGGCTATAAGAAATAGTGATTTTGAAACGACAAGGAAGAAGCTGGTTGATAATGCGTTATTGCTTTTCTCCATACGGACTGATTAAAAGTCGGCCATTTCTGATAGGGTTGCCAGATAAGCACCCGTTATGGTAAGGTATTCTCACATTTTGTTGTATGACAGAAGAAAAAGAAGAAATACTTTCTGAAGAAGAAGATTTAGGCGTCGAAGACCCAACCCGTTCTCAAATCTACGAGGTGGGCTTTTTGCTCGTGCCCTCACTGTCGGAAGACCAGCTCAAAGTCAATTTTGAGGGTTTGAGGGGAGCGCTTGAGCATCACGGAGGAACGATAATATCTGCCGAATCGCCGCATATGAGAAATCTAGCTTACGCTATGACCAAAACGGTTGATAGCCAGAAGCAGATATTTAAAAATGCTTTTTTCGGTTGGATAAAATTTGAAATTAGCGCTGAAAAGATTGGCGGCCTGAAGGAACTTTTAAGATCAAATAAAAATATTATCAGGTCTCTTCTGATGAGAACCGTGAGAGAAAACACTTATTTTTACTCAAGGCCGTCTATTCCTGAAGAGATGACTGCGGCTAGCCGACCGGCCGTTGTAAATATTGAGAAGAGAAATAAGGCGCCAGAAACCCTCGATTTATTGAAAGAAGAGGAAATTGATAAGAGTATTGAAGAATTAGTCACCGAATAATACAATTTAACTCAAAATGTATCTAAACAAAGCATTAGTAATTGGCAACTTAACCAGGGACCCTGAATCACGGGCCCTACCGTCAGGTGTCCAGGTCGCCACCTTTTCTGTTGCCACGAACAGGGTTTGGAAAGATAAGAACGGAGCAAAGCAGGAGAGCGCTGATTTTCATAATGTTGTAGTATTCGGCCGTCAGGCAGAGACGGTTTCTCAATATTTGAAAAAGGGGAGTTCCGTTTTGGTTGAAGGCAGGATGCAGACGAGAAGCTGGGACGCAAGCGACGGCACGAAGAAATATAGAACCGAAATTGTTGCCGACAGAGTTCAGTTTGGACCGCGCCGAGACGGCGGCAAGGCGGATTCTTCCATCGCGCCAGCTCCCGCCGTTGACACCAAGGCGGAGCTGGATACGATTGAATATCCAGCGGATGAGATTAATCCTGATGACATTCCTTTTTAATTTTAAGCTATGAAAACAGATCAGAATTCAAGAAGTAATATTCAATACATAGATTACAAAGATACGGAACTCCTGAAAAAGTTTATTAATCCCCACGCCAGAATAATCTCTCACAAAAGAACTAATGTATCTGCAAAACAGCAGAGGCAGATATCCCAAGCTATAAAACGGGCCAGGTTCCTAGGTCTTTTACCTTACATCTCAAGGTAGTAAAATATAGACAAATGAAGCGCCTACCTTACTGGCTACAAGCGGCAATCTTTGCTCTTGTTTTTGTTCCTCTGATTTTCTTTTTAAAAGTTCTCTGTCCGATATCCGCCGGATGTCTTGCCGACCCTTTCCTTATTGTTATATTTTCTCCTCTTTTCTTGTTCAGTTTTTTTCCTGTCGTGGAAAACAGCGCTGTCGCCGAACCGCTATTCATAGTCCTGTTTTGGACTTTAATTGCGATAATCTTGGGCTACTTGTACGGAAAGATAAGAGGCAAAAAAACTAGCGGTGAAACTTCTTAATTTGAAATCCTATCTGTGTATTCTCCGGTTTCCGTGTTGACTCTGACGATATCACCCTCTTTTACAAACAGGGGCGTGTTAATGGAGACGCCTGTCTCTAGAATTACTTGTTTGCTAGCTCCTTGCGCCGTATTGCCTCTTACCGCAGGATGCGCTTCCGTAACCTTCAGGTCAACCTTAATTGGCATTTTAACGCCGATTATTTTTTCATCAAAAACAATGGCCTCAATAGTGCTATTTTCCTTAATAAATTGCAGTTGCGGTCCGACTAAAGATTCGTCAAGAGAGAAACGCTCCGCAGGATTGTCAGGAGAACAAAACCACACCTGTCCTTTGTTTGAGTACAGATATTTAATGGTGTTGTTTTCAACGAGAGCTTCTTCAACTTTTTCAGAAACATGAAACGACCTTTCAACAACCTTGTCGGTTATCAAATTTCTTAACTTTGTCGCGTTTATGGGCTTTCTTTGCTGTTTTCTGAAAACGTGAGAAGAGAGAACTTCGTATGGATCTCCATCAAGCTTAATAATTTTCTTTTCAGTTATTTGGTTGTATTCAAGCATATCTTTAAATAACAGGAGTTATTCTACATAAATTAAATTTATTGTCTATAAAAAAAGAGGCCGCGCAAAGAGTGTGCGCGGCCCAAGGTCGCCAAGTTGCGGCCTCTCCATGGCAGGCGCGGACTTTTAGTTCCTTTGAGTCTTATTCGTTCACGGGCCTAGGCAGCCCTTCTACACTTCCGCCGAACTCTAGTTATATCCTCGGATCTTATGGATTATAACCGGCTCAAGCTTTCGGTGGAGGGCACCTTCGCGAACAAACCCCGTTTCTTTTCTGGGTGTTGAAGCCAGAGATGTCGCTCTTCAAGCGGGGTGTGACCAGCACTTAACTCGTAGCCTTGCCACTTGCTTCCAATATAACACAAAGCAGAAATATCGCAAGTCTAGTGGCTCTTTAATTTAGCCATAATTTCCTTGATTATTGTGTTTGCGGTTTTCTTGTCTTCCTTCAGGTATTGCCTTACGGCGTCATATCCACGTCCGAGTTTTACATCCCCGAAACTGTATGCCGCTCCGGCTTTCTGTATTATTCCAAATTTTTCTCCCAAAGCGATTATTTCTCCCTCTCTTGAAATTCCCTCGTTATACAATAGGTCAAATTCTGTCTGTCTGAATGGCGCCGCCACTTTGTTTTTCACCACCTTTACCCTGACTCTACCGCCGACAACTTCCTCGCCTTTTTTTATTTGGGCAATGCGCCTAATGTCTAATCTTACTGAAGTGTAGAATTTCAGAGCTTTGCCGCCCGGTGTAGTCTCGGGATTGCCGAACATAACGCCAATCTGCATTCTTATCTGGTTTATGAATATAACAACTGTTTTGCTTTTGGCGACAATCGCAGTCAATTTCCTCAATGCTTGCGACATAAGGCGGGCCTGCTTTCCTACATGCTGGGCGCCCATATCTCCCTCTATTTCGTCTTTCGGAGTCAATGCTGCCACAGAGTCAATGACTATCACGTCAATTTTTCCGGACCTAACTAAACTTTCCACTATTTCCAGAGCCTGTTCTCCGGTGTCGGGTTGAGAAATGAGAAGCTCATCTATCTTTACTCCGAGCTTTTTCGTATATTCGGGGTCCATCGCATGTTCGGCGTCAATGTAAGCGCATATGCCATTCTGCTTTTGGGCTTCGGCAACAACATGAAGGGCGAGGGTGGTTTTTCCCGAAGACTCAGGCCCAAATATTTCAACGATTCTGCCACGGGGCAATCCGCCAACTCCCAAAGCTTCGTTGAGACCAAGGGAGCCGGTTGGTATCACATTTATATCAACTCTCGGCTTTTCCCCGAGTTTCATTATCGCCTCCTCGCCAAACTTTGTCTTAATTTCTTGTATTGTATCTGCGATATTGGCGCCAATCTCCTTTTCCTTTTTGATTATTTTTGTTTTTCTCATCTATTACATATTACGTCTCATTTCCTAAATTTTCACTATTCTCTAGATCGTTTTCTTGTTGTCCGCTTTCAGGGCTAATTTGCTCAATTTTTTCGGTTCTCGGCCTAAAAATTTCTATAATTTCACTGGTGCTGTTGTTGAATCGGTCTTTGGCGCTTATTGTTATTTTGCTGTAGCCCTCGCTCACCACTATCTTCTCTTTGAAAGTGCCGCTGTCGTCAACAAAAATCTGGTTGTTATTGAGAGTTATGAATGCGATATTTCTGGCTTCTCCAGAGACTGTTATTACTGGTTCTGTTACCGAGGCTCCGTTTAGTGGTTCTCTTACCACCAGCTTGGGACCTGTGATGAGGTTTCTTGATTGAAAATAAATGTAGCCGGAAATCAGGACAAAGAATAAGATGGTCAAGAAAATTTTTATCTGTCTTTTGGAGGAATAATTATTCGTCATCAGGAGATTCTGTAATAGGGAACTCGGACCGAGCTCCTTCATACTTTTCCAATACTTCTCTTGGTTTTGAGCCGATTCCCGGTCCGACCACACCTCGTTCCTCAAGTATGTCTATCAGTCTAGCGGCTCTTGCATAGCCGACTCCCAATTTTCTCTGCAGGTATGAGGTAGAAGCCTTGCCGGCGTGTATCACGGTCTGCCGCGCGTCTTCGTAAAGTTCGTCGTCTTCCTCATCCTCTATGTTTGAAGAGAACAAAACATTTTTTGAATTGTCTTGTGAGAAGTCTAGTTCCGAGCCCAATTCACCTTCGTACTCCTTTGATATGTGGCTAACGACCCTTTTGACCTCGCTTTCCGAGATAAATGCTGACTGGATGCGCTTGGGCTTTGACATCTCGCCTGAAATGAAAAGCATATCCCCGGCGCCCAGAAGTTTTTCAGCACCAGCGGCGTCAAGAATTGTTCGGGAATCAACTTGAGATGTGACCTGCAGGGCGATCCTTGCGGGAATGTTTGCTTTGATAAGACCGGTAATCACGTTAACCGACGGTCTTTGCGTAGAGAGAATTAGATGTATGCCGACAGCCCTGCTCATCTGGGCCAGCCGCACAATAGCGGATTCCAGCTCTCTAGGATATGCATGCATAATATCTGCCAGTTCATCAATAACAACTATGATATAGGGCATCATTTCCGGCAATCCAGCTTTTTCTTCCTCTGTCAGTTTTTCTTTGTTTTTTATTTTCTTGATTTCAGGTTCCAAAATATTCTTGTGATAAGATTCAACATCTCTGACTGAGCATTCTTCTAGGATGTTGTAGCGGCGGTCCATCTCTTTTGCCAGCCACTTGAGAGCCAGTATGGCTTTCTTGGCCTCTGTAATGACCGGTGTCAGCAGGTGGGGTATTTTATTGTATAGAGTCAACTCTACACGTTTCGGGTCTATCATTATGAATTTCAATGTTTCAGGCGGGTTTCTAAAAAGCAGGGAATTGATCAAAACATGTATTGTCACTGATTTTCCCGCCCCAGTTGCACCGGCAATAAGCAGGTGGGGCATCTTTGCTAGATTGGTGAAGTGCGACTGGCCGGATATTCCTTTGCCCAAGGATACGATTAGTGGGTTTTGAGAGGCAGTGAATTCATTTTCCGAAAGTAAGCTTCCGAGGCCGACGGTAGTCTTTAGCGTATTTGGTATTTCAATGCCAACCAGAGATTTGCCGGGAATTGGCGCTTCAATGCGTACCGGGTGAGCGGCTAAGGCAAGTTCAAGATTATTCTGAAGGCCGAGTATTTTTGACAATTTAACTCCTTCTGCCGGTTTTAATGCATACCTCGTAACTGATGGTCCGATTGAGACTTCATCCATCTCAACAACTATTCCAAAATTTTGCAGAGTCCTTTTTATTATATTTGCGTTTGCTTTTATATCCCCGACTTCAGGCCGGCCGCGATCTCTCTCAAGAAGGGAAAGTGGGGGAGGGGTGAACGGCCTTAAACTCAACAGTTTTAATTTTACCGGTCCAAAGTCTTCGTCTTCGGACATGTTTTTCTGCTGAACATTGCCAGCTGTTGCGAATGACAGTCTTTTTTCCTCAACTTTTTTCTCTATTTCTTTCTCCAACTTTTCCGACTCCTCTTTGCTTAGCTTCTCTTCAGTCTCGCCCTTTTTCCTTAGTCTTTCTTTAAGAACCGATAACCAGCTTAGACTGAGTGTGCCCTCAAACAGTATAAGAAGTGAGATTATGGCCAAAGCCACCAAAAAAATCCCAGTTGCATAAACATCAAAAATTGTTACCAATGGCTTAGCTATTATATTTCCAATAAGCCCACCTCTTGTTGCCGCTATAAGCGATATTAAACCAAGGCCGGAAATAAAAAATAATACTGAACCTATAACTTGAAGCAGTCCGAACTTTCTTTCCAAATTTTTAAGAAAGGATATCGCAATCATTATGCTTACGATTGGCAGAAGGAAGTATCCAATACCGAAAAAAAGCTTAAAAAATACATAAATCTTTTCACCCAATACACCGGCCTTGTCCAATGGGGCCAGTACAAAAAAGATTCCTATAAAAGTAAAGATTACAGCTGATACTCTGTGTAGGGTTTCGGATTTTACATTGTTTAAAATTCCTTCTTTTTCTTTCGCTTTCTTAGGTTTTCGTCCCATGTTTGTCGTGTTCAATAATATCATACACAGCTCGGGTATGTACTTATCGTTTCTTGTTTTTTAAAGATCAAAAAGTAATTTAGCATCTGTGGATAACTTTTTGTCCTTATGGATAACCCCAAGTGTGAGGATATTTTGATAAAGGACACTAGTTGATATTTTATAAAGGACATGATAATATATATAGGACATAGGTATTTTCCCGGTAAAAGGCCTTTATTTTCAAAGACAATTATGGAACATAACAAAGAGGATAAAAAGGAAAAAAGATTGGTGGAGGTTGATGAAAATCTGGACAGCAAGATAGGGAAAACCGCTGATTTTACAGATCTTTTTGAAAAAGATGGGAAACTTTCTTTTATCTTAAAAAAGACAAAAAGAATAATTGCCGCAATCTTTCTAATCTCGAATTTTCTTCCTGATCACGAACCGATTAAACATTCAATGAAGGAAGTTGGGATCCGACTCATACATTCAGCGACTCGTATAAAGGACAAAAAAGAGAGTGACATGGCGAATGAATTTAGAGCCGGCTGTTTAGAGATAGTTTCTCTTTTAGATATTGCATTCTTTTCCGGCCTTATAACGGAGATGAACTTCTCAATAATAAAAAGTGAGATTCATGGCCTTCTTTCCTTTTATGACACTACTTTCCCAGGTGAATCATCCACTAATCTTCAAAACGGTTTCTTTCCGGCTGAATCAGTTCAAGATTTTGCAGGAGACAAACCATTCTCTCGTAAATTTACGACAGAAGAAAGTTTTCTTGATTTTAAAGGTAAGGGTGACACGGTAGATGACAAGAATTATATAAAAGACAGCGATTATCCAAAAAATGTCCTAAAAACACAACGAGAGTCGGGCGAAGATATAAAAGACATTTATAATAAAGGACAAAATGTGGACAGTAGCAAAAAACTTAAGGGATTCAGTCCAGTTGCGGTTAAAAGGAACAAGAGACAGAGCGTTATAATCAATTTCTTGAAGAAGAAAAAAAGCGCCATGATTAAGGACATATCTTCTCTGATCGGTGATTGCAGTGAGAAAACTATACAGAGGGAACTAAATTTTTTGGTTATTGACGGTGTTCTTTACAAAGAGGGGGAAAGGCGTTGGACCAGATATTTTCTGGCCAAGGTGTAAGGTTTGTTACAGGTCGTTGACTTTGTGGCCATTTTTGCTATTATTTGGCTTAATTGCTCCGAAATCTTAGGATATTAAGAAGGATGCAAGAGTTATCCACAAAGTGGCTTTTGGCTACTTTGTATGAGCCGTATTATAATGGTTCCTGTGATGCGAGGGCGCAGAAAGCGTCGGTAGTATTGCAATAATTTTTTTGTTCCAACGTCGTTTATAATTAACGATACCGAACAAAAAACAAATTAGGTCCTTGAAATGTTTTCCGAATGTCCTTGTTCCGCAAAAATTCGGTACTGTTGAAAATCAGTCCAAGTCTTGCCAACTCCCTTTCCGCTTAGTGTCGATGGATCTGTAATATTACAGTTCCAGCTGAAGCGGGGGGTTATGGAATTTTTCGGCTATCGGCGCTGGTTCTTGCCAGCAGGCCGGCCAGCCGAAAATGTTTGAAGTTTATTAGTAGTTTTGGCTCGCCCTTCCCGGCTCATAAAAAACCGAGTTGGGCGTGAAAGTAGCTTCCTTTCTATTTTACAAATTTTATAAGTAATAAGTAGAAAGGGATCTAATGAAAATATTATTAAATTAAATATGAAAAAACTTATCGCAGGTTTTGTGGGTTTAGCGATGGTTGTGATGGTTGTTGCTCCAGTAGGGGCAGGAGCCCAAACCGTTGCTGACCTAACCGCGCAAATCAACGGCTTGCTCGCGACTATCGCGTCCTTGCAGGCTCAGTTGGCTTCCATGCAGGGAGGTTCTTCTGGAGGCTCGTATGTCTTCAGTGCGAACCTAACCCTCGGCAGCACTGGAGCTGATGTTTCAGCTCTCCAGCAGTACCTTGTTTCCAAGGGCTACCTAACCATGCCGGCAGGTGTTGCAATGGGCTACTTTGGTCCTTTGACCCAAGCAGCAGTTGCATCATGGCAGGCAGCTAATGGAATCGCTCCGGCAGTTGGCTATTTCGGTCCGATTTCACGAGCAGCCCTCAACTTAATGATGGCTTCAACTGGTGGAACAACCGGAGGAGGCACGACTGTCCCTGGTTCTACGACTGGTATTACCACTCCTGGAGTTGAAGGAACGCTCACCGCATCCTTGAACCCCTCTCCCGCATCAGGTAAAACTGTTAGGGAAGGAGATACCAACGAAGATGTCTTGGGTATAAAGCTTGAAGCAAAGCTCTCAGACATCAAAGTTGAGAGAATCAAGCTAAACCTCGGAACAGCGTCTTCCTTCTACACGAAGGTCTTCCGAGCCCTTCACGTTGCAGATGGAAGCAACGTCCTCGCTTCTGTTGATCTAAACTCTTCAACAGTTGTAAAGGAAGGTACGACTTATTACATAACCATCACTGGTTTTGATTTTGTCGTTCCTAAGGACGCAACAAAGGTCCTTACCATCAAGGCTGACCTTCATGCAAACATTGATTCTACAGGGTCTGGCTCTTGTGATGACGTAGGTGATACTGCTTGTACGATTACTGTACCAGTTGACGGAGTACGAGGTATAGACGGAGCTGGAATCAATCAGTACAGCCCTTCTGCCACCTTTGCACGAAGCTTAACGATTGGCGCACTATTGTCTGATACCGCAGAGCTCAAGCTTGCGCTCAACACCAATACACCTGTTACACAGGAGATTGTAGCCGCGCAGGGTACAACCGACGACGAGTATGATGGATTGTCAGTTATGACCTTTGACCTTTCTGCAGAAAAGGATGATGTCCTCGTAACGGACTTCACCCTCGCTGTCACTGAAGGCGGTGCTGGGTCCAACGCAGACACAGTAACTGCATACTTGTATGACGGCAGTACACTCGTTGGAAGTGCTAGCGTAACCGCAGCTGCGACTGCCTACGCAATCTTCAGCGATATTGACTTTACGGTTCCTGAGGGTACGACCAAGACCCTTACTGTAAAGCTCGATATTCGCAGTGCTGACAGCACGGGCGAAACAATTAATGTTTCAGCTACTAGCACATCAGCTACTGCGGAGAACTCAGAAGGTTCAGCTGTAACCCCGACGGGTTCAGCGACAGGAAAGACCTTCACGGTTAGGAATGTTGGTCCAGTCTTTACACTTTTGTCAAAGACTATTGCCAAGGATTCTGGTCCCGCAATCACTGGCGCAACCTCAACGGCTGTTGCCAAGTTCGTTGTCCGAGCTCAAGCAGTTGGTGGTGACATTTACTTCGGTAACAACGCCACAACAGCTGCTTACAGGATGTTTAATGCTACGGCATTTGACATCTGGCAGAATGGTGCGGTTGTTTTGGACTTGACGGAAGCTACATCAACGGCGTTTACGCAACCCTCAACGGGTGTAACGGCTGTTGGTACCAACACCTTCAAGCTCGCCGAGAACAACACTGTTGATGTAACAGTGGAGCACACACTGCCGGGTAGAACTCCTGGAGGTGTTCTTATCGCTCTTGGTTCCTATGCAATCGGTATCCAAGGCATCACTTGGTCACCTGATGAAGTTCTTGCTAGCTATGTAACTAGCACATTCATGGATGGTGAAGGTGACTGGAGGACTACAACCGTAACATTGCCATAAGGCAATTGCTTGCGTAGCTTACACACTCGGGTTTCCGTAGTGTAGACAGCTAAACCAAAACCCCCCGCCGCAAGGCGGGGGGTTTTGGTTTGCCGGTTTTTTTCTTGATATACTGGTACCAACCCCATGAGTCGTATCAATGCAAAAAGAGGTATAGGCGATGCCGCCTTCCTAATCATCGCCGTTGTTATTTTTGTTCTTGTTTGGCTCGGAGGGCCAGCTGATAGGGAAGATAGGGGTCCGGTATCCGGCAACAATGTATCGGGCAACCCGTTTGTAAGTCCTGACGATTCGGGCAGTTCAGCCGATTCTTCCGACTCTGGCCAAAATTATTTGAAATCGCTCTGGGACGGTAAGGTAACTCTAAGCCGGGGCAACGCCAAAAGCGAGTACACCCCTTCGCGCGAGTACATAACAATCCGCCTGTCTTCCCGGGCGAAAGAGCCGGCTAATATTTCCGGCTGGATTCTTGAAAATGGGGTTTCGGGCAAAAATTATCAAATCGGTTCTGAAGTTGTGCAGGGCACTTCAAAACGTGTGATTATTCCGCAAGCCGCCAAGCTCTTCTTGCCTGCCGGTGGAAATGTTTCCGGACCTGTGGTGCTTGAGCCGGGGGAGAGTGCGGTTATTATTACCGGCAGAGTTCCGGCAACCACCCCCTTTCCGCTTCAGAGTTTCAAGTTGAACAAATGCAGCGGCTACATTGAAGAAATGAGAAATGTTAAATTCTATCCGGCGATTTCTCTCCAATGTCCAAGACCTGATAGCTATGAAGAAGTTGATTCAATGGAGAAGAGCTGTTACGACTTCGTCAGCAGACTGTCGCGGTGCCATACTCCGGAATTCAAAGACAAGCGTCTTCCGGACGGCGGCGTTGAGTCCGGCGCAGTTGATGGAGTCGTTGGTCTTACCAATCAGTGCAAGGCGTTTATTACAACTCATCTGAATTACACCTCCTGCGTGGCCAACCATCTCGCTGATGTGGACTTTTACGGGAAAGAGTGGAGGATTTTCCTGAATCAGCCGTGGGAAATGTGGACCAAAGACAGAGAAACGGCCAAACTCTACGATTCTTCCGGCCGGCTGGTGGACTCGATTTCTTGGTGATAAAATATCTCTCTATGCTGAAATACTTTGATAATACCTTCTTTAAATTCTTCTTTGGCTTTTTGGCTATTTTGTCTGTCAGTTTTGCCATAATTTTGGCTACCAATTTTTTCTTTGCCGATAAATCAGACGGCCCCATTCCGCTGGAGGTCTCTTTTTCCAAGCAGGAGTAACGGCAGATTAAAATGTAATTACTAACATAATTACACCGTTTTATAAAAAAGAAAACCCGCCTCCATCTGAAGAAGGCGGGCCCCTTGCCGGGGGGCGGGCGGGGGTTAACGAGGGAGCAAGCAGGATGGCTTGATCTGTATCTAAAAATCCGAGAAATAGATCTCCGAGAAATAGATCGCGTTGTCCTCAAACGGCACTCTCTTCAGATGTGGGCCGAAGATTAGCATAAGCTCGTACATTTGGAACCTGGCTCTACCGGAGGAAGTGTCGATCTGTGGCTGGTATCTGGAGTAATCGAGGTCCAGATGTTCGTAATATTCCCGATGAATGGCGAGCCCGTCTGGGGTTAGTTTAACCCAAACATACTCGTTGATGTTTGTGCGCACAATTGCCTCCTGAAAGGGGTTGGGGGACTGTGCATTTCCAGATAGGATGATATCATATAGCAAATGGTATGTCAAATGGTACGTTATGGTTCAATAGCTTGGAAACACCCGTCTAGTATCATGAAAGATATGTCATATACAAAAAATCCATACTTGCCAAGGGTCCGTAGAGATAC
>MHVD01000015.1 GCA_001823695.1 Candidatus Zambryskibacteria bacterium RIFCSPHIGHO2_01_FULL_43_25 | reverse complement strand
GAATTCACTGTGTTTGATGCTGAAGGCCGTGAGACGTCGGGTGATCTCGTCGTTGTGAGGAGAGATTTCGACAGCACGGAATCTGAATGGGAATTTCCACTCCTGATAGATATCCGGGCACAGACTCCTCTCAGCCCTGGTCTCATGGAGATTCTGATTGAGCACTTCAGGCCGAATAACATCAGACTGTCGGACCAGCCGCCCAAACACGAAGGCCCTGACCCAAAACACCCGACTCGTCGTATCTACAAGGCTCGTTTCCTTATCCCGTGGTGGAAGTGGGGGAGTCATCACCCCCCAACCGTCAGTTGACGGTTGGGGGGTGGTTTTTATTCACAAGACAAGTAAAAACTATGTATAATAGATTCCTATGCAAACGATAAATTTCGGAGAGCACTTCACTCTTGATGGATACGGAGGAGATGAAGGTAAACTAAATGACGAAGCTTTAGTGCTGAATTGTCTCAATGAACTTCCAGAGAAACTTGGAATGAAAAAACTTGGCGAGCCGGTTGTTTATCTGGCTCTAGAGAATGATGAGAAAGACCCGGGAGGATGGAGTGGTTTTGTAGTCATAGCGGAAAGCCATATAAGCATTCACACTTTCCCCAAAAGGGGATTTGTAAGCGCCGATGTTTATACCTGTAAAAACGGGATGAATACGAAGTTTATCGGCGAATACTTTACAGAAAAATTTGGTTTGAAAGACATAGAAACCAATTTTATAAAAAGAGGCACGAAATATCCCACGGAAAATAAATACTAGAAATTTGCATAAAGAAGGACGCTCCCAACAACCATCATGCATATCGTCAGAGTTTTTTGTATCAATTGCTTTTTTGATACAGATTCTTTGATTATCTTTGGCAAGAAAAGTGTAAACAAAAGACCGTAAATATATACAAAGACCGGCTGGAAAGAATTCACAACATAAACTAAAGCAACTGGCGCCAGTAGAGTCGCGAAGTTAACAATCAAATCTCCACTGACCATAATTATTTCTGCCAGAAAGTTTAAGCCTATAATTGAATAACGATTATTTTTTATAGCGGAGACAAAGTTGTAGCGGTATTGCTTTACAAAAATAAAAATCAAAAACCCGACTATTGCGATTCCGACATATTCCCAAAATTCAGTCTGCCAATAACCAAAATCCAAAGCAAAGTATTTAAAGATAGTTCCATTTAACGCAAACACAAATGCCGACGCCGAAGCCAGTGTCAGCATTCTTTTCTTAAAACCTAGATTGCCGTCGTAACTTATATCTATAGAGATAATCGTAGCGCCGATGATAATTATAGCGGAACCAATTATTTGAAAAAAAGTCAGGGTTTCTCCCAAAAGGAAAAAACTTATAAAGAAACCGAAAACCGGCGTCATCTGTAAAATAGGCACTACAACGGAAATCTCATCTTCGTCAATTGCGTAGAGGTAGAAAATGACGGCCAAGACGGTAAGTCCGCCGTTTAGCATCATAATAAAAGTCTTGATTGTCGGAATAGCAAAAACCGCTGGCTCTATAAAGAAAATAATCGGTATTGTTAGCGCCCCGAGAAAGCAGGAGAAAATTACTATAGTTCCAACACCACTGCCCTTAAAGTGTTTGTTGAGTATTATTTTGTCAACATAATTCCCGGCAGAATATAATATAGGGGCAAGTATCGCAATGAAAAACCAATTCATAATTATTTATGTTGGAAGTTATAGTCTATGATATAATTTAGATGAGAATCTATTCAAGGAACAATGGATAAAAAAACTACTTATTTTTTTGTTGTTTTAATTATGTTGATAGTACTAGCCGTAGTGGCTACATATATACGCGCAATAATCCTGCGGGATTATGAAAAAGTAATAAGCGAGGAAGAAACTGAAGAAGAAATATATATCAACGAATCCACAGACTCAAGCTTTTTCGCCCCTGATGTTTCGGAGTCGGAGATAATGCAGCAATCGCCGGACGAAAATGTAGAGCCGGAACTTTTATAGACAAAAAATAAAAAGTATAGATTATGATTGAAAACATTTTATGCCCTTGGGAATCTCCGTCTTTCCTGCTTTTTTCCAGTAATGTTCCACAACTTCTCTATTATTCCCATTTTCCGGTAATCGTTATATCAGCTCTGCTGGGAGGATTTATATACAGACACAGGACAAATCTAGCATCCAGCATATTGGTAATAATTCTTACGCTTTTTTCATTCTACGCTCTGATAGATGTTCTCATTTGGGCAACAAATAGAAGCGACATAGTTCTATTTTTGTGGTCAATACAGGTTATGGTGGAAGTACTGGTTTTCGCTTTCTCGCTTTATCTGATTTATCTGGTACTAAACAAAAAAGATGCCCCGTTTAGATATAAGTTGATAACCGGAATAATTTTAGCGCCCTTTATTATTCTTATACCAACAAGCTACAACCTAATCGGCATAGACCTATCTTACTGCGATGCCGTGGAAGGGCCGATTGCGCTTTATGTAAGTTATGCGCTGGAGATTCTTTTTGCTGCCGTTATTATCGGATACTCTCTGGTAAAATACCATCTGGCTAAAGAGAGGACGGAAAAAAGAAAGGCGGCACTACTCGGAACGGGTATTATGCTTTTTCTTTTCGCGTTTATTTGGGGCAATATCATAGGCAGTTATACAGGTAATTGGAATCTGGCCCAATACGGTTTCTTTGGAATGCCGGCATTTTCGGCCTTTCTGGTCTACTTAATAGTGGAATTCAAGCTACTTAATTTGAAATTGGTAGGGGCGCAGGCTCTAGTCGTGGCCACTTGGATATCAATGGGTGCTCTGCTTCTGGTGAGAACTTTTGAACAGTTGAGAATAATCGTAGTTATCACTCTGGTATTTATACTAATCGCAGGAGTAGCTTTGGTGAGAAGTGTCAAAAGGGAAGTAGAACAGAGAGAGAAAATAGAAAAACTAGCGCTTGATTTGGAAAAAGCCAATGCCAAATTGCGGGAATTGGACCAGCTCAAATCGGAATTTCTCTCATTTGCTTCGCATCAAATACGCTCGCCGCTTACAGCGATTCACGGATACGCCACGATGCTGGAGCAGGGAGATTACGGAGAGATGTCTTCGGGAATTAAAGAAGCGATCGGCACGATGTCAAAATCGTCCGCCAGCTTGGTAAAAATTGTCAATGAATTCTTGGATATTTCACGGATAGAGCAGGGAAGAATGAAGTACGATTTGACTGATTTTGATTTAAAACAGCTCGTATTTGAAGCGGCAGAAGAACTGAAGCCAAACATAGAAGAAAAAGGCCTTACGCTTAATATTTCAGCTGAAGAAGGAGATTATATGGTAAATGCCGACAGAGGTAAGATAAAGCAGGTTATAGGTAATCTGATAGACAATTCGGTGAAATATACATCCCAAGGAAGCATCGAAGTAAAGGTAAAAATAGTTGGCGGAAAGATTCTTATCACCACCAAAGACACGGGAATAGGAATAGAGAGAGAGGATATTTCAAAACTGTTTTCAAAGTTCACAAGAACCAAAGATGCCCATAAAACTGACGTTACGGGTACGGGTCTCGGCCTTTATGTGGCCAAGCAAATGATAGAAGCCCATAAAGGCCGCATCTGGGTAGAATCTGAAGGAAACGGTAGGGGATCAACTTTCTTTGTGGAGTTGCCAGCGAAATAGCCGTCAGGTATCAGCTTCTCGCCCGTTTAGGTTTTACAAAGTAAAAGTTATTCTAATTAACTTTTAACTTTAACAAAAATCAGTTGGTATAATAAATAACGATCGTTATTTATTATACCAATGTGGAAAATGGAAAGATTATGGAAATTGGTAAAATTAAGGAAATTTCAGAACTCTCCTATACTAGTGTTTTGCAAAACACTAGTATAGAGAAAACGAAAAGAACCCAGCACATAAATCAATCTCATGCAAAATAATGGTTTATTCCTTATTCTTTATCCATTATTCTTAATTCCTGAATTTTGCTATCATAATCCTTATGAATAGGAATAATTTAGTACTGGTTTCAGGCGTCAAGCCGACAGGCAGACCTCATATAGGCAATTACTTCGGCGCTATGAGCCAGTTCGTGGAACTTCAGAATGAATACAAGAGTTTTATTTTTATCGCCGATTTGCACGCGCTAACATCGCTTCAGAATCCCAAAGAACTTAATGAAAATATAATTGACGTCGCACTGGATTATTTAGCAGTTGGTATTGATCCTAAAGTTACCTGCATTTATAAGCAGTCCGACGTGCCCCAAGTAGCGGAGCTCGCCTGGGTATTCAACTGTATTACCACAGTGCCGTATCTCATGCGCGCGCACGCTTTTAAGGACGCAGAGGCCAAGAATAAAGAGATAAACATCGGCGTATTTGATTATCCGATGCTTATGGCGGCCGACATTCTTATACAGGATGCTGATATCGTCCCCGTGGGCGCCGACCAAAAACAGCATTTGGAAATCACCAGAGATACTGCGGAGAAATTCAACAGGATATTCGGAGAGACATTCACTGTGCCAAAGGAGAGAATTCTAGAGAAAGTGGAGACAATTCCCGGCACAGACGGGCAAAAAATGAGCAAGAGCCGAGATAACGTAATAGGTCTCTTCGCCAGCGACAATGAGATCAAAGAAGCTGTGATGAAAATTCCGACAGATTCAAAAGAGGTTGATGAGCCGAAAGACCCTGAAACCTGCAAAGTTTTTGCCCTTCACAAACTGTTTACGGAAGGCCCCGAGTTTGAAGATCTCTTGCACAGATACGAGTCCGGTGGAATCGGCTACAAAGAGTCAAAAGAAATTCTTATAAAAAATATTTCAAATTTCATTGCGCCCTTGAGAGAAAAAAGAGAGAGATTGGCGCAGGACAAAGATATTGTTATAAAAATTCTCAAAGATGGTGGAGAAGTCGCCAGAAAGAGGGCAGAAGAGAAAATGGAGAAAGTTAGGCAAGCGGTGGGGGTGAGTTTGTGACAAAAAACGAATAAAGAATCAAGAGTAAAGAATAATTAATAAAAAGGGAATACTTTCCTATACTAGTGTTTTGCAAAACACTAGTATAGAGAAAACGAAAAGATCCCCGACAACCATATCCGCTATCCGCCAACTGGTGAAAGCGGACGGCATCTGGGCCATCGAACCACTCACTACTTAGTACTAGAGTTAGTTATTTTTTAATCTAAGAAGAATCGAGATATGAATGACCTCCTCCCCGCCCTAAAGGGCGGGGTTTCCTTTGTTGGCATGAGGATTCAGAATAGACGGGATCTTTGTGGTTTGTCTTTCTTGCTCTGCCATTCTATGTATTTCTTGACCTGACTCTCGTTCAGTCCCACAGTTGAGGTGAAATACCCGACACTCCAGATGCCGTCTTTTTCCAGGTAGATTTCCCTGATAAATCTGAATTTTGAACGTAAGTGGCGGCTGCTCAATCCTTTCAGTTTCCCGACGGCATCTGAAATAGTTATGTTTGGTGGTATTTCTATCTGTATGTGGACGTGGTCTTCGTTCGTATTCATGCTCTCGATCCAGAGCGTCGGGTATTTTTTGCACGTTTCGTAGAGACTTTTCTTGAGTTCCTTGAGAACATATGGTTTTAGTATTTTTCTTCTGTATTTTGTGCCCCACACCACATGGTACTGATGTTGGTAGGTTGAGTGATTTAGGTGCTGAATCCTCATGAGAATAGCGTCGCATACTTCGTATGCGACGTGCAAGGTTCCATTCATCCCCGCCCTCTCGGCGGCTAATATATTTTAACGACGCCGCCTTCGGGCGGGGTTTCCTGGTATAGAAAAACACCTGGCACCATTTTTCAGGTGCCAGGCGCTATCCCTGGTGGTCTAAGATTACTTCCAGCGGAAGATCCCCTCGACCACCACCTCGTCCCCGCTGCCAGTTGTGACTACAGCTCGCGTGTTGCGAGCTAGTAGGCTCGGTGTACGACGATGCAGTATGTGAGTGAACGGTAGATCATATTCGATACGAACCACCTTCACCTCCATACCACTGCCGATGAACTTCGCGAACCTACTGTCATCCACGCCGAGAATCATTCGGTCTCCGTCAGCCCATCCGCTCTGTATGAGGGTGACGGGTGCGTCAGCTCGCCACTCCTTTGCCACTTTTTCGCTTGGTAGAGCGAAAAAGTGCTTCTCGACTGTCTTCACTTTCGTGGAGACCGACATCGGCGGTAACAAGTTCTCATCGACCAAGATAAGAACGAACGCCGAGAGGAGAAGAATTGGTATGGCGACGATTCCCTTGGCCATGATTCGCATCTCAGCTCCTTAAGTTGGGGGGTGGGGAGACGGTAACGTTTTCCTTTTAAATTATATCATACTTCATATACAAAAGTCAAGTAGTAAAATAACCGCCCAAAATGGGCTTTTTCTGCTATTATATTTTCATTCAATAAACAATGAAAAAATATAACCAAATCAAAGATGTTGAGGCGCAGACAGGGCAGAATGTACTTGTCAGAGGTTTTGTTCAAACCCTGCGCCTGCAGAGCAAAATAGCCTTTATAATTCTGCGCGATATTACGGGACTTATACAGTGCGTTATAGATGAGAAAAATCCTCAATTTGAAGAGTTAAAGAGTTTGTCTCTGGAGTCAGTAGTTGAAATTGAGGGAAAAGTAAAAGAGGAAAAACAAGCCCCTGGAGGAGTTGAAATTGAAGTTAAAAAAATAAATATTTTGTCTAAAGCAGCGCCCGAACTTCCCATACCGGTTGTTTACCAAAAGGGCGGAGAAGAGACTGAAGCGCCTATTCGTTTTGATTACCGTTGGATAGATTTAAGAAAACCGGAACATGCGAAAGTATTCAAAGTCTGGACTGAATTTGAAAAGGGTTGGAGAAAATACTGGGATGAGAACGATTTTATACAAATCTACTCGCCGTCATTTATGAGCACACCGAGCGAAACGGGAGCTGACGTTTTTGAAGTAAATTATTTTGACAAAAAAGCATATCTTGCCCAGTCGCCGCAATTTTACAAGCAAATGGCAATGGCTTCAGGGTTTGAGAAGGTATTTATGGTCGGTCCGGTATTTCGAGCGGAGCTTTCTTTCACCACAAGGCACCTGACGGAATTTACAGGTTGGGATTTTGAGATTTCGTACATAGAAGACCACAACGACATTATGGACGCCGAGGAGGGAATGATTGTTGAAGGGTTTAAAGCATTGAATAGCAAGTTTCCGGAACTGAAGCTTAAGATTCCTGAAAGACCTTTCCCGCGCATAACGATGGCCGAGGCCAAGAAAATAATGAAGAAAAGAGGGATTGAAAGCCCTGAACCCGCCCGAATGACTGAAGCTATTCAGTCGGGCGGGGAATACGACCTGTCTCCCGAGGAAGAGCGCGCTATTTCGGAGTATGTTGAAAAGGAAAAAGGTCATGAGTTCGTCTTCATAACCGAATATCACAAGTCAAAGAGCGCTTTTTATCACATGCGTCTTGATGAAAAATCGGATTTTTCACGCAGGGCCGACCTTTTGTACAGAGGCGTGGAGGTTACAACTCTTGCCCAAAGAGAGCATAGGCCTGAAATTTTGGAGCGTCAGGCAAAAGAAAAAAAGATGAATCTTGAACCGCTTACAGATTACATAAACTTCTTCAGATACGGCTGTCCGCCTCATGGCGGAGCCGGCGTGGGGCCGGGAAGATTCATAATGCAAATTCTTAATCTGCCGAATGTTCGAGAGGCAACTTATCTGCCGAGAGATGTTAAAAGATTGAATCCATGATGCGAATGTTAACGAATTTGATCGAATGAATGAGGAAGTATTTAAAGTAAAAACTCCGGTTTTTGAGGGGCCGCTTCACATATTGCTTGACTTGATAGAAAGGCGAAAACTTTTTATCAATGATATTTCATTGGCGCAAGTGGCGGATGATTATATCGCCTACATTGAAAAGAATGAGAACTTCCCGATGGATGAAACCGCCCAATTTATTCTCATCGCTTCAACGCTTCTTCTCATAAAATCAAGGTCTCTTCTGCCGACTCTGGCCCTATCCGAGGAAGAGGAGGCAAGCATTGAAGAGCTGGAAAAAAGACTTCTGCTTCACAAAAGGTTTAAGGCGCTAGCAATCGGTCTTGGAGAAATATTCGGTCAGTCGGTAATTTTCCAGAGGGAAGAGAGGCGAGATGTTTCCATTGTTTTTTCTCCCTCCTCTGATTTGAGCGTTTTGAATCTGCTTTCAGCGGCCAGAGCAATCATAAACAATTTGCCCAGAGAGGAACAACTTCCCAAGGCCGTTGTGAAGAAAATGATTTCTCTGGAGGAGATGATAGAGAAACTGACCGAGAGGATACAGAAAAACCTCAAACTCAACTTTCGCGCTCTCACCAACCAGAAGGAAGGCGAATATGCTATAAATAGAGAGCAAAAAGAAAACATTATTGTTGGCTTTCTTGCTATTTTAGAATTGATAAAAAGGGGCGTAGTCAAAGCGACCCAAAAGAATTTTTCGGAGGACATCGAAATAGAGACCGAAAACATCGGCCTGCCGAGTTATTGATCCTATTAACTGTCTGCTCACATTGTTTGTATCTTGGTATCATTCGATCTCATTCGTAATATTCGTATCATGGAATTAAAAACAAAAATAGAAGCAATCCTGTTTTACAAAGCCGAGCCGATTTCTTTCAGAGAAATTGCCAAAATGCTTGCTGTTACGCGAGAGGAGGTGGCCGAAGCCGTGTTTCTCTTGCAAGACGAGATTGCAAACAGGGGAGTGATACTGATACAAAACGGCGAGGAAGCGTCTCTGGGCACTTCCAAAGACGCTAGCGCTCTGATTGAAGATATACGAAGGGAAGAATTGACCAGAGATTTGGGCAAAGCCGGACTTGAAACCTTAGCTGTTATCCTTTACAAGGGTGAAGCCAGCAGAAGAGAAATTGAGTACATACGAGGAGTAAACTCAAACTTTACCGTAAGGTCGCTCCTGATAAGGGGGCTTATTGAAAGAGACGAATCGTCCAAGGGGGGCAGAGGGTTTCTGTACAAACCGACCACTGAAACCTTGTCGCTTTTGGGAATTCAGAAGCTGAAAGACCTGCCGGAATACGAGTCAGTCTTGAAAGAATTTGAAAATTTTAGTAAAAAGGAGGAGTCGGATGCCAAAGAGAATGGAGGAGAACAACCAAATACAGCAAAAGATTTTCAATAAAGTTGAAAGAAAAAATCTCTATATCGGGATTTTCATGGCGGTAATTCTAGGAATCATCGTCTTGGTTTTTCTCTTTTCGTCCGCACGGAAGGATGACAAAACGGCGGCACTGGCCCCCAAAACAGACTTTTTCCAAGGTCTGTCACTAGAAGCTAGGGCGGTTTTCGTTTGGGATATAAAAGAAAAAAAGGCCGTGTTTGAGAAAGATTCGGACAAGGTTATGCCTTTGGCTTCTCTGGCTAAACTAATGACGGCCGTAACGGCAATAGAGCAACTTCCGAAACACGCTGTGATAACAGTCAATAAAAATTCTCTTGATGCGGAGGGCGATGTGGGAATTTTGGTTGGAGAAAAATTCAATATCGGAGATTTGATAAATTTGAGTCTTCTTACATCATCAAATGACGCAGTAGCGGCAGTTTCCGTTGCCGCTGGCGGAGTCGCTTCAGGAACAAATGACAAGGAAATTGGTCATGATGAATTTATCAAACTAATGAACCAGAAAGCTACGGACTTGGGTGTAACCTCAATGGTTTTTTACAACGAAAGCGGTCTTGATTTGAATGACAAAATGGGCGGAGCTTACGGCTCGGCTAGAGATGTGGCGCGCCTTTTTGAATACACTTTGGAAAACTATCCTGAACTGGTGCTTCCTACCAAAAACGAAAATATTACTATCAAATCGGCAAGCAGTATCCTGCACCAGGCAAGTAACACAAACCCCCAGATAGGGAAGATACCAGGGATTTTGGCCTCAAAAACAGGCTTTACGGACATTGCCGGAGGCAATTTGGCTGTTGTTCTTGACCCCAGTATAGGACGGCCATTCATAATCGTTGTTCTCGGTTCTTCGTATGAAGGAAGATTTGACGATGTGGTGACTCTCTCCCAAGCGACTCTCTCTTACTTAAAGAACAACTAACTTGGCAAGAGCGTGACCACAACCAAAAAATGTAACTTATAACATTTAACTTAAAACCTAAAACCTGAAAAGAAAAATCTACCCTCTTTCAAATGAAAACCCATTGGTATAATAAATAACGATCGTTATTTATTATACCAATGAGGAAAATGGGAAGATTATGGAAATTGGAAAAAATAAGGAAATTTCAGAACTCTCCTATACTAGTGTTTTGCAAAACACTAGTATAGAGAAAACAAAAAGAGTCCCGACACCACTCCGTCAACTGACGGATGTGGTCGTCGGGGTAGCCAAGCCGCGGTCTGATCTTGGCTCGTGCGAACATTTTCTCGCCGACGACATACTGCTCGTCGTCTGCAAGGAACTCGTGGATCGCCATCTTGCCGTTGTGGAACGGTGTGTCCTCGGGTATTCCCCGTACTCAGTCCGGAAAGACGACTGGATAGGAACGAAGGCCTTCGAGGAAAGCCGTGATCGCGACGGGACTGGTAATCCACGCTTTCGCGACATCCTGGTCTAAGTCGGCCGGTAATTTCTGGGTGAGAGCCCCTGCGAGCGCCAGCGCCTGGTTTGTCCCCATTCTGTGTCCCATCTTATCCTCCTCGCATGTTTACCTTTCCTCTCTCGGCCCTATACCGAGGACTCACGGGTAAGCGTTGGTACAGCTTTTAAAGAACGATGTCTCGTGCTCTAAAAGCTGTACCAAACAAAAAGTCAATCAAGTTAAAGGGCCAATTCTAAAACCTAGTTCCTAGAGCCCAATGCCTAAGTCACGCTTTTTCTGATATTATATTCGCTAGCGGATTTTAACAAAATTTCAAAAAGTTTGGAGAACGACAAAGTGAAATGTAGAAACATAATAAAACGATGATTGTTGACATAGTAAAAGTATTTTTGCCCGCAGTTCTGGCGTTTTGCATCGGGGTTTTGATCACTCC
Organism: Candidatus Zambryskibacteria bacterium RIFCSPHIGHO2_01_FULL_43_25; assembly: GCA_001823695.1. Lineage (GTDB taxonomy): Bacteria > Patescibacteriota > Minisyncoccia > Phycocordibacterales > Zambryskibacteraceae > MHVD01. The sequence goes on along the minus strand of MHVD01000015.1, from coordinate 60,563 downwards.
GCCTATTTCTGATTTTCTCTATAGCAAAAAGATGTGGAAAAAGAAAGCCGGCAAGGTTGACCTAAGCGGCAACGAAACTCCCATTTTCAACAAGCTTCACGAACAAAAAGAAGTCGGAACTCCAAGGATGGGCGGAGTGATAGTCTGGCTGTCGTCTTTGATAACAATTCTTCTTGTCTGGGTAATATCTTTGTTTTTGAGCACCGATACCACCCTGAAACTGGATTTCCTAAGCAGGAGCCAGACCTGGATTCCGCTTTTCACCCTCATCGCCGGTTCGCTGGTTGGTCTTCTTGATGACTATATGGAGGTGAAGGGGAGCAAAGACAACAAGGCGGGCGGACTGTCTCTGAAAAAACGTCTTCTGGTTGTAGGCGCAATAGGTTTGTTTTGGGGAGCGTGGTTTTTCTTTAAATTGGACGTATCAACCATAGGAACGCCGGGCATTATCTCTGACTGGAATTTGGGTTGGCTATTCGTGCCTTTCTTCGCGCTTGTGACGCTTATTATCTATTCCGGAGGCATAATAGACGGCCTAGACGGTCTTTCCGGAGGCATTTTTGCAACGATGTACACTGCCTATGCCGGAATTGCCTTTTACCAGCAACAGATAAATTTGGCGGCATTTTGCCTTATGGTAGTCGGTGCTATTCTGGCTTTCCTCTGGTTCAATATACCGCCCGCCAGATTTTACATGTCGGAAACGGGCATGATGGGGCTCACTATCACCCTGGCTGTCGTAGCGTTTATGACCGATTCGCTGGCGGGCGGGTACGGAATCATGGTGTTGCCTATAATAGCTCTGCCACTTCTCTTGACGACGGCGTCTGTCGTCATACAGGTGGCCTCAAAGAAATTAAGACACGGAAAGAAGGTCTTTCTTGTTGCGCCGATTCACCATCATTTTGAAGCGATTGGCTGGCCGGCATACAAAGTAACGATGCGCTTTTGGATAGTGGGTATTGTGGTGGCGATTGTCGGAGTAGTTTTTGCGCTTATTGGTTAGATTTTTTATGAGAAAGACCCGAATAGACAGAGCTTTCTTGTTCTGGGTTATCGTGTTGACGGTAATCGGTTTTCTTATTTTCAATTCGGCTTCGCTCGGCTTGCTTGCCGGCAGCGGAGGCAAATATTCGGATGTCGCTTTCTCTCAGACTTTTTTCGGCCTGTTTTTGGGCACAGTTGCGCTAATCATACTTTCAAGAATCCACTTCAGAGTCTGGCGGAAATATGCCCTGATTCTTTTTGTCATCGGCATAGTCGTAATGCTTCTGGTTTTCACGGGGCTTGGGTTTGAACACGCCGGCGCGAAACGCTGGATTATTCTGGGCGACTTTTCATTCCAGCCTTCTGAATTGCTTAAAGTCACATTTATTATTTATCTGGCCGCTTGGATATCGGGCATTAAGGATAAAATAGGAACTTTCAAATTCGGACTTCTGCCTCTGCTTGTGCTGTTTACAATATGCGGATTGCTGGTCCTGTCTCAGCCGGATACCGACACATTCGCTGTAATTATAATATCCGGTTTGGCAATGTTTCTAACTGGCGGAGGAAAGTGGAAACACGTATTGTCCATTTTTCTTATAGCCATTATCGGGCTTTTGATTATGGCTTCGTTCAGGCCTTACATAAAACAGAGACTAATGACCTTTCTTGAACCGGCAAAAAACGGCCAGAGTTCAAGTTATCAGATACAGCAGTCCTATATCGCGATAGGATCCGGCGGAATTTCCGGCAGAGGATTCGGGCAAAGTATCCAAAAATTCAACTTTCTTCCGGAACCGATAGGGGATTCAATTTTCGCTGTAGCGGCGGAGGAATTCGGATTTTTAGGCAGTGTCGCGCTCATTTTCGCTTTTGTGGCTTTCGCTTTCCAAGGCATGCGGATAGCGGCCAGAACAGATGATACTTTCGGCAGATTGCTGACTGTAGGCATCGTGGTTATGATTATTTCCCAGGCGTTCGTTAATATCGGGGCCATGCTGGGAGTTCTGCCTCTGGCCGGAGTGCCCCTGCCTTTTGTCAGTCACGGCGGCACGGCACTGCTCTTTACGCTTGCCGAGGCCGGCATTGTACTCAGCGTCTCAAGACACCAAAAGCTCTCTTAGTGTCGTTCTATATGGGTTTTTTGGTATAATAAGCGCAAGTCTCAATGACAAAGCCCGGGGATAAGGCCCGATTTTAGTATTTATCTTTAATATGAAATTTTTACTTACAGGAGGAGGAACAGGAGGTCATTTCTACCCAATAGTCGCAATAGCGCAGGAACTAAAGCGGATTGCCGGAGAAAACAGAATGGTTGATTTTGAGCTGTATTTTATGTCCCACAGCCCCTACAATCAGGGAATACTCTACGACAACAATCTGATTTTCAAGAAAAACTACGCCGGCAAAATCAGAAGATACTTCTCGGTCCTTAACTTTTTTGACTTGTTCAAAACCGGCTGGGGCATTATCAAATCGGTTTGGGAAATTTTCTTGGTATATCCCGATGTGGTTTTTGGCAAGGGCGGGTATGCCAGCTTCCCGGCGCTCTTCGCCGCAAGAATTCTCCGCATTCCCGTAGTTATTCACGAGTCGGATTCCGTTCCGGGCAAGACAAATCTCTGGGCGGCAAAATTCGCCAGAAGAATAGCTGTCTCTTATCAGGACGCGGCAAAATATTTCCCGAAGGACAAGGTTGCCTTTACCGGCCAGCCGATACGAAAAGAGATAAGAGAGACGCTTTCCGCAAATGCCCACGAGTATTTCGGATTAGATAAGAACATTCCCGTAGTGCTTATCTTGGGAGGTTCTTTGGGAGCCAGCGCTATAAATGAAGTCATGATGGAAGCACTGCCTAAGCTTGTTGAGAAATATCAGATAATCCACCAGACCGGCAAAGATCATTTGGATGAAGTCAAGAAAACCGTCGAAGTGGTGTTGCAAAATAATCCGAACAAAAATCGCTACAAGGCGTTTCCGTTTTTGAACGATCTTGAGCTTCGATCAGCCGCCGGAGCGGCTACAATAGTCATCTCGCGCGCCGGTTCAAGCATATTTGAAATCGCATCGTGGGGCATACCAAGCATAATCATTCCAATACCAAGCTCAAACGGCGACCACCAGACGAAAAACGCCTTCGCCTATGCCAGAACGGGAGCGGCAGCCGTGATTGAGCAAAATAATCTGTCCGGAAATATTTTGTTTGCCGAAATTGAAAGAATAACCAGCGATCCGGAACTTTATCAAAAAATGAAAGAGTCAACAAAAAATTTCGTCAGAGCTGATGCGGCCACTCTCATAGCCGAAGAAATACTAAAAATCGCCCTAAAACACGAACAATAAGTCCCATAACAAATGTCTGAAGCCATGTATTACACTTACATCATTCAATCAAAAAAAGACGGAAATTTATATACTGGACTGAAGTGTGGTAATGTGTAAATGATGGAACAGTACAGTCAAAATAAGTTTAATATTCTTAAAATTTCAGGCAGAAACGGCAAGTGCGTTTCCTGCTTCTAACAGAATGACGCCACGAGTAAGAATTGCCCCGTCTCCGACGGGTAATCTGCATATAGGCACTGCGCGAACTGCGTTGTTTAATTTCTTGTTTGCCAGAAAGGAGGGCGGGGTTTTTATCGTACGAATTGAAGACACCGACAAGGAAAGAAACAAACCGGAATATGAGAAAAATATTATAGACGGCTTCAACTGGCTTGGAATAAAATACGACGAATTTTACAGACAGTCAGAAAGAATAGACTCGCACAAAAAATGGCTGAAGAAGCTGATTGACGAAAACAAGGCTTATTTGTCAAAAGAGGAAGAGGGTGGAAATAGAGATGAAGTGATTAGATTTAGAAATCCAAACAGAGACATTTCTTTTGAAGATACTGTCCGCGGGCAAGTCAGTTTCAACACAGAAGAGTTGGGTGATTTTGTCATAGCCAGATCAATGGACGAACCGCTGTATCATTTTGCGGTGGTTGTTGATGACTTCGAAATGAACATTAATCATGTGATACGCGGCGAAGACCATATATCAAACACCCCAAGGCAGATTTTGATTCAGGAGGCCATAGGAGCGCCTCGGCCCAAGTACAGCCATATTCCGCTTATATTGGCCAAAGACAGATCAAAAATGTCCAAAAGGCACGGGGCAGTGTCAATAAACGAGTTTAAAGACAGGGGTTTCTTGCCGGAAGCTATGGTGAATTACCTGGCGCTTCTTGGCTGGCATCCCGATGACGACAGGGAAATATTTTCTATGAAAGAACTTGTTGAAGTTTTTGATTTATCGCGAATTCAAAAAGGAGGAGCTATATTCGACGAGAACAAGCTGCTCTGGGTCAACAAGGAACATATAAAAAGAATGCCTGAAGAGGAAAGAAAGAAAATCATTATAGAAAAAATTATTCAGTCAGAAAAATCAAAAGATAGAGAGTGGGGAAGCGGGGAGGACCTCGCCGGGAAAATTGAGCCGTTAATTTCAGAAAGAATATCAAAATGGTCAGAAGTTGACGAGCTTATGGCTTCCGGAGATTTAGACTATTTTTTTGAAAAACCCGTTTACGGCGCGTCCGTGTTAAATTACAAAGGAGAGCAAGAAAAGAGCGACATAATCCGTCATCTGAATACGGTTGGAGCAATACTTCAAGAACAGGATGAAAAAGAACTTTCAGCAGAAAAAGTGAAAGGATTTATCTGGAGCTATGCGGAAAAAGAGGGGAGAGGAGCAGTTCTGTGGCCTTTTAGGGTAGCACTTTCAGGAAAAGATAAATCACCAGATCCCTTTGTTTTGGCTCAGATACTTGGCAAGAAAGAAACTTCTGAGAGAATAAAAGAAGCTGTCCGAAAGATAGACGCAGAAACCGGCAGAAAATAAGGCGTGATGAAAAAACAAAATAATGCGGAAATTAATACAATCCATCCTCATATTGCTCGTTTTGGCAACTTTCGGGTTGTTTTTTGGCGTTAATGGCGCGCAAGCTCTAAGCATTGAGGAATTGGAGAGAAAAATAGAGGAGACCAGAAAAGAAAAGGAAAAACTGGAAGAAGAAAACCGCAAGCTTGAAGTCCAGATAGACGAAACCAACAAACAGGCCCAAACTTTAGAGAACGCAGTCAAGTCTCTGGATACAACCCGAAAAAAACTTCAGAACGATATAAAAGTTACGGAGACAAAAATAAACAACACCCAGCTTGTAATAGAAAAACTTGGGATTGAAATAGGCGACACCGAAAAGAGCATTTCCTACGACAAAGAAGCAATAGCGGAATCCATCCGCAATCTTGAACAAGACGAGAAGCAGAGTCTACTAGAAACAATGCTTCAATACAAAAATATAAACGATTTTTGGGATACTATCGAAACTCTAAAGAGATTTCAGACAAGCATTAGGCATAATATTGATTCCTTGAGGACTCTGAAGAAAGACCTTGAAGAAAAGAAGACAAACAACGAAGAGAAGGAAGGGGAGCTAGTATATTACAAAGAAGATTTGTCAGACAAGAAAGTTGTGGTTGAACAAAACAAGAAGGCAAAAAACACGCTGCTTTCAGAGACAAAGAGCAAAGAAGCGGAATACAAAGAGCTTCTGCAGAAAAATATAGAGTTGGGGAAAAAATTTGAAAGCGAGCTTTTTGAATTTGAATCACAACTACAAATTCAGATAGACAAAAGCAAATTGCCCGACAGCGGAGAAGTGCTAAGCTGGCCGCTTGACAATATCTTCCTTACTCAGAAATTTGGCGCAACGGTGGAAGCGAAAAGATTGTACGTCTCCGGAACCCACAACGGAATAGACTTCAGAGCTTCCATGGGTACTCCTGTAAAGAGTGTGGCAGACGGAGTGGTCGTCGGTATGGGAAATACCGACGACCAGCGCGGCTGTTATTCATACGGCAGGTGGCTTCTTATAAAGCACGGTAATGGACTTTCAAGCATGTACGCGCATCTCTCCGGAATAAAAGTTTCAACAGGAAACAATGTTTCTAGAGGAGAGGTAATCGGCTGGAGCGGCGGTCAGCCGGGAACACCGGGAGCTGGATATTCAACCGGCCCACACCTGCATCTTTCTATCTACGCTTCCCAAGGAGTTACAATCCAAAAATACACTCAAAGCAAATTTTGCAAGCAGGTAGCAATCCCAGTAGCTCCTTCCAGCGCCTATCTTGATCCTCTGGCATATTTGCCGCCTCTGCCATAATATTATGTTAATACAATGACAAAAATTTCCGGGAAAGACAGCAGAAGAGGGTTCATCGGCACGATAATATCCCTGATTATAGGCCTTTCTGTTCTGGGATATTTTTTTGATTTCAATGTTATTAATTTTATAAAATCTCCATCAGTCCAGAATGTACTCAACTACGCCAAGACAGCAATAACTATCGTCTGGGACAGATACATAAGCGGGGTCGCTAACTATATCTGGGACGAGGTGGTTATAGATATAGTCTGGGATAATATGGTCAAGGTAGCTACCATTATCAAAGACTGGGTTGACTCAAATCAACCTGCCAGTTAACTTAATACGGCAAAATACGCCTCTAAGGAGGCCCTTTTTAAATGAAAGCTGTAAAGATCATACTATTCCTGCTATTGGCCCCGATATACATTCCAATGTATCTGTTTTTGCATCTTACATTCAGCTGGTGGGAAAAGCTCATGGATTAACAGTTGTGTTATACGACTCTAGATATATAATTAGGTAATGCTCCGTGCGCAAAAACTCGGAAAACAAAAACCGTGGACAGAAAAAGAGCTGATGTCCGGCCTAAAACATTTCTTTGACCAAAACGGTAGATACCCAACAGCTCCGGAAGTAGACAAATATCCATACCTGCCATCAGCTCGTTCAATTGAACGCAGGTTTGGCGGTCTTGTGGCTCTTCGCAAGAAGCTGAGGTTGGAAACCCAACCGGATTTTAGAAGTGGAAAACATAGTTCGGAACGCGCTCATAAAATCAACACACGCGCCCATAAAACTGAAAAAACGGTGTATGAATACCTTAAGGGTCGTTTCGGAAAGGAATTCGTTCACCGTGAATACTTTTTTAGCGACGACAAGAGAACAAGGGCGGATTTTTTCGTTTACGACACTGGAAAAGGTTTTTGTGTTGACGTATTCTATCCTTCAGACCGAAGAAACCTGGCCGGATGCCTTAACAGCAAGCTTCATAAATACAACAACGAATCAATGGGACAATATCCGGTAATTTTTCTTCAAATGAACGAGAAACTGTCGCAGAACGTATTGGACCAATTAGTGCAAAATAAAAAGTCCAGTCTTAATGATAGGCAACAGCTAATGGGGTGGGGTACATTCCAGAAATTCTGCAAAGATAGAAAAGCGCTGCGAGTTGGAAAAAAATAAACTAGGGGAGAGAACTGTTTCAATTTAAAGCCCTTTATATATAGGTCGTATAAGCAACCCGCGTAAAAGATATATTGTGCGACACGATTATACAAGGCGGGACCTAATCAATAGATACTCCTCCCCCAAGAAGTGCTACTTGATTCTTAGGAAAATTATATTAGTATTAAGCAGTTACAAATTCTAAATTGTTGATATGAAAAAAAGTTGGACAATAGGACTGTTGGTAATCATCATCGTCGCTTTCGGGGTAATGTGGCTCGCATCAAAACCAGCCAACCCTTCCCTATCGGAAGATGGGGCAGAGAAATCCGAGATTGAAATTACACCACAAGATCATATAAAAGGCGCCGGAGAGAATGCTAGAGTAACAATAGTTGAGTGGAGTGACTTTCAATGTCCGGCTTGCCAAACGTACTATCCTGTATTAAGTCAGCTGGTAGAGGACTTCCCTTCAGATGTCAGAGTAATTTATCGTCATTTCCCTCTTCGACAGATCCACGCGAACGCGAATAATTCCGCGCTAGTTTCGGAAGCCGCCGCTCTTCAGGGAAAGTTCTGGGAAATGCACAATGCCCTCTTTGACAATCAGGAGGAGTGGTCAGGAAGCCGCGATATTGCCTTCTTTGACAAATATGCTTCAGCAATCGGCTTGGATATAGAAAAATACAAAACTGACCTAAAATCAGAAGCAGCCGCGGACAAAGTCGCAAACGACCTCAAAGAAGCTCTGCGCCTTAACCTAAACTCAACTCCGACCATGTTTGTAAATGGCAAAAAGATAGCGAACCCGAACTCTTATCAGGAATTCGTCGATTTGATTGCTAAAGAAATAACTCCTGAAGTTGTACAGTAATATGAATATGGATTCCTCTTCTATTACGCCAATTGAGCTTGGAACCGTCCAGAAAAGAATAATTATTTTTATAATCATTCTTGCATTTATCGGCTTCGTTGATTCCTTATATCTTTCCGCGAACAGCATTCTCGGCATTACTCCTCCGTGTTTTATAACCGAGGGTTGTGATGTTGTCACCACGAGCAAGTACAGCACCATCTTGGGCATTCCAATGGCGCTAGTCGGAGCGGTTTATTATTTGTTTCTATTCCTCGCTTCCCTGTTTATATTGGAGAAAAGGCACATGGCCGTCAAACAGGCCATAGCGGCTATCTCCGGTTTTGGTTTTGTATTTTCTCTTTGGCTTGTATATGCCCAAATCTTCCTTATTGAAGCTATCTGCACTTATTGTATGATCTCGGCAATAACAACCACGCTAATATTTATTTCAAGCGTTTTCCTGCTAAAACAGCGGCCGTAGCAGAAACGCAAAAACCCCGAGGAGCTTCCGCCCTTCGGGGTTTTTGCTTTAGCCGCCTTAACGCCTCGGACTTTGCTCCGAGGACATCTTTATTTACGGGCCAATTCCTTATAATCGTCCCAGCAATGTGAGGATGAATTCCACGGCCTGGAGCCTTCTTTCTCATATAGATACCTAGCGTAGGCCATATTACCTTCTATGGAGTATAGGTCGTATCCCAGTTTTTTCGCAGTCTTGCCGTGATACCACTCGTTTATTTGCATGACGCCGATATCGTATGGATTTATCTCGCCGCGGATAATACTGCCGCTCTTTCCTGTATGTCTGAAACGAGATTCACATTGAGCGATATCAACCAAGACAGGAATGTCTCGGAAGTACTTCTTCACCTGCTCTTCGGTAGTGAACGGGCGTTCATCTACCTTCTCCACCATATTCTCCACGATTGTCTCCGGAGCAACTGCCCCATCAACACTTGCGGATATGTTCAAAGTACTGAATCCAGAAATGACGGCCAATAAACCAACTGTCGCGAGATTTATAATAGATTTTGCTTAATGGATAATTCTGTCGTCTCCGTAAAAAGAAAAATCCAGGTTCTAACCTGGACATATCTATCTTAGCATGTTTTAGTTTATTTGTCAATCTTTTTCGTAACAAAAAAGTCTAAAATAACTATATCTGTAGCTATATTTTGGCTATAATTTTAATCCGTTTTTTAACGCTTTTGTCAATTTTCAGCAAAAAACCGGACAAGCTGTGAAGTCAGCTGCCGGTTTTCTCTTCCCTGCCCCGCCCGAAAGGCTCTTCTGCCTACGGAGAGGGCAAGAAACTGCCAATACTTGTCGCGGAATTGTTCCCGCGAGTAAGTATGGTTTGCGCGAGATCAAAGAACAACACGAGGGTGTTCTCAAATCCCGAAAAAATTCTCGGGACTAGAAACTTCGCCATAATTATGGCAAGCCCCAATCCCACAACGCTTCTAATCCTCATAAGATTGAATTGTTGAGAGAAGCTTGCTCGTGCCGGACAAGGCACGGTTGCCATTAATCATGACTGCCCCTCTCTTCCCTTTGGGCTTTTCCAAATCCAAAGAAAAGAGAGGGTGTTTTTTACCCCGACACTGCACCGCAGGGTCTTTGGGGCTGATTTCGCTCTTAAAGAACTACGTGTATATTTTAACAGTTTTTAGTTTTTTTGCAACTTGACAAGATTTAACAACTTGATATAATTAGTAACGGATAGACGTTTCTTTCACCCCCCACCTCCACGCGGAGAAAACCCCATGTCATCCGTAGTTGCAGACGCAAATCCCGAGAGGGGTTCTGTGTCTTTGTCTGCCGAGGCGATCGCCTTGCGCAACAATCGCACGGAGCGGAGGTTCTCCCTGCGTGCTCTCTGGGGTGCAACCAAGAAAGTTGATCCCGCGAAGAGAGGAGTCTCGGTTGCGCACCTGCATCGTGTCGAGAAGGGGCGCGCGCATCTCACGGTTCCCCAAGTCCACCTGATTGCTAGGGCGCTTGGTATATCCGAGAGCAAGTTGTTCATCGAGATGTTGGGCGGGTCCGCGATGCAAGACCAAGAGCGGTTGCGGGATCTGGAAAACCAGAACACAAGACTCAAGCGTATGTATGCTGAACTCGCGCTCGAGAACGCGGCCCTCAAGGACAGGGGGTTGCAAATGAAGCGCTCTCGCTAGTAAGCGACAGTAACAAGGGCTGAGCAGACCCAGCCAAACTGCTCCCCGTTATGTCTTCCGACCTCTAACGGGTTTTTCTTTTAAATTCTTAATTCCTAATTCCTGATTCTTTATTCACTGCTAATCAGCACCCTCTCTCCCCCGTTTAAGCCGCTCACTATTTCAACAAATCCGTTTGAACCGATAAGTCCGGTTGAAACCACTCTTTCTTCAACACCATCGCTGGTTTGCACTCGCGCAATCAAAACATCGTCTCTTTTTTTTAGCGCGTACTGGGGGATTCTTAGAACGTCCGTCTTGGAAGCCGATTTTATTTTCAAATTTGCCGTCAAGCCGTTCTTGAGCCCAACAGAATTCTCTGGTATGCGAATTTTAGTTTTAAAATTAACCACCCCGTCAACAATCGTTTCAGAAGGTTCTATGCTGAAAACTTCTCCCGTAAATACTTGGCCCAAGAAAGCGTCAAAGGTAATACTGACTTCATTTCCAATGCCAATTTTACCCACATTAACCTCTGAGACATCAGCTTCAATTTCAAATTGTTTGTCCGAAATTATGCCTACAATTGGCGTATTGACTGTGGCTATTTCACCGACTTCGCCATTTTGCACTGACAATACCCCGTCTATGGGAGAACGAATTTCAGTTTTCAACAAATCAACTTCTGCGGCTTTAACTGTGGCCTCTGCTTGGGCTACTTTCGCCTCTTGCGACAAGACGTCATCATAGCCGCCCTGTCCTCCAGTTATAATCTGAGGTGCGGCATTCCAACTCTGCTTTGCAGCGATCAAGCTTGCGAGAGCACCCCCCACCCCGCTTCTTGCCCCTGTTATAGTCGTCTTATACCCGCTGATAGTCGCCTCATACTGGAATTCTGACGGGACAATGGAATTGGCGGCCAGCGCTAGGTCGTTTAAGAAAATGTTTGCTTGCTTGAGAACGGACTCAGCTTCGGCGACAAACGAATCAAGTAAAGGCGCCGAATTTACGGACAGCAGGCCCGCCTGCCATTTATTCAGCGACAGTTCCAAAGCGTACCTTTCGTTATTAATCTTTATCTTCAAATCCGTATCAATCGGGAAATTATAAATAGTGCCTCCGTCGATAAAAGAAAATTCAAGGTAATTAGCGCTCGTTCTTGGATTCTTAAAAAATTGATCGGCGTTGTTTCTCACGGCATCGTCAGTTTTCACATAAGCATCCTCAATGGAGGCGACGAGATTCGCTTTGGCGTCATTGTAGTCATTTGGAGCGCTTTGCTTGAGTTTTGTAAGTGCAACCTCCTCAACTTGAAGCGCGGCGCGAGCCTTCAGCAAGTCAGCGTTCGCTTGAGACTTGTCCAAAGAAGCTAAAACTTGGCTCGCGCTTACCGCGTCCCCGATTGAAAATGGCGCGTAAGCGATTCTACCGGCCTTTTCGAAAGACAGCGATACGTCGCGGAGGGCCTTCACCTTGCCTGTAACAGCTACTTCGACAACCACTTCTCCACTATCAACAGTAACGTATTCCTTGCCATTTCCGCTCCTGCCGGCAATTCCCGCGATAACTGCAATTATGACCATAAGCGCAACAGCAGAAATAATCTTGTGTCTTTTTATGTTTTCAGTAACTTTTTTTATTTTTTCTTTCATCCCGTTAGAAATTATTTAGTTTGTCTTGTAAAATTTAAATGAATTTTTCTTATTTGCTCAATATTAATATACCTACCAACTATTTAACTACGGAAATGTTTATGTCCCACAACCAGCCGCATCTCCTTTTTCGAGTATATAAATTGTTTGCTTTTTTATTTTCATATATGTTACATTTCCTATTTCTTACGGGATTCATTTTTTCTTTAATTTACTACTTCTGAAGCAATAACGCCATCCGAAAGCTGGACGATGCGATGAGTTAAGGACGCATACTCAGGCTCGTGAGTCACCATTATTATCGTCTGCCCTTCTCGGTTGAGGTCAAGAAAATTTTGGAGAACTACATCCGCCGTTTCGCTGTCCAGGTTGGCTGTCGGCTCGTCGGCAAAGATAATCTTCGGGTCATGAGCTACCGCTCGGGCAATGGCAACTCTCTGCTGTTCCCCTCCGGAAAGCTGGTTCGGCAAGTGGTCAAACCGATCGCTGAGGCCTATTTTCTCAAGAGAAAGTTTGGCTTTTTCCCTGGCTTTGTCCGCGCTCAGGCCCTGCATCAGAAGCGGGACCAAAACGTTTTCGAGAGCTGACAACTCCGGCACCAGAGCATAATCTTGGAAAATGTACCCCAGCTCTCCAAGCCGCATCATTGTTCTCTCGTCGTTGGAGAGCGAAGTAATCTCAATGCCATCAATATAAATTTCTCCCGAGTTCGGACTGTCAAGAAGTCCCAGCTGATAAAGAAGGGTGCTCTTACCCGAACCGGATCGGCCGGTTATTGATAAGAATTCTCCCCTTTTGACAGAAAGGTCAAGCCCTTTCAAAACAGCAAGTTCTTTCTCACCATCATGAAAAGATTTTCTTATTTTTTTTGCAATAACGATATCCATCCCGTTAAAAAATTATTTATTTTGTCTTGCCCAAGATCGCGTCCAGGGTGTTTTGCTTCACAACTATGCGCGCCGGTATATAACCGGCTATAAGCGTCACGACCAAGAGTATAACCGCCCGCAGAGCAGTGTTCGGTATTTCAGCCACCAGTATGCCGTCGCTAAAGGGAAACTGGATTGGATGAACATTGATATACGGGACAAGAAATCCGTACAACACCAAAAGTCCAACCGCTATACCGACAGCCGCATAGAAGATTGAAATCAGGACGTACGAAAACTCTATCGCTCTCTTGTCTATACCGATTCCTTTCAATATGCCGATGTACTTTCTGCGGGTTATGGCGTTGATAAATATAACAATAAATATCGTGATGGTAGCGACAACTAAGCCGATAGAGCCGACGACATTGCCCAGAAGTCCGAAAGTGTTTTTTATGTCTATAACAAATTTCGGCAGGCCTTCTGCGGCTGTCTGAACACGAGCCACTTCTCCTACTCCGCTCCCCAAAAGAGCGTTTTTGACTAGATAGGGATCTGTCTTTGGAGTAATCTTCACGGCTATTTCATCCACATTGTAATCAGTCCTGCCGATAAGGCCTCTCATTACGGAGTCCAGTATGTAAGCCCTGAAGTCAACCTCGTCCGCCTTGCTTCTTATTATGCCTTTTACGGTCATTTCCTTAGTGTTGCCGCCGACTGTCACCCTGACTTTCGTCCCCGGCTCCACATTTTCAAGGAAAGAAAAGCTGGCTGAATCAACGGGTACATATTTCTTAAGCAAACTTGAACCGAGCATTATGTAGTCGGTATCGTTCGGCCCGAGAAATTCTCCCTCAACAACTTTGTCCGACAGGTTGGTCGTCTCATTTTCTTTGAGAGGGTTTATTCCGGCAATGGCTCCGGCCGCATTGTTTGTGTCTTCGGTCAAATCAACTCTGGTTTTGTAATCGGCCTCAATCAAACCTGACTCTATGTATCTGGCGGTATATGACGTAACCCACGGCAAATTTTCAATTTTTGAGATAACAGACGGACTGTCTTCAATATATTCTTTCTTGGAGAGATTGCTCACGAAAATATCGCCGCTGTAATACTCATCATAAACCTGGGTAACGCCCTCTATAAGACCGACTAAGACCCCCCTTATAACCACCAAATTGAGAAAGGTCAGCGCCATTACCGAAATAATGAGAATCGTCGTGGCTTTGCTTGACCTTCTGACTTGCCTTATTGCCAAGAAAAAGCCCACTGATAGAGTGGTTATTAGTTTTGCTGTTCGCTTTTTAATCGCAGACACCGCTGACATAAAAAGAAATACAGCGGAATTTTACATTAAATTAGGCTATGTTTCAATATGAATTTGCTATTTTTTGCGAAAACATGTAGACTTTCATTTGATTTGACATATTGTTGTAGTTATAGTAGTATATACAAAGACCCTTGAACCTCAATATTGGAGGCAACAATGCTAAGTAGCTAAGCGGTCTCGAAAGACAACTACCGCACTCGAGAAGTGAATGGTCTCTCGCTTGAGAGGGGTGCGGTCTAACCGCACACTCCAGGAGGGATCATGTCCTACCAGTCGATCAGGAATGCTCTGCGAGAGCATCAGCTCGATGAGGAGCTCTTCTCGGAGAGCAACCCGAGATACGTGATTCACAAACTCGCACTCTTCGGGTTCGGGGTTTGGGATCTCTGGCTGGCGTACCCCGAACTCTTCGAGAGGTGGGTCGAGGAGAAAGTGACCCCAGTCAGACAGCTCCGTGATACGCTCCGTCATGTTCAGAGTGAGGGCTTCGGCGCTCATCAGACGGTGCGAGATTCCGGATTCGGATGGATGGAGTACCACAAGGAATGGTACGACCTCTGGGTACATCTCGTGAACGACGAACGAGTCCCCCGTCCAGCTCTGAGTCAGTTCGAGCGGGCTGTGTTCCTCTGATCGGTCCACAACAACCTTGCCCCCGACACCGAAGTGTCGGGGGCTTCTCATTTCTCCCCTCGGAGTAATATGCGTACCCCGAACCCCGACTCCCGTATCCGTCAACTGACGGAGCGGGGGTCGGGGTTTCTTCATTCTTAATTCGTAATTCTTTATTCCCCGTGGTTGCTTTAGGTCAATTAGAAATTAGTAATTAGAAATTTATTTAAGCCCCTTACAGTTTGATGCGGGTTTGTAACCGGCCTTTTTTGCCTCTTCAATGGAGGAGAATGTTATTTTGTTGGCTTCGGATATGTTTTTTGCGCCAGAGCACCAAGGATAATGATATTTGTCGCTATTTTTTGAGGCTACCACTGCCCCGCCCCCCGCTCCGGTATTGGCGGGTTCTGTCTCTTCAGTTACCAAGCTGCTACCGGAAGATGCGCCGAGTACGGAGTTCTGCATCGGCACAGACTGGTCGGACATCCGTATTGTGGTCGGCGCTTTCTGGTCTTGGTAGGAAGACAGGCGGCCCAATCCGAATGAGCCGAAGGCCACGAGAAGAAGAATCACCGTGAACATGGCAAAGACGCGTCTTTTTTCCACTCTTTTGTCATCTTTGCCGACAAGCACAAACTCCTCTTCAAGAGGGTCTCTCTGGTCCTTGACTCCGTTCTCCTTATTATCTATACTCATAACTTGTATACGAGCTTATTGTATATAATCCTGTAGTTTATTGCTATAAGCTTCAAGTTTTAAGTAAAAAACAAACATGGCACATAAAAAGGCCGCCGGTTCAACAAAAAACGGCCGAGATTCAAATCCTAAATACCTTGGTATAAAACTGCCGCCCGGCTCTCTGGCCCGCGTCGGCTCTATTTTGGTGCGCCAAAGAGGAACCAAGATTCTGCCCGGCCGAAATGTATCAATCGGCAGAGACCACACGCTGTTTTCTCTCAAAGACGGAGTCGTCGCAATTACGGAAAAAAGAAAGACTCACTTTGACAACAAATTCGTTACCAAAAAAGTAGTACACGTAAACTAACTTCTCGGCATTTCTCAACACCCTGACGTAAAAACTATACTTTTGCTTTTACTACTAAAGTAAACTCCGCTTTTTTGTCCTGAATTTTCAGAGGAATTTTGTGTTCTCCGATTTCCTTTATCGGCTTTTCAAGCTCAATGCATTGAACAGGAATATCCAGTCTGCTTTTTTCTTTTATAATCTCTGCTATTTCCAGCGCATTAATACCAGCAAATAAGTGACCTTGGTCATTGGCTTTTTCTTCGGTTTCAATGATAAGCGACTCTACGTCTCCTAAGTTTTTCAAAAGTAAATCCTCTCTTATCTTTCTTTCCTCCTCGTGCTGTCTTTTCAGAACTTCCAACTCATTTATTGCGGAACTAGTAGCCATCTTTGCCAATCCTCTTGGAAAAAGAAAGTTCTGCGCATACCCTTCGGCGACATTTTTCACTTCGTATTTATGGCCGATTTTGGCAATATCTTTTAAGAGTATGACTTTCATCCTGTAGTGAAAAATGACATTACTCCTTACGAGTAATTTGTCTTGTAATTATAATTGATAAATTTGCCTCCATTATTTTTTAAAGTATCTCCCTTTTCCTAGTTTCTACAATGTCATTTTCTACTACAGGATTTATCATTTTCATGTTATCCCGATTCGTTCCCCGCAGTTTCTAACGGGACTTATATTCAAACTACAGACAACCATACTACCTATTTCCCCCAAGAAAGCAACACTTCTATGGCCTTCTCCAGTTGAGCGTCGCGCCCGCGGTCAATATCTTCTTTCGTCACGGCCACCTCTACATCCGGAGTCAAACCGCCGTCCGATATTGATACCCCATTGGGAGTCAGCCATTGGGCTATAGTCACCTTAAGCGAAGTGTCGGAAGTTATATCAATCAACTCCTGCACCGACCCCTTGCCGAAAGTTCTTGAACCCACGAGTTTCGCCACGCCGTATTCTTTCAGCGCCCCGGCCAAAATCTCCGAAGCCGAAGCAGAACCGCCGTCAATCAAAATGACAAATTTCAAATTCTCATTAAAGATGTCATAACCCTTGCTTCTGTATATTGTTCCCTCGCCGGCAGCTCCAAAATCTTCCTTTACAATCACCCTGCCAGGAGGAAGAAACCAGCTAGCCATGTCTATTGACGCTTCCAGATACCCTCCTGGGTTGCCCCGAAGATCAAGCAGCAGTTTGTCGCTTCCTGATACAATAAATTCCCGAAGCGCTTGTCTGAATAGATTGGGAGAAACTGAAGAGAAATTATAGAGTTCAATTACAAACACTCCGTTGGGCAAAAGCTCCCTCTCTATCGTCGGAATGTCTATAATATCGCGGATAACCGTTATCTCTATCGGGTCGTCGGAACCATTTCGCAAAATGGTGAAAGTTACCGGCGTTCCTCTTTTTCCCCGAATGTAAGTTATCGCTTCGTCGGCGCTGATATTTAGTGTGGATTTGTCTCCTATTTTTATAATTTTATCGCCGGCTTTTATACCAGCTTCATACGCCGGAGTACCCCTAAGCGGAGCAATAACGGTGAGCACTTCGTCTCTCAAGCCGATTTCCATCCCCACCCCCTCAAAGTTGCCTCTGACGTCTGATTCAAATATTTCCGATTCAACAGGAGGGAAAAAGGTCGTATATGGGTCGCCCAGAGAGTCGGCCAACCCCTTTATCGCGCCCCAGACCTTGTCTTGGTCGGTGATCTCCTCTGTCGTGGTAGCCGGCACATACTTATCATTGAGTATGTTCCAGGCCTTCCAAAACGGCGAGAAATCTACGGCTCCCGGCTTGTTTGCCTCCTTATTATCAAGCGCAGATACCAGAACTGACTGGGGAATTCTTGATTCACCATATCGCAGGCCGATGAAAAAAGTGACCAGAATAACAAATACAACGGCAAGGGCGACGTGTAAATTTTCTCTGACGTATTTTACAAATCGTGTCATAAATTTGCGGAATGGGAATAGTATAACAAACTTTTTACACTGCCACATCAGGAAACATCCGTACAAGTCGGGGCTTGTCCTGATTGGTAAAAAAGTTAAATGCCCGCTGGAATCTTCCTTTATACAACCTATCTAATGGGGTATAATTTTCTCAAATGATAAACAGGTACAATTATAATGACGCTGTTTGGGTTGATTTGCAAAATCCGGAAGCCGAAGAAATAAAGTCCATAATGGAGGAATTCGGCATAAACCCTGAAGCGGCAAATGAGCTCTCTTCCCCATCAGTTAAGTCAAGAATTGATTTTTACAAAGATTTTTTATACATAATTTTGCAATTTCCGGTCTTTAAGCACAGCCACTCGGAAAGCACAAAACAAGAAGTTGATTTTTTGGTAGGGCGAAATTTCGTCATCACGGCAAGGTACGACACTATAGACGCTCTTGAGAAATTCAAAAAGATGGTCGAGGTGAGTTCCGTCTTGGACAAGGGCGAGAGCGCCGGCGCCTCATCGGTAATGTTTTTCGCAATGGTAAACGAAATGTACAAGGCCCTCTCGGATGAGCTGGCCTTTACCGAAGACTGGGTAGCGAAGGTGGAAGAGGAAATCTTTATAGGCAAAGAAAGAGAGATGGTTATTTCCCTCTCGCACATCAGTCGAGTCTTGCTTAATTTCAAAAAGATAACCGATTTCCATAGAGAAGTGCTGGAATCTCTGGACGTATACGGCAAAAGCATGTTCGGAGACCAGTTCTCTGTGCTGGCTAGAGCGGCCTTTCAAGAGTATTTCAAAATTCAGCATATGATAAACAACAGTCTTGAATCGGTTACAGAGTTGAGAGAGACCAACAATTCCCTTCTTTCGACAAAGCAAAACGAAACAATGAAAGTACTCACAATAATGGCCTTTGCGACTTTTCCCCTTTCTCTTATCGCGTCAATATTCGGGATGAATACCGTTTATCTACCGATAGTCGGACGACCTTTAGATTTCTGGATAGTTATGGCTATAATGGCCGGAGCGGTAGCTCTGATGTTAATCTTTTTCAAATCAAAAAGGTGGTTGTAACGCCGTATCGGCTTGTCGCGGAATTATGAACAAGGAATTAGGAATAATGAACAACCCAAACTCAGCCAATTAATTTCTATTCATAATTCTTTATTCTCAATTCTTTATTCCTAACTTTATGATTATCCACCTTTACAATACCCTATCAGGAAAAAAAGAAGAATTTGCGCCGTTAAAACAAGGCGAGGTTTCAATGTACCACTGTGGACCTACGGTCTACGACTATGCTCATATCGGCAATATGAGATCGTTTGTTTTTGCCGATATAATCCGCCGAACTTTTGAAAATTCCGGATACAAAGTCAACCAGGTAATGAACATCACCGACGTTGGCCACTTGACCGGCAACGGCGACTTGGGGCAGGACAAAATTGAAGAAGGGGCGCAAAGAGAAGGAAAAAGCGCCGAAGATATAATCCGGCATTACAGCGATGCGTTCTTTCAGGATTTGGAGAGACTGAATATAGAAACTGCCGGAACGAAATTTCCCAGAGCGACGGAGCATATAGACGAGCAGATTGAGCTTATAAAGAAACTGGAGCAAGGGGGCTTTACATACAAAATTTCTGACGGAGTTTACTTTGACACCTCAAAGTTCAAGCAATACGGGAAGTTGGGGTCAATTGACATAGAAGGTCAGAGAGAGGGCGCGCGAGTGGAAGCCAATCCCGAAAAAAAGAACCCGGCGGACTTTGCCCTTTGGAAATTTTCACCCGACACTAGCGAAAAAAGACAGCAGGAATGGGATTCGCCTTGGGGTATCGGCTTCCCCGGCTGGCACATTGAGTGCTCCGCTATGTCAATAAAGTATCTCGGAGAGACTTTTGATATTCACACTGGCGGCATTGACCATATTCCGGTACATCACAACAACGAGATAGCCCAGTCGGAATGCGCCACCGGCAAGACATTCGTAAATTACTGGCTTCACAACGCCTTCATCACTGTTGAGAGCAAGAAAATGGCAAAGTCCGAAGGAAATTTTATGCGAGTCACCGATCTGATGAAAAGAGAGATTCATCCGCTTTCGTACCGTTACTGGCTTTTGACTTCTCACTACCGAACACCGGCTAATTTTACTTTCAAGGCTGTGGAAGGGACACAGATTGCATTTGAATCGCTTGTGCACTTTGTCGCCAGATACAGCGGCGGAAAGATAAAACAAGACATAATTAACGATATTTTGGGAGACTTCCAGAACGATTTTAACACCGCCTACGCCTTGGCAAGATTGCATCATCTGATAGAAAAAGAACCGACTGCCGATGCCGCCGCGACAATTGTGGCAATAGATTCTCTGACAGGACTTTCAATAGAGAGGTTAGCAAAGGAAGTAAGCAGCATCGACTCTGAAACCACCGCCCTGATTGAAGAGAGAAAGAGAGCTCGTGATGTAAAAGATTGGAAAATTTCTGACAGTTTGCGTGAAGAAATTGAAAGTCGCGGCTATATGGTCTCCGACACTCCTGAGGGCGCCCTTGTATTCAAAAAACTCTCTAGCTTGGTTTAATCCGTCAACTGACGGACTGATAGCTGACAGCTGACCCAAACAATTTTTGCTTCGTAAAACTTGAATGGGCAAGCACTTAAAAGCTAATTTGTTTTCATCCCGTTAGAAACAGGTCATTCTTAATTCCTTATTCCTAATTCTTATTTGTCCCCACCTTCCCCACAGCTTGTGCAGTAAAACAGCCTTTGTCGCGCTTCCCTGCCCTGTGATAATATGTGTGCACGATGGCGGGAGTCTCCAAAGAAAAATTACGAATACCTCCGCAAAGCATTGAAGCAGAAATGGCTCTTCTGGGGTCAATAATGCTTCGCCCCGACGGCCTCTACGAGATAATCGACCTTGCCTCGCCGAAATCTTTTTATTCGGAAAAAAACGGCATCATCTTTGAAACGATGCTTGAGCTCTTCGCCAAACACAATCCGATAGATTTCCTTTCTCTCTCCCAGCGTCTGAAAGAAAAAGGCCTTTTGGAGCAAATCGGCGGAGGAAGCTACCTTACGGAGGTTGTCCATATGGTGCCGACTTCCTCAAACTTGAAGCACTATGCGGAAATAGTGCAGAAAAAGCACATGATGCGTCGCCTTATTGAAGCTTCCGAATATATCGGCGCTTTGGGTTTTGAGGAAGCCCACGATCTGGAAGAAGTTTTGGATAAAGCCGAGAAAAAAATCTACGACGTCACTTCAAGCGGAAGCGTTTTTTCCGTCAGAGAATTGAAAGATGAACTGGCAGAGGCCTGGGAGAGACTGGACCGGCTCCACAACGCGAAAAGCGGTCTTCGGGGCATTCCCACCGGTTTCCCCGAGCTTGACAGTAAGCTTTCCGGTTTTCAAAAATCCGATTTAATAATTCTGGCGTCCAGACCTTCAATGGGAAAGACTTCGCTGGCCTTAGATATCATCAGGCAAACTGCTGTAAATCATAACACTCCCGTGGCAATATTCTCTCTGGAAATGAGCTCCCAACAGCTTGTGGACAGAATGCTTGCCGCTCAGTCAAACGTGGATGCTTGGAAATTGCGTACAGGAAAACTCACCAGAGAAGATGAGTTTGCCGCTATCCGGCAGTCGCTGGACAAGCTCTCTCAAGCGCCGATTTTCATAGATGACCAGCCCGGAAATAATATTCTCAAGATGCGTTCCGTTGCTCGCCGGCTCAAAAGCGAGAAAGGGCTGGGGCTGGTGGTTGTAGATTATCTTCAGCTGATGCTCCCCACCCAATCGCGCAACCAAGACACTTTGGTTCAGCAAGTTACGGAGATATCCCGTTCTCTTAAAAACTTGGCAAGAGAGCTCGATATCCCTGTGCTGGCGCTCTCCCAGCTTTCCCGCGCAATAGAGAGCCGCGGCGGCAGGCCCCGCCTTTCGGACTTGAGAGACTCCGGTTCTATTGAACAAGACGCTGATGTCGTTATGTTTATACATAGAGAAGACAGGTACAAAGAAGAATCGGAAAAAACAAATATTGCGGAAATATTGATTGAAAAGCACAGAAACGGCGAGACTGGCAAAGTTACCCTTTTCTTCAATGATAAAAAGGTGACATTCCAAAGTGTTGAGAAATCCGACTTCGGCGGAGCCGAACAGGAGTTTGAGACATTATAGCTTTCTAGCTAATCAGCTGATTAGCTTTTCTTTCAAACACAAAACATAAAAAATGAACAATTTACAGAAACAAGTAGATGATTGGGTAAAACAATACAAAGTTGAGTATTTTAAGCCGTTAGAAATTTTAGCCAGATTAACAGAAGAGGTTGGCGAATTAGCTAGAGAATTAAATCACATTTACGGTCCAAAGAAGAAAAAATCTTCTGAAGACAAGAAAGAAATGGCTGATGAAATGGGCGATATAATTTTTACCATCATTTGTCTGGCGAATTCACATAAGGTAGACCTGGATGATAGTTTTAAAAAAGTCATGGATAAGTGTTACGGCAGGGACAAGGACAGATGGGAGAAGAAAAGATGAGATGAACAGTATAGAAAGACTAGCCAAATTATTTTCGGAATTTCCCGGTATCGGCCCAAGACAGGCCAGGCGCCTTGTTTACTTTTTAATATCGCGCAATTCCGGTCTTAGAGGCGAACTTGTTAAAACCCTTACCGAGCTCGGCTCTGATATTATTTCCTGCGATACCTGTTTCCGTTTTTTTACGAAAGAGAAAGGAAACTCCCCCACATGCCCAATATGCCGAGATAAAAATCGGGACAGAGGAATTCTGATGATTGTCGCCCGAGATATTGACTTTGAAAGTGTGGAAAAAACCGGTCTTTTTAAGGGATTTTACTTTGTGCTCGGCGGAACTGTGCCCATTTTGGAAAAGGAGCCAAATAAGAAAATCCGGGAAAGTGAGTTAAAAAAAGTGATTGAAAAACATACCGTCGGAGAAAGCGGATTGAAAGAAATAATTCTTGCAATGAATGTAAACGCCGAAGGAGACAATACCGCGAGATACTTGCAGGGATTGCTTGCGCCGATAGCTAAAAAGCACAAAATTACCCTCTCAACTCTCGGCCGGGGGCTTTCCACCGGCACCGAACTTGAATATTCTGACCCGGACACCCTGGAGAACGCCCTTAAAAACAGGCATTGATTTCTTAATAACAGAATCTTGACGTTTCCTTAAATTTTGACGTTTTTCTAATTGGTATAATAAATAACGATCGTTATTTATTATACCATTAACAATTTATTGGAGACTGGGGATTTTCCGCAGTTACACAATAAGCTCCTCTTCACCCTCTTGGCGGCTAATACAATTAAACGATGTCGCCCTTGGATAGGATGCCCTAATGCGAAATTTCCTAGTTAGGAAAATCATCACATATTTTTGCTATAGCAAAAATATGTGATGATTCCAATTTTCCCCAAATCAAAATTAGTTCTTTAACGCTAGTCAATCACAACTTCAAAAAATGGCTGCCTGTGTCCTCGCTTTTTGAAATATCGGCTTTTTTGTTTATATTTTATAACCGTAACCTTCTTGGCTTTTCCTATCTTTGAAATTGTCGCCGAAACTGACGCGCCGGAAATAAAGGGGTTGCCCAGTGTCGCTTTACCGCCATTTACGGTAAGTAATACTTTATCAAACTTCACCTTGTCGCCCTCTTTATAATCCCCTTTTATCTTTTCAATCTTCAATCTGTCTCCTGACGAAACGATATATTGCTTGCCTCCTGTAAATATAACAGCCGATTCCACCTTCCCACCCTTGGTCGCAGGTTTTTCTTTTGCCACAACTTTAGCCGAGCTCTTTTTAGGAGCACTTGTAGCTTTTTTGATAGTTTCTTTTTTATCTGCCATCCCGTTAGAAACAGGTCGCGGTCAGCCGCACCCTGCTAAAAATTATATTTGTAAATATTATACCCCTTATAAGACATGCCTATTATTCAGTTCCAACTGAAACCGTGACCGCGCCTGCCTGCACAGGCAGGGTTTCTTACGGGACCATACGAGGCAATATATTACTGGATAATACTTACTAAAGCAAGTGTGAAAGCTGTATTTTATGAGATCATGTTTTAGATTTGACAAATATATATTTAGTATGCTATTATACTTTTGGAAACATAGAACCCACTCACAACAACAAGGTGAACGATGTCCGCCGACACAGTGTCCATTCTCGTCATCTGCGGCACCGCAGCTGTTGCTGTTGTTGCCATCGTTGTAGCCATCAGGTTCAAGCCGGAGAAAAGAAATCGGAGCTGACCCGCCTCCGACTAGAGAGGCGGGTTTCTTTTTATATAACTACATCACAAATACAACATACTAACAAACTTAAGTTTGTTAGTATGTTGTCAATTAAGATTGCTTCTCTTTTTGTATTCTTTATTCCTGATTCTTTATTCCGTGCTAGGCCTATCCAGCACTACTGGCTCTATCCCCGGAGATTCTCCCGTGATGCGAACCACATCCTTGTCTATCTTTCCAAGCTCTTTATAAGCGGCATTGTAATGGTTTACAGTTGTTGATATTGAACTGCCTAGTTTGCCCATATAGTCATCGTGCGCTTTGAGATGCCTGCCCAGTTCCCCTACCCGCTTCATTATGTCCTTTGCGCTCTCTTCAATCTTGAACGCTCTAAATCCATACAAAACTGATTGCAGATACGCCGCGAAAGTTGTCGGCGACACGATAATCACTTTCCTTTCATTGTAAGCGTAGTCAATCAGGTTGCGGGTATTCACTTTCACCGCCCCAACTTCGTTTATAAGCAGGTCGTAGTAGATCGCCTCCGCTGGAATATACATAAAGGCAAATGGCAATGTGCCGTCGCTGGGCCGCACATACTTGGAGGTTTCGTCAATCCTCTTTTTCAAATCGTTCCTGAATTCTTTTTCTAGCTCTTCCCTCTGATTTTCATCAACTGCCTGCGTAACCCGCTGATAATTATCCAGCGAGAATTTGGCATCTATCGGTATAAATCCGTCTTTTGTGATAATCACCGCGTCCACGACATCGCCGCCGGGAAACTCATACTGCATTTTGAAAGAAGTTGGCGGCAGTATATTTTCAAGAATGAGCTTGAGCGATGCCTCGCCCAGATTCCCTCTTTGTTTCTGATGCTTCAAAACCTTTTCCAAATTCGCCAATTGTTCCGCAATTGTCACAAACTGACGCGTGGCTTCATTTGCTTTGGTCTGTTCTTTGGCAACCTCAAGAAGATTCTTGCTAACTTCCTCATTTATCTCTCTTATGAGCCGCTGGGATTCGCTAAATTGGTGTTTAACGGCCTCGCTCATTTCCTTGCGTGATTCGCCCAGTTTGCTGTCTATGGTTCGTATAAGGTCGTTAAATTGGTTCTGTAGAAGCACCATCCCATCTTGCCCATTCTCTTTTCTGTGTCCGCGAAAAAGTAACCAAAAAAGCGCCCCCGAAAGAAGGACCAAAAAAACTATTAGAACAATGAGAATCGTCTGCATTTGGTCTATTATAACAGACTAGCTTATAAGCTTTCTAGCTTGTTGGCTACTTAGCTTTTATTTTTTTGTACTTATACCACTGTAATAAGTAGTTTATTTTTTTGCTATTATAGTAGGGTTACTACTCCTTATGGGTGAATTTGACCCTGAAAAAACACTTGGTGGTATAATAAAGGACTTAAAGTTGGGTAAATGGTATTTTGCCCTACTAAAAGCCTTGCGGGGAATAGGTATTGCATTGCTTTTTTTTGCTGCAATTTATGGTGTCTTTGTCCGTTTTGGCTGGGTTGATAATCCTCTTGGAAAACCTTTAACCTCTGACTTTACAGCAAGTATATTTCTAAGAGGATATCCGCAGGAAACAAATGTTATTCAGTTGGGAGGTGGGACATTAAGACCATTTAAGACCTTTGAAAATCCTGACCCTGCCCATCAAATAACTTTAGTTAGAAATATGGCTTTTTCTCAATTGCCAGATGAAATGGCTCCACAGAGTAGTGGTTCTGCATATTCATACCAATTAGAACCTAAGGAAAAGGACTTGTTTACTTTCTACCAGACCTCTCCCAATAACTCGCGTGTTATAGATATCTATAGAAAAAACTTTAGAGTAACTCTTATAAATATTGTTCCTAGAGAAAATACTTCCTCAACTGATACCCGCTTGAATTATGAGTACCAGTTTGTTATTGATGAAGAGTGATATAATTTAATTATGAATAAATATCCAATAGCTTGGTTTGCGGTTGTAGTGATTCTTGGCTTTCTCTATATTCAAGAAACATCACAATGGTTTATAGTTTTTATATTGGCGGTTATATTAGCTAAGCAGATAGAGATACTTAGAAAGTTAGATAAATGATTAGCCACGTTCTACAAAATACCGTTATATTTTTTAGTTTAGTTGGTATATGGCACATTTTTGTTTTAATTCTTTGTAATATGCAGGGTAAAGAAACGTTCAGAATTGGTATTAAACCAGAGTTAGCGGGGATTTTAGTATTACTGGCTATGGTTGTAGCTTATACCTTATTGGGAGAATTTTAGTTTATGCAAAGTCCGGCTTTGCATAGTTAACTAAACTTCGTTTATTTTTTACCTTATCTATTTGATATTTTGCGCAAAATATCAAATATAATAATGTTTAGTTTTTCGTCTTTTGTTTTTTGTTGTAAGTTGTAGGTTGTTTGTTATTAGTTATAATGAAATTATCATGCACGACAAAATCCAACAAGAAATAGCCGCGGTTATGAAAGCCCGCGATACAGTCCGGCTCAATACCCTGCGAGGTCTTCTGGCAGCATTTACAAACGAACTTGTCGCCAAACGAAGGAAGCCAACAGAGAAGCTCGCTGATGACGAAGCAGTTGCCGTCATTATGCGCAGTATAAAACAGCACAAAGATTCAATTGAACAGTTTGAGAAAGGCGGCCGTCAGGATTTGGTAGATGAAGAAAAGAAGGAATTGGCAATCCTTGAAGAATACGCCCCAAAAATGATGTCCAAAGATGAAATATTACCAATCGCCCAAAAGAAGAAAAACGAACTCGGTATAACAGACCCTTCAAAAATAGGAATGCTTATGGGTGCAATCGCCAAAGAGCTTAAAGGCAAAGCTGATGGCAAAGATATCAAAGATATCGTTGATTCATTGTTTTAATAAATTCAGAAATAAAACATTCTCATATTCTTAAGAATATGAGAATGTTTTTAGTTTTGGCTGGATAAGCTATGCGAAAATTTTTTACCTGTAAAAAACCCTTACGTAGAGCTATATTTCTAATTTTTCCACACTTTATATTGACTTTTAATATCTAATATGCTACAATAAACATTAGAAGGCGTACGTCGTCTCACATTGTTCACGGGAGAGGAACAATGGCCAACATCAAGGGTATGGCCGAGGTTGAAATCCGTTCCGCGATCGATAGGAGAGTCCTTGAGATCAAGCGGGAGGGTGACTACCAAACCGCCGGGTACAGGGCCTGGAACGAGTACTACGAGATGTACAGGGGCCCCAAGGAAAGCCTCAAGGAGTTCAAGAGGCGCATTATGACCGCTGGGCAGAAGGCCACCGACCCACCAATAAGTCAGGTGCGGAGGTCGCCCAGGCCTCAACGGTCCGGCAGGAAGGCATCGAGACCAGACCAGCAGACGGAAAGAGTCCGTCAACTGGTCGAGGATGTAAATGAAGATGATGCCTTCGACCGTACGATCAGATACGACAAACGCGTTGGGGACTGACTCGTCATTCACTCCCCATAGCGGGGCCGATGAGCAAACTCGGCCCCGCTTTTTCATTTGTCCCGTTGTAAGATTTCATTGATTTTCCCCAATTCACTCTCCCTCTTGCCATCACTTTTTTTGAATTTCCGGATTGGTATAATAAATAACGATCGTTATTTATTATACCAATGGGTTTTTGAGACTTTTCGCTTTTTTTGATGCTTTCATCGCCCCATTAGAAACCGGCCCCACATCATGCGGAACCAATATCTCGCACGAGATTTGTTATATAATCAATCATTATTAGCTAGCTTTTGCAAAATGCTCAAAAATAATTTATACAACCTCCTGCTTCAGCTTACAGTTGAAAACAGAAGTCTCTGGCGCATAAAAGACGAATATCTCAAAGACGCCGAGGGAGACGCAGAAGTGCTCGCCTTCTGGCAAAAAATGACCGCAGACAAAGAAGCCCACATAAATGAACTGTCCACACTTGTAAAGTCTAGGATGTAAACTGGTTGCCTTAAAAAACAATCACTAATGCTGGTTCGGCAACTAGTCATAGCTAACATATACACTATTTTCTAATTTGTACGAATTAGAAAATAGTTTATTATGATTGTATGATAGAAAAAGAAGCTGAAAAGATATTAAAAGCTCTGGCCAACAGAAGGAGGCTTCAGATCATTAAAATCCTAAAAAAGAAAAAGAAGGTAATGGTTGGAGATATTGCTGATACTATCAAACTATCGTTTACAGCAACTTCCAAACATTTGGGAGTTTTATATTCTGCTGGAATTGTTGACCGAGAACAGAAAAGTCTCCAGATGTGGTATTCCCCATCGAATAATACTCACCCCATCGTCAAACACATCTCTAATTCGATCGAATAGGAAAATAGTTGGTTGAGTATTAGAAAACAACAAATATAGAAGATAAATGAGGAGTTAAAAGCTATATAACTTTTTCTTTTTTGAGTATTTCTTTTTTCTTCTGGCTTCCCCATCTGTATCCTCCAATCTTGCCGTCAGAACGAATAACTCTGTGGCATGGAATTTTGGAGCTGGTATTTTTATTTAAAATATTGCCTACTGCTCTATAAGCTTTCGGCCTGCCGGCAAGACGGGCAACCTGTTTGTACGTTAGGGTCTTCCCTTTTGGGATTTTTGATACCACACTGTAAACTTTTTCAGAAAATTTGGTCATGAGATTAATTATAACCTGAAACTTATAATAAGCTCAATATACATAAGTAAAACTGTATTCTATTTGATATTTTGCGCAAAATATCAAATAGAATAGTCAGTAAAACAAAGCCGCCCCACGCACGCAATGTGCGGGGGCGGTTTGAAGTGGCTTGCGATGTCAGGAGTGCGTCGGTGCCGGGAAGAAGACTCCCCTGCGAGGTTGTTTGACTCGATACTCACCCCTGATCTTCTTTAGGCGGCCGTCATCCATCATGTTGAAGACCTCGTACGACCAGCCCTCCCTCGCACGGCTCTCGGCGATGAACTTGAGAAGTCTCATGGTCTCGAGGTCGCATACCCAGACGTTGTGATGGATCCCCTGAGCGTCGTACGCACTCAAGGTGTCCTTTTCCGCATCCAACCTCTCGGCGAGCCACGAATTGACTGGGGACCCCTCAAGCGGGATCGGTTCCACGTAGTACTTGGGTGGCTGAGTCTTCTTTTTCCTTGCCATACACCCTCCAAGGTTCAGGTTTCCGAGAAAATAATAACATTATAAATGTTAGGTGTAAAATAAAAAAACCAAATTATTACAAAACCTAAACATATCTCTAATTCGCGCGAATAGTAGAATAGTTTGAGTCGTGGAAAAAAAGACAGGGAGCGGCAAGGGTGAAAGTATAAAAACAAGTTACCCTCAAACACTTATACAGCGTTGAGGGTAATATACGCCTTCCTCGCGGAAGGGTTGATGGCTTATGGTAATGCACCGATACCAACTCAATGGTCGATAAGGCTAACCATAGCCACACAAGTCTGGACACTTCCCCGCGACCAGACAACCCCAGCTCGGTACTTAGATTGCGGGGCAAATCGCCGTGCCGGAGTTATGTTATGCTAACAAACTGTATATAAAAACACAAACTTATCTATTCTAATGTTTTGCAAAATACTAGAATAACAAATTAAATAAAGCAAAAAATCTAACATTTTTCTTGTAAAAATGATATATTTGTTCTGTTTTAAGGCCCTATCGTCTAGCGGTTAGGACACAGCCTTCTCAAGGCTGGAACCGGGGTTCGATTCCCCGTAGGGTCATGGGTACAGAAAAAGGTTCCATTTTGTGTGGGGCCTTTTTCTGTACCCGTCATGATCTCTGGGTGGAGAGAATCGAAGCCCGGAGCACTGGTGCGAGGGCGGGCTGGATGATTTTTCAGCAAAAAAATACAGCTAGCCGATTCCCTGCCTGCCGGCAGGCAGGCCCGTGGGGTCACAAAGCGCACATTAGAAAATTTGACAACTTCCGTAAATTTGATATAATAGTAAGCAGAAAAACGAACCTCAAGCAAGGACGGCTATATGACCGACCTCTACTCGCGAACAATTCTGGCAGGCATCTTTTTCGGCTTCTGGCCGCTACTGATGAACAGAAGCGGACTGAACGGGAATGTTGCCTCCCTGGTTCAGTCCTGCGTTGCCCTGACTGTGATCATTCCCTTTGCTGTCACTAGCGGATTCCAGACTTTGCATACAGCAAGGATTGAATTCGCTCTGGCAGCGGGAGTCGTCGCAGTTTCAGGGCTCTTGACCTTCAACAGTATGCTAGCAAAGGTAACAAAGGAACAGGTTGGTATGCTGTTCGTCATGATGATTATGGTTCAGGTCTCTCTGCCGGTCGTGTACCACATGGTACAGAATGGCGAGTACACGTTGAAGCAAATCGTCGGCGTGTTGGCTGCCTTTCTGGCAATCTTCCTGCTCGGCGGGCAAAGAGCCTGAACCTCCCAGCATTACACCCCCCGACTCCCGTATTAATGGGACGTTGGGGGGTGTTTTTTTATTCCTTATTCCAGATTCTTAATTCCCCTCTTCTACCTGCTCAAATTCTGTAGCAATAGTCCAGTTGCAATCATCAAAATTAGTCCGATTACGATAACCACCCAAGTAGACAGGTTATTTGTAAGTTTTAAGATACTATCCACAAATACACCCAAAACGATACCAACTGCCCCAATAAAAGCCAAGTGAACTTGGCTCTGGTGTTTTTTTACAGAAAGATTCTTACTAGAAGATTCTTTCATCCTCTTTGCATTCCTATCAACTAAATCATTATCATCATTTAGATTTTTATTTTCCATATTATCCTATTTAGAAATTAGATTAATTAAGTCAATTATAAATTTATCTGTTTTTCCACTCCTCATCCTGTCTCACCAAGATTTTCTCCTTATTTTCAGGATGCGCCATCACCGCCTCAACCACTCTCTCCATCCTGACACCCTGCGAACCTTTTATTAAAACAATATCACCCTCGGCGATTTTGGATTTCAGTTTCTTTCCGGCTTCGCGCGAATTCTCGTATTGAAATATATTTTTGTCTTTCATCCCAGCTTCAATTGCGCCCATCGCGATATTCTGCGCCCGCAATCCAACCGTAGCAAGAATATCGCAGAATTGCCCCGCCTTTTCTCCCGCCTCTCTGTGGGCATCAACCGTATGGGTCCCGAGTTCAAGCATATCTCCCAGAACCGCAATTTTCCTGCCGGAGGATTTAATAAACTTTAGACTCTCCAGCGCTTCCATAAGAGCTACGGGCGAAGAATTGTACGAATCGTCAATGACAAGACTATCTCTTATTCCGGAAATCAGGTTCATTCTGCCCCGAGGCGGATCAAACTCGCTTAATGCCTGCGTCATTTCATGCAGGTCAAGCTTAAGAGCAAGCCCTACAGCCAACGCACAAAGAGTAGCGTACATATACTGCCTTCCTATGCAGCCATTCACCGATACGGTTTTTACCAAACCACTTGCATCCGCCTTGTATGAAAATCCGGCAGGAATTTTTATTCCTGATTTTTCTTTGTAATTAATTTCATAATATGAACCAAAGATATCCGCCTGCGTTTCTAGGCCGAAGTACTTTATATTTCCGGAGAAGTTTTCGGAAAATTTGCGCACATCCTCATCATCATAATTGAGAACCAGCGACCCTTCCGGTTTAAGATATTTTATAAGAGAACGCTTCTCTTTGAAGAGCTCCTCCGCTGATTCAAAAAATTCAATGTGGACTGGGGTCTTGCCTAGCCTCGTTACGGCCACAATGTCCGGCCGAAGCCACCTTGCAATTCCAGCAATATCTCCCGGTCTGTCCGCACCAACTTCAAGAACAAGCCATTGCGGGTATCTAGCTTTAAACAAAATAAGTATGAGCCCTTCCGATAGATTCGTCAGCCACAGGAGTGGATTGCTCCATGCATTTGGTAAACCTAGGATGGCCAGCGGTACTCCGATTTCGCTGTTGAAGCTTTTTTCACTCTTACGGACAAAAAAGAATTTGGACAAAACACAATATATGGCGTCCTTGCTTCCCGTCTTGCCGACGCTTCCCGTGACAGCAACAATTTTCGGCTTATATTTTGCCAACACAAGACGCGCCTCCCAAGTCAGCACGGCAACTATTATTTTCTTAAAAATTTGCTTCATCCCGTAAGAAATCCATGAGTTAATTTTGTAAAGCCAATTTGGACATACCGATACATCTTATATTAATACGGCTAAAGTCATTTTCTTCAACGGAAATGCCTGAGCTCCAGTTTCTTATCCCCGCTTCTTTTTCGAGTAAAGTCATGACTTGTTTATATCTAATTTTTGTTTATTGGCATTTCCTATTTCTAACGGGATTCATTCCGTAAGAAATTGGTTTTGTAAGTTTTGTGTTATAAGTTACATGTTATACGATTAACGGTCGGGCGGTATTTCATAATAATTTATTAAAAATTTGGTTATATCAAGGAAAGAGACAGTGAGCGTTTCCGAAGCATATTTCACCTCTTTGGGGTCAAAAGTGTACAGAAACACCAGGAATTGCGGATTATAAGCCGGAAAATAACCGAAAAATGAGTGAAGGAACACATCCGTATAGTATCCTCCGCCTTCGGGATTGGCAACTTGGGCTGTACCCGTTTTTGCCGCCACGCTGTAATTGGGAATTTTCGCTTGGCCGTTGAGAAGCGCGTTATCAACCACATGAACCAACATTCTGGTAATCTCTTCGGAGGTTTCTTTGGTAAGAACTTGTTTACTTGGATTGGGCACAATTTTCTTGCCTCCGCCGATTGAGTAATCTATTTTCGTTACAATGTGGGGATTCACGAGCATCCCGCCATTACCAAGCGCCGCCATGGCGCGAACGGTTTCTATCGGGGTGAGCGCCATACCCTGGCCATAGGAAGCAGTAGCGTATTCAATATCGCGTGGACTTTTCAGGTTCTCTACAAGACCGTGAGTCTCGTTCGGCAGGTCAATGCCGGTCTCTTCAGCCACTCCGAAATCAAACATATATTTGGCAAAAGTCCCCTTGCCCATGGCGCTGACTGCAAAGGCGGCGCCGGTGTTGAGGGATTGATTGAGCACCTCCTGCATAGAAACCAGTCCCCTCCCCCTACCGTCGTAGTTTGATATTGTTTTGTTGTTGAGAGTCAGAAAGCCGGCGTCAAAGTATGTGGACTTGGCGGTTATGGCTCCCGCGTCCAGACCGGCGGCAATGGTTAGAGGTTTTATGATAGAGCCCATCTCATACACGCTCTCAACGAGATGATTCTTGAAGATATCGGAATTTTTGGCGCTTCCGATGCTGTTTGGGTCAAAGGTTGGATTAATGGCCATCGCGTAAATTTCGCCATTCATCGGATTGATAATGATGCCTCCCGAATATTGGGACGACCACTTCTCGTTTATTTTACGAAGCTCCTCCTCAAGAAAGGCCTCGACTGTCGGCTCAATGCTCGTTACGATGTCTCCTTCCAATTTTTTTTCGTCGGACACCCCGCTTTCAACATTGGAAAAAATTTCTGCGAAGAAATTAACAAACACCGAGTCGTTGTTGCGATTCAGCGTATCTTCATAATATCTCTCAAGGCCGTACCTTCCGGCCAATTCGTCCTCCTTGTATGCAATAAAGCCCAATGTGTGCGCCGCCAGAGTGTTGCCGGGATAATATCTCCATCTTTGTTTATATATGGAAACTCCGGGTATTTTTAGAGCTGAAATCTCGTCAGCAATTTCTTTTGGAATTTTTTGAGCTATTTGTTCGTACGTATCGTCAGACTTTTCCGCTTTCTCAAGAAAGGCCTCCCTGTTTTCAATTGAAATCAAAGGTAAAAGCGTGTTATACAACATCTCCGGGTCTTCAATCAGTTTCGGATTTAGCGCCACGATGAAGCCGGTCTTTAACGTTGCCGCAGAGACCTTTTCACCGGTTTTGCTGGTAAGAAAAACGGAGCCGCGGTTGAAGTAATCGTAGCTTGACTGGACGTACTGCCTGTCGGCCCTGCCGGCAAGTTCATCCCCCGAAACTATTTGAAGAAAATAGAGTCTGCTGACAAGCACCATAGCAAACAAAAAGATGCCAGTGGAAATTATTCGGATTCTCCGTACTGACTGTTGTTTCATCCCGTTAGAAATTATGCAGTTTATCTTGTAAAACTCCGTTCATATCACCCTTACTCGTTGTGTTAGCACAACGGAAACCGTTTAATTACGGAAATACTTATGCATCGCAACCAATATTTTGGCTTTTTTTAAATAATTAACTTTAATCCCCGTTTTAATTTCTTTCTAGGGAGTATTTCCTATTTCTTACGGGATTCATCCCGTTAGAAATTATACAGTATTGTTGCTATGGAGTTTGAGGAAAAGTTGAAGCGAAGGCAACGGCTGGCTTCCTTGAGACATAGACAACTTCTTTAACCTGTTCAAAGCCGAGCTCAAAAGCCGTATTAATTGTTATATTATTTTTTAGCGCAATGTATGAAAATTCCAACTCTGCTATTTTGTTTGAAATGGAGGACAGTTCAGTCTCAAGAATCTGCCGTTCAGCGACATTTCTCACTGTTTGGTTGATGCCCAAGATATAAAAAACCGCAAGGCCGGCAGTAAGGCAGGCGATGCCCCAAAATATTACTCTCGTATCTTTAAGTACCGCAGTATTTACTCTCATGAAAATTTCTCTTTTTTAATAATTCGCAACTTTGCGCTTCTGGCGCGAGGGTTTGCCTTGATTTCGTCGCCACTTGCCGTAATCGGCTTCTTTACAATCAGTTCCCCGCCCTGTGTGCTCAATTCTTTAAAATATCGTTTGACTATTCTGTCTTCCAGACTGTTAAAGCTGATGACTGCGATTCTGCCTTGCGGGTTTAGTCTCTTCCATGCGGCCTTCAGGGCTTCGGAGAGAGCAGTAAGTTCGCCATTGACAGCGATCCGCAATGCTTGGAAAGTTCTGGTAGCCGGGTGGATTCTGCCTCTTTCATAATTCGGCGGGACTGCCTGCTTCACAACATTTGCCAGATCTCCGCTTGTCTCTATGTTTCTTTCCTTGCGGCGGAGAACTATCGCTCCGGCAATTCGGTTTGCAAACTTCTCTTCCCCCAGCTCCCGCAGAAGCTCTGCCAATTTCTCTTCCGGCCATTCGTTGACTATTTCCTTCGCGGTGAGAGAACTGGCAGACGGATCTCTTTCGTAAGTCATGAGAAGCGGTTCGTCCCTTTGAAAAGAAAACCCCCTCCCCTCTTCGTCCTCCAATTCTTCCGGCGGCACCAGTTGGTCGGATGAGAAGCCGAGGTCAAACAAAACTTTGTCCACCGCCGGCATAGACAAGTCGTTCAGTATCGTCGAGAAATTCCTGAAATTGTCGTTTACGTAAACTACGTCGCAAGGATACTGGGCAAGTCTTTTTCTACTTCTCTCAATTGCGCCTTGGTCTCGGTCAACCGCTATCAGTCGGACGCTTCGGCCGAACAGTCGGCACACTTCTTCAGTGTGTCCGCCCGCGCCGAGTGTGGCATCAACGAACACGTCGCCAGCAGCAATCTCCAAGCCCTCTGTTGCTTCATTTAAAAGAACTGGGATATGGCTCATGGAACTTGTTGGAAATTGGGGTTTAAAACACGCCGATTTCGCCCAATTTCTCCGCCATGCCATCGGCATCCTTCTCGATTCGCTTCTTATACAGGACCCACTGCCTGTCGTTCCAAATTTCAATGCGGTCATAGACACCGGCAAATACCACTTTGGTTTTTAAGTCAGCGTAATCACGCAAGAATTCCGGAACCAAAATTCGACCAATTGAATCCACGTCCATCTCCACTGCGCCGGCAAGCATGAACCGGCCGAAGCCTCTGGTATCGCGTTGCCCCATGGGAAGAGAACCAAGCTTTTGAGCAATCTCGCCCCACGACCTAAGCGAATAAACAAGCAAACAGTTGTCCAACCCGTGGGTAACAACGATTTTTTTGCCGAGTTCCTTGCGGAACTTCGACGGCAGAGAGATGCGCTTCTTCTCGTCTACTGTATGTGTATACTCGCCTATAAACATGGGTGATTTTCTTAGTGAGTGAAGCAAACTTAGAAAATCTCCACCCAGCACTTACAATTTTTTAAAATAGTCGCGACTTTGCAGGTATGGCAGCAAACCTCATGCAAAGTTTGGTGTGGAAAATAAGTGCTGGGTGGTAAAAACAATACTCGTTATGCTCGTTTGTTTTTTACCACTTCTTCCCACTTGACTAATAGTATATAACACTTATTCCCACCTCCTATACCCTGTTATCCACAGGTGTGCAAAAGTTTCAAATCTCCTTAAACCTAGCCAAGATAAATCCATCAAAAAATACCAAAAAATCGTCGTCGCCAGAAAAACAAAACCCCGCCGAAGTCCGAAGACTTCGACGGGATCTAGCACCTTACTAATCCAAAA
Source organism: Candidatus Zambryskibacteria bacterium RIFCSPHIGHO2_01_FULL_43_25 (assembly GCA_001823695.1). Taxonomy (GTDB): domain Bacteria; phylum Patescibacteriota; class Minisyncoccia; order Phycocordibacterales; family Zambryskibacteraceae; genus MHVD01. The sequence goes on along the minus strand of MHVD01000015.1, from coordinate 24,082 downwards.
TTGTAAAAAGGTGTAAAAATGCTAAATTAAGACAATGAAATATACCTCTCCTTTTAGTAAGCTGACTAAAAAAGACGCCGACAAGGCAGGCGGCAAGGGTGCCTCTTTGGGTGAAATGACACGGGTCGGAATTCCTGTTCCCAATGGTTTTGTAATCCTCTCAGCCACCTTTGACCACTTTCTCCACGAGACTGATTTAACCCAGGAGATTGATGCAATTCTAAAGACAGTCGATCATAAAGCAATTCACACTGTTGAGAGAGCTTCAGAAAAAATACGAGGACTTATAGAAAAACAGAAGATTCTATCTGATATCTGTAACGAGATTAAAAAAGAGTTCGAATTCCTTAAAACAGAATTTGTCGCTGTCCGATCCTCTGCTACGGCCGAAGACGGAACAGAGCACGCTTGGGCGGGTCAACTTGAGAGCTATTTGAACACCACGGAAGATGACTTGCTCGATAAAGTTAAGAAATGCTGGTCTTCTCTCTTTACTCCGAGGGCAATCTTTTATCGCTTTGAGAAAGAACTTCACGGCACGGATATTTCTGTAGCTGTTGTAGTGCAGAAGATGGTTCAGTCGGAAGTATCGGGGGTAGCATTTTCAGTCCATCCGATTACAGAAGATAGAAATCAACTCATTATCGAAGCTGGCTTTGGGCTTGGAGAAGCTATCGTATCTGGAGCTATAACTCCTGATTCTTATGTTGTTGAAAAGGAACCAAGAAAAATAATTGATACAACGGTAAATACTCAAAAGAGAGGTCTGTATAAATCGAGAAGCGGAGAAAATGAGTGGAAAGAAATCTATAAACCGCAAGCGTCTTCTCAAGTTTTAAAGGAAAGTCAAATACTTGAATTGGCTGATCTGATTGTAAAAATAGAAAACCATTACGGATTTCCTTGCGATATTGAATGGGCTTATGAAAATGGGAAATTTTATATTACCCAAAGCAGACCGATCACTACATTAGATAAATTAGATAAGGTCAAAAAACCTCATCAGCAATATATAAACCATATATCAAGAGACATGTCCCTGACCGCGATATATTATCCATTTTTAGTCCAAACTGGTATTTATAAATCTACTTTTGAGTTTAAAAGTAAAGGTTTGTTTTATTTTTCAGAGAAATCTTTCCTTAAGGGTTATAAGAGTTTTGAAGATGATCAACGGGTAAAAGATCAAATAATTAAGTATGTTAAAAAAGGTAAATTAGTCAGTATTTTGAAAAATTTTAAAAAGATTATTGATCAACGAATAAAGTTGACACAAAGTTTTATCAATACCGATCTAGACAAAAAATCACAACAATGGGTTATAAATCAATTTAAAAAATTTAATAAGTTTTACTTGAGGTATTGGTCTTATCATCTTTTTGTATTTAATTTAGACAAAGCCATTGAAAATACTCTATACCGGAATCTTTTAAAAGAAAACGAAAAGCTACTAAATAAGGTCAGAAATCACAATCCTTTTCTGTTTTTTGACGAGGAATATTTACCCCATTTGTTTAATTACCTGGCAAAAACTTTCTCTGTGAAAAAGAGGCTCCTTTATTTTTTAACGCCAGACGAAATCATTAAACTGATGGGGTCCGGAGGTAATTTTGATTGGAATGAAATAAAAAAAGGTCAAAATATTATCTTCTTTGCACAATATATAACAGGCAAATTATTTACTCTGACAGTAACGCATTAAATAAGTACCGTAGGATAATTCCACAAACTCAAGAGAAAAATGGGAGCAAAGAAATTAAGGGAGATATCGCATATAAAGGAAAAGTGACCGGGATAGTAAAGGTGGTTTTATTAAAAAAAGATTTGCAAAACATTCCCGTTAATTCAGTTTTGGTAGCTCCCCAAACAACACCAGAATTTACACCGAGACTTAAAAATGTGTCAGCTATTATTACCGACGAAGGGGGTGTTTTGTGCCATGCCGCGATAATTAGTAGAGAACTTCATAAACCTTGTATTATTGGCACCAAGGTTGCTACACAAGTCTTAAAAGATGGCGACCTAGTCGAGGTAGATGCTAATGTTGGGGTTGTAAAAATACTGAAAAGATCATGACTGCCGGATTCCCACATATAAAATCAGAAGATTATCAACGTTTATTCCGCTTAAAAGGAGGCCTCGTGTACCTTTTATCCGATGTCTTCGGAGGACATTATAAAAACCTTGACTGTTTACTAATGGGAGTAAACGGAATATGGACAAGCTATCTGCCAAGAAAGGTCATTGAAAAGACACTGCAAGACGGTTTGACCTTACTTAGTAGTGAAAAGTTCTTCACTCAATACGTAAAAGATTTTCAGGAGTATAAAGACCGGTCTACAATTTTTTTTGAAGTTTTGCTCAAAAAGAGTCAACTGACCAGAGAAGAGGCGGTCAAATCTTTTACCCTTATTTCCGAGATGTTTAGCTTCTATTCAAAAACTGAATTTTTCTATACAGACAGGGTATATATGAAATTGGAGCACAATCCATCAAAAGAGCTCACTCATAATATTGAAATCTTTGAAGAAATCAAAGGTGCTGGCCGACAATACTTGAATCAGCTGATTTTTAGCGGAGGTTATGCTGACCAACTGATTACTTTAATATCCAAACAATTTTCTGTTCCGATTGAACAGCTCAAAATGTACAGAGTTGAGGAAGTGCCAAGACTTTTTGACGGTGAGGCGGTTCCCGAGAAGTTACTCAACGCCCGCGCACAGGTATTTGTCCAGTATGCACAAGATGGAGCGATGACTTACATTGAGGGAGAAGACGCTAAGAAAATTGTGTCTAGATTTATTAAGGAATCTAAGAAAGAGAAACGTGAGATAGTGGGTGTGGTTGCTAACAAAGGTAAAGCAATAGGAAAAATAAAAGTAATCTCCACAGATTACTATTCCGATTTTAGTATATTAACAAGATTATTTGATGAAATGGATGACGGAGACATTCTTGTAGCAGAGACGACCTCCCCGGAACTTATGCCGGCTTGCAAGAAGGCCGGAGCAATAATTACTGACCAGGGCGGGCTTCTATCTCACGCTGCAATAGTGAGCAGAGAATTAAACATCCCCTGCATCGTCGGAACTGGCAACGCAACAGAAATATTAAAAGACGGTAACAAGGTAGAGGTGGATGCTGAAAATGGAGTGGTAAGAATAATTTCTTAAACAAAAGGAGCGGGCACACATTGTGACCGCTCCCTGAACGACTCGTGGAAAGGTTACAGATCGCGGACGATTTTCCCGACCACAGACCTGATGACCTCCAGCGACTCATCGTATGCTTCCTGCCCCTTCTGGTAGGGATTGGGGATTCCTCCCTGCTCCTCGTTTACCAGAATGATCCGGACCGTCGGAGGCAGATTGAACTCTCGGACGACGTCTCTCACCGAGGGCTCCATGCAGTAGATGATATGGAAGTCCCTGAGATTGAGATCGCCAACCCAGCGACTGACGTGGCCGCTCAGATCGAGACCAACCCGCTTGGCGGCAACTAGTGCGCCCTCTTCGGCCGGATGATTTGCCGCTTCTTGGATTGTTCCCGCACTTTCCACGACCACGTCGGTCCTGCCGTTCTCCTGCAGTGCCAGCTGAAGCAGAGCTTCAAACATGGGACTGCGAGACCGATTCCCCTTGCAAACTGCGAGAATCCGAAACATCTTGTCTCCCGCGTTTTGCCAATTTGGGCAGGATAACTGCAAACGAACAACTCCGTATCAATTATAGCAAATACACAGGATTTGTCAACCCCCCAGTAATGGTCCAATAGTTTGGCATCACCCCCAAACTTCTATTCTCCTATTCCTGCCTGCGCAGGTAGGCAAGCGAATTAGAGATAAATTTCGCGATTGGGTGTAAGGTCGGCGACAGTCTATACCACACTTCCACATTTCTCTGTTCCCTATCCACAATCCCAGCTGAATATAGAACATTTAGATGTCTTGAAGTTGCCTTGAAAGATAATTTCAAATGATTAGCGACACCTCCTACGGCCGCCTCTTTTTCTTTTCTTAAATATTGAATCATTACCAGTCTTCTTCTGTTGGCTAACGCCTTTAATATTTTTTCAGTTTCTTTCATCTGCTTTTATCATCACACTCACCGCGCCCCACCACATCTTTCATTATACCCCTTATTCGCCCGAATAAGGGGTATAATGAAAATGGAGTTGAAAAATAAATCGAAGGAGGCTAAAAGAACAAAGGAAGCTAAAAGAACAAAAAACTGGGTTTAATTTCTGTTCTTTCTTATCTCCTACTCTTTCCCTTCTTCTCCCCCTTCTTCCTTCTTCTCTTCTTTCGGCCGAGGACGCAGTGTTGGGAAAAGTATAACTTCTTTTATATTTTGAGTATCGGTCAAGATCATTGCCAGCCGGTCAATACCGATTCCGATTCCACCGTTTGGCGGCATACCATACTCCATCGCCTCCAGATATTCCTTATCACTTGGAGAAATTTCCGCCTCTCCCGCCTCCCCCTTCTTGTCTTCTTCCAGATATCTTTCTTTTTGGTCAAGAGAGTTATTCAATTCAGAAAACGCATTCACCAGTTCAATTCCGCCCACAACAAGCTGGAAACGATCTATGAGCGACGGATTATCACCCTTGCGTTTCGCAAACGGGTTAAAGGTCACTGGATAGTCAATTATAAATGTCGGTTGGATCAGTTTCGGCCGTGCGGTCTTCTTGTATATATTGTCCAGTATCTTCGGAAGAGAATCGTCATCCAAAACCGGTACTGCCAGCTGATGGGCTCTGATGGCCACTTCTTCCCTGTTTATGCTTTCTGGATTCGGTATGAGAGCGTTCCTTCTTAGCAGGTCAAAATACGTTACAACTGCAAATTTCTTGCCAAAGTCTATGGTATTGCCGCTGTAAACCACTTTCATCTTGCCAAAAAGCTTTTTGACCACATATTTGAAAAGCTCTTCAATAAACTTCCTCTGGTCTTCCGCATCAACATACGCTTCGTTTGACTCAAGCATCGTGAACTCGGGATTGTGCATTGTATCTACTCCTTCATTGCGGAATCGTCTGCCCATTTCATAAACCCGTGTGAAGCCGCCGGCCAGAAGCTCCTTGAGATAAAGCTCCTGCGCCACCGGAAGATAAAAATCGGTATCAAGCGTGTTGTGGTGAGTGACGAAGGGCCTGGCTGTTGCCCCACCAGCAAGCGGCTGAAGCTCTGGCAATTCCACTTCAATAAAACCCTTTGAATTATAAAAATTACGAATCTCTCCCATCATCCGAACACGCAGAAGAAAGCGATTCCTGACTTCCTCGTTCATCAGCGTATCCAGATATCGGCGGCGAAAACGCTCTTCAATATCCTGAAGCCCGTGCCACTTCTCCGGAAGCGGACGAAGACTTTTGCAAATCATCCGCCAGTTTGAAACTTGAACGGTTTTCTCTTTCTTTTTGGTCAGAAACAGGGCACCTTTGACTTCCACAAAATCACCAACATCAACCGTATCGACAAACAGCGAGAAGTCCTCGTCCGACACCTTCTCGCCTTTCTTTAGCATCCCCTGAAGCCGCCCAGTGCCGTCGTCAAAATGGAAAAACACAAGCCCGCCCTGTGGGCGAAGCGACATCACTCTGCCGACTAGGTGCAGATTTTTCTTGGACTTAGAGAGTTTGGAGAAACTCCCTACCACTTCGGCAATTTCCTTGTCCCGCCTGACAGTAGCCGGATAGGGGTCAATCCCCTTATCTTGTAAGATTTTTAATTTTCCTAATCTGGTATTTCTTATGTCGTCTAAAGCCATGAGAAGCTTTAAGCTTGAAGCTTTTAGCTTGAAGCTTTGTTATTTTATTGCAATTATCTCACAGGTTATTTTACCACCTGGAGTGGCAAAAGAGAATGTCTCGCCCTTTTTCTTACCCAGAGCGGCCGAACCCAGAGGCGACTTCATAGAAATTTTGCCGACACCCATATCCGCTTCTTCAGTTCCGACAACGGTAAAGGTGCTCTCTTCTCTGTCCTTTACCCTGCGGATTGTTATAACCGAGCCCACGACAACGACACTGCTCCCCCTTGAGGAAACAATCGTGGCGTGTTTGAGCAGATGTTCAATGCGGGCAATTCTGTCTTCCACGCTTGCCTGCGTATCACGGGCTTCGTGATATTCGGCGTTTTCAGAAAGGTCGCCAAGGGATTTTGCGTACTCCAATTGTTCCGCCACTTCCTTGCGTCTTGTGGTTTTGAGATTCTCAAGTTCCTCCTTGAACTCATTGTATTTTTCTTGAGTAAGAAATTCTTCTTGAGGCATAGGTGGGGGTAAATTGTATAGGAAAGGGGGTAGAAGTCAATCCCCCACCTTTTGTCTCCTGACAAAAGGTGGGGGGCAAAAAAACGGCTAATAATGGCAACAAAATAGGATAGTAAAATTGTGCAAAAAACCCATTGACTTTTAGATACGAAGTATGATATAATATACATGAAGAAGTTCTTTATATGCTACTTGAAAAACCTGCTTCGTAACTTAAGCGGACAAGCTTGTTGGTACAGCCCCCCACTTTTTATCTTTTGATTGAAGTACTCCATTTTTTTATTTTTACTTTGTGGATAAAAGATGGAGGGCTGTACCAACGCGGTAAGCTCTCGGCTCAAGCATGGTGCTTGAGTAAGGGGTTGGCCGCACGGAACGGAGGTTAGTATGTCCCGGCAATTCAACGAGCTAGTGGCCTCGATCGTCCGCGCCCTTCCCGCGCCGGACGAAATCGTTCCTCATCTCGCGCAGGTCCTGATTGACGGGCCGAGCGAGTTGCGTGCGAAGTTCGATGCCGCGCTCGCTCGGGCAGTTCGCGAGATCTTCATTCCTGTCATCACCGTGACGGGGACCGAAGAGCTCCAGTTCCCGGATTGGATCGACCGCGTCGAGAAGGACGCAGTCGGACCCGTCGGCACACTGGAGCTCGAGTTCATCGAGCTCCTCGAGAACAGCCGAGACAGCATCTCAAGCGACGAGATGTTGTCTCGGGCGGCCAGCGCACGGGCTGACCTCGGCCTGCGCCATGGCCTGGCCTTCATTGCAAAGTATCGCAATGAGGGCTTCGGCCTGCCGACGGGGACGTACATCCCGCTCTCCGGCACCGTTGTCGTCCACGCGGCTGGCGACCGGCACGTCCCGTACCTGTCCTGGGGCGGTCGCTCGTGGCTCCTGCTCTGGCGCTGGCTCGCGCACGATTGGCTTCGCCTTGCTCGTCTCGTTCGCCCTCGCTCCGCCTCCAGCGGGCCGAGCGTGAAGTAAGTAGCAAACCCGCACCCCCTCACACGCTCGCAAGGGCGTGTGAGGGGCGAGTCCTTCGTTTGTCACCTGACGAACGAGGGGCTTTTTTTTGTTTTTAATTTTTTGTCCCATACGTTATTTTTACGCGGTCGCGCAAAAGTAACGTATGAATTCGCACAAGATTTGCGCTTTATGTTTTACGCTACAAGTTTTACGTCTTACGCTACCTCGCATACTCCAGCGTATTCACATTCATCCAGTCCAAAAGCTGACGCATTACATACGTGGCGCCAATCGTGTTGCTTCTGGGACCTTTCTCCATTACCACTGCAAAAGAAAACCTAGGGTTCTCATAAGGGAAAAATCCGGTAACCCAAGAATTAACCCTCTCTTTCGTAACGCCCAGTTCCGCAGTTCCAGTTTTTGCCGCGACAGAAAGTCCCGGTATCGCAAGACTGCTGGCAATGCCATCCGTTACAGACAATCTCATCCCCTCTCTGGCTACTTTCAGATTGTCCGGATTAAACCCAAGCTCTTTCCCCTTTTTGTCCGAAACCCGAAGCAAGACGGTCGGGGTAACAAGGGTCCCGCCGTTAGCCAGAGAAGCGACCGTGCGCGCCATCTGCAGGGCCGTAACCTGAAAACCGTATTGCCCGATTGAAGTGTTGTAAGTATCGCCCAAGCGCCAGAGGTCGTCGTTGAAGGTGTTCTTTTTCCATTCAGGCGTCGGCACAAGTCCGTCCTGTTCGCCATTGAGGTCAATGCCGGTGTCGTTTCCCAGACCAAATTTTTCCAGATATTCGGCGATTTTCGTAATCCCTAGGCCCTTTTGGTTTTCATATCCTCCGCCGATTGAGAAAAAATAAACATTGGAAGAAACGGCAATAGCTTGCCTCATATCTACCCAGCCGTGCGCCTTCCAGTCTTTGAAAACGCTTTTTTGCTCCGGGTTGTAAGGATTCGGAACTTCAATTTGTCCGGTAGATAGAATCTGTTTTTTCGGATCTATTATTCCTTCTTCAAGCGCCCCGACTGCGATGAAAGGCTTGACGATTGAGCCGGGAGTATAGAGCCCGCCGATAGCCCGGTTCAAAAACGGCTTATCGGAATTGGCAAGAAGCTCCCTAATAGCGTCCTTATCCTCGCCGTCAGTTATAACTCCCGAGCTGAATTCGGGAAAACTGACCAGAGACAGAACCTCGCCGGTTTTTACGTCAAGAATGATTCCCGCGCCGCCGGCAAAATCGTATTCGGCCGCTGTGCTTTTTATGAAATCATACAATTTTTCCGAAATTCGTGAATCCACAGAAAGGTAGATATTGTTGCCGTCGCGGGGCGGACGCAGCACGCTCTCCGACTGCACGTTTCCCATTACGTCGGTCTCGGTAATCTTAAGGCCGTTTTCGCCGGCCAGCGTTTCGTTGTAATAGGATTCAACTCCGTCCTTGCCGGTAAAATTCTCATCATAGTAGAAGCCGTACTTGTCTTTTGACGGATATGATACATAGCCGAGTATGTGGGCGAGGCCACTCTGCGGCGCGTAGCGCCGCAGGGAGAAATTGCCGCCGGCCGCGTCAACAATATTCCAGGCAAGCTCTTTTTTGTTGCGATCATAAATAATTCCCCGGTCGGCAAATATAATCGTATGCTTGAGGTGGTTATTTGCGCTCATTTCCTCGTAAGCCCGGCCTTCTCTGATTTGTAGCATCCAGATTTTTCCGGCAAACAAAACACCGACTAGTGCGAAAAAAATCGCAATAAACGCAAAAACTTTTTTGCCAACAGGCTGTTCCAGACGCCCTTCAAAGTGGTCAACATCAAATTCTGGAAGGTTCTCCGAATCAATAAAAATCTCATCAGGGTAAATTTCCCCTTCTCTCTTTATGACCCCTTTTTTTAACAGACGCGAGATGCGCTGGAACATAGGCACATTATACAGTTGCGGGTAGAACCGACAAATCGTCGGGACTATTTGGAAAATATCAGTCTTTGCTTCATGACTGTCGCAAGACAAAGGGCCAGGATGGCGGCGATTGAACAATAAATCGGAGCATTCGGCCCGTATCCCGAAAATACGCCGACAAAAAAGCCAAAGAAGAGAATTTCATAAAAAGAGCTGAAATAGGCGAGCGCCACTATAGCCAGAGCGCTGGCAAACCACCAAGGAAACAGAAAAATTGATAGGAATAGAAACAAATCAACAACAATTCTGATATATGTTTTTTTATTGTTCATATTCCACTTCCACCCATTTGAGTTCAAAGATATTTACCGGCAGGGAAAGCAGTAGTTCCTTGAAGGAATCAGTTTCGCTGGTGTCAATGCCGTAGACCAGGGCCATTGGTTTGCTTGAGAGCCCGGGCAATACAACGAGATCTCCTTCCGCAACCTCTTCCTGTTTCGGCACAAGGACGGAGAAATTGCCGGCGCCTTTGCCTTTGAGAGATAGGGCTATGCCGGAGCGTTCAAGCGAAGCGTCCGTAATTGTTCCCGGACTAGAAAAAAGGATGACTTTGGAAGTCTTGCCGAAAACCTCCGACACGTTGCCAATGACAAATCCGCCGGAAGAAAAAACTCTCTGTCCTTCCACCGCTCCCTCTTCTCGGCCCAAATCAATAACTAGAAAATCGTAGAGAGAATTACCGGGACCGGAGAGCACTCTGGCAAGCCGAGACTGGAAAGTCTCCCTCCTCCCCCACATTTCTTTCAGATAAAAATTTTCTTCTCTCAAAATTGAAAGCTCCGCCAAATTGCCGCGAAGCTCGTCAATCTGCCGTATTAGAGCTTGATTCTCTTCTTCAAGCTTTTGCTTGTCCCAAATCGTTGTCCTTAAATCTTCACTTATTGAAGCCAGTTTATCAGAGAAACCCCAGAGAGTTGAAGCGCTTGATTCGAAAATTCTAAAGCTCAATTGGGGAAAATTATTCTGCAAAACAAAAACTAGAAAGATGAAAACAACGGAGACAATCAAGGTTAGAAGCGGTTTGTTGTCGCGAATTTTCTTCTTACTTTTTATGCGGTAGTTCGTCGTCATGCTCTATCAATACTTCTCTAAAGCCCTCAATATCCTCAAGAATTATACCCGCCCCGCGGGCGACGGAAGTTAGTGGGTCCGGAGCTATATGGACCGGAATTTTGACTTCTTCGGCAATTAGTTCGGCCAAACCCGGTATGAGAGCCCCGCCGCCGGAGATGAAAATGCCCCTGTTCATTATGTCAGAGAGAAGTTCGGGCGGAGTGGTTTCAAGAACTTCCCGGGTTGATTCAATCAGATTGGAGATTGACTGGGAGATTGCCTCTCTAACGTCAGAATCAGTAATGATGACTTCGCGGGGAAGGCCGGTAACCAAGTCCCTACCCTTGACAGATGCTTCAAGTGGCGAACCTCCATGCAGCATATTGCCGATAGCAATTTTTATATTTTCTGCCGTCTTTTCTCCTATTAAGATTTTAAACTCACTGCGAATGTAGGAAATGATGTCATTATCTAGCCGATCACCAGCAATCCGCAGATTTTTTGAACGAACAATTCCTCCCAAAGAAATTACAGCAATGTCCGATGTTCCTCCTCCAACGTCTATAACCATTGAGCCGACCGGGTCTCTGACCGGCAGTCTAATGCCGATGGCCGCGGCCATCGGCTCTTCCACAATATGCACCTCGCCGGCGCCGGCGTTTCTCGTGGCGTCGCGGACCGCTCTTATTTCCACGTTGGTAATGCCCGAAGGCACTCCGACGACAACCCGCGGGCCAAAAAGTTTCTTGATGTCGTGCTGGGCCCTGTTCAGAAGATAAGTTATCATCTCTTCGGTAACCTCAAAGTCAGAAATGACTCCGTCAACCAGCGGTTTAACGGCGGTAATATGCTGGGGAGTTCGTCCGAGCATCTGTTTGGCTTCGGCGCCAACGGCAACAACCCTGCCAGTCTTTTGGTTTACGGCAACCACCGACGGTTCGTTTATCACCACCCCCCTGCCGCGAACATAAACCAGAGTATTGGCAGTACCCAAATCAATACCGATATCATTGGAGAGCAACCTTTTCAATTGCCCTCCTTTTTTCCATTCAAACTTATTCATCAATTATTTCAATTTTTCTACAGCTTCTTTGGCCGATATTATGGAGACCTTGCCGTCCCGTCTATCAACAAATTCCACCCCCCCGGAAGATATAGACTTCTCGCTTACAACCACCCTCAACGGTATGCCGATAAGGTCGGCATCTCCAAATTTTTCTCCGGCAGTCGCTCCGTCTCTGTCATCGCAGAGAACTTCTACGCCTTTATCAGTCAGGGTTTTGTAAATTTTCAACGTCTGCTCTTTGGCGTTTTTGTCATTGCCAAGATTTATCAAATGAACTCTAAATGGAGCAACGTTCTCCGGCCAGATCATTTCATTGTCGGAGCCAAGCGCCTCAATTATTGTGCCCATAAGGCGCGCCGGACCAATGCCGTAACTGCCCATAAATACGGGTTTTTTCACTCCGGCCTCGTCAGCATACACGAGACCTAAGGCTTCCGAAAATCTGGTGCCAAGCGTGAAAATGTTGCCGACTTCTATTGCCTTTTTGGGGATTAAATCCTCCTTTTTTAAACCAAGATCGGACAGAACTTCATCTTTGAGCACTTCTGCGTTGACGGCGATTCTTTTGCCTTCGTCTACATAAATATTGTCTTCTCCGGCAAGCGTGACAGTCTGAAATTCGTGCGAATAAGGACTAAAACTGCCCCCAGAAGCAAAGGTCAGATAAGTGATGTCTCCGAGACCGACTCTTTCAAATATCTTCACATAGGCCTTCTTCAAAGATTCGTACACTTTCCCATGCTCTTCTTTGTCTCTGCAGAAACTATAGAGATCTTTCATTATAAATTCGCGCGTTCGCAAGAGACCTCCCTTGGCGCGGAGTTCATTTCTGAATTTGGTTTGGAATTGATAAACAAGCGTCGGCAAGTCTCTGTAGGAGTGAATGTGTTCGGTTAGAAGTTTCGTCAGTGGTTCTTCGTGAGTTGTCGCTAGACCGATTTCTGTATTGTTTTTTAATTTCGTTTTGAACCAAACATCCACAACATCGTCGTCCCAGCGATCGCTTGCTTCCCACGTTTCTTTCTCCTGAAGCGCGGACATAAGAAGTTCTTGTCCGCCGAGCGCGTCCATCTCTTCGCGGATTATTTGAATTATCTTGTTAAGGGTGCGAAGTCCTAAAGGCAGGAATGAGTAAACCCCCGCCATTTCTTTGTTTATAAAGCCGGCGCGGATAAGAATTGAAGCGTTCTTTGAGACATCGTCTTTGGGCGATTCTCGGCGGGTTTTTGAGAAAAGTTTTGATTGCAGCATAAGAAGATACTACAAGAAAAAAACCCTCTAAGCAATTTGTCGGGCTGTAAATCAGCATATCGCCTCCCCGCCGGACAATTCGCACAAGTTGTTCCTTTTATACCGCAATAAACACACCCACTTGGCGGTTAAACCGCCAAGTGGGTGCTATGGGTGATGTTCTTGACTTATTAACAACATATTGTTATAATACCATCGGAAAACAGTTTATTAACTTCAACAAGGACGGATGCTATGTTCAGATATGTCTGGCAGTGGCTCAAGAAGAAAAACCAAGAGACGAAAGGAGGTTTCGGCTGGGGTCTCGTCGTGGGTCTCGGCGGATTCATTGGAGCGGTCACGGGTGCGGGGCTCCTTTTGTATTTCCTATACTAGTGTTTTGCAAAATACTAGTATAGGAAAGTTCCGAAATTTCCTTATTTTTTCCAATTTTCATAATCTTCCCATTTTCCTCATTGGTATAAATAGTCCGCAAAACAAACTACAAAATTTTCAAAATATCATTCACCGTCACTACGATCATGAATATAATCAAGAGCACGAAACCGACAGCGTTCAGGCCATTGGCGATTTTGGAATTTATACGGCTTCCTTTGACCGTCTCAATCACCAGAAAAATCAAGCGTCCGCCGTCAAGAGCCGGGAAAGGAAGTAGATTGACAACAGCAAGATTGATAGATATGAAAGCCGCCAGAGACAAAAGATAAATAAATCCGAGCTCCGTCACATTTCCGACAAGACCGACAATCCCCACGGGGCCGGTAATCTGATCCAGACTCCCCTTCCCACTTAGACTCTGGCCGATAAAATCAGCAAGCCCAACGGTAATCGCAGAGATCAGGCCGACTGTTGTCTTGCCGCCTTCCCAGAGAGCCAAGTGAAGAGGCAAACTTAAAGTGCCAATCATATCCATAGATATGCCTATTGCCTTTTTTCCAGCGACTATGCCATCTTCCGGAATCATTGCGACTTCATCAGAGAAGTTGCCCCTGCTGTAAGCCATCTCTATCGTTTCATCACTGTGAGCCTCAATAAAAACCGAGACGCCTTCGGGGCTAAGCTCGTTTAAGAGAAACTTCTTAGTTCTGACTTCAGTAATTGAGTCTCCCGGACGAAGGAGTGCTTTTTCCGCTGGAGAATTTGGCGCGATAGCCACAATAACTAACCTTGGATTCTCAACAGGCACACTCCCACCGTAAGAGACTGGCGTCGGGAGTCCGCTCATAAACCCGATTGAAATCAAAATCCAGGCAAATATGACATTGAATAAAACTCCGGCGGCAAGAATTATCGCCTGAATATATTTCGGCCGATTTACTATGCTTCGGCTACTTCCCTCTCCGGAAATTGATTCTTCATCCGGATTTTCTCCAAATATTTTTACAAAACCGCCGAAAGGTATGGCATTAACAGAATAGGTTGTCTCGCCTTTTTTCCTCCCCCAAATTCGCGGAGGAAAGCCAATGCCGAATTCATCAACACGGACCCCGCCCCACTTTGCAGCCAAAAAATGCCCTAGTTCATGAACCAAGATGAGGACAGCAAGTAAAATTATGAAAAGGATTATGCTCATGGCAGATTGTTAAAGAACAGAGTGACTATAAAAATCACCACCCAGCACTTATCGGTAAAGTCCTTAAAATCAATGTTTTTTTCTTGTAAATTTACCGCTTTGTCTATTATCATTTGCTTATCAGTAAGTGCTGGGTTTAAGAATCATATACTCTTTGCCAGTCGGCAAATCGTTATGATTCTAAAATATCCTTCTCCTTCTTGTCGCCGAAATCTTCAAGTCTTTTATTCGCCTCGTCAATTATTTTTTGCATATCATTCTTGAGACGGAACTTGTCGTCTTCGCCCATATCGCCTTTCTTTTCTTGATTTTGTATTTCGTCCCATACCCTCTCCCTCTCTATCCGCAGGGCGATGCGAGCTTCTTCCAGTTTTTGCTTTGTAACCTTTACCAAAGATTGTCTGCGTTCGCTTGTCAGCTCGGGGAAAATCACCCTCAAGCCCTTGTCGTCAACATTCACGGAGAGTCCAAGGTTGGCTTCAACGACAGCTTTTTCAATCGGTTTTATCTGCGTCATATCCCAAGGGACAATTCGCAGAGTTTTCGGATCTTCCACGCTGATACTGCCAATCTGGTTTATAGGCATTTTGGAACCGTAAGAGTCAACTCTGACCGCATCCAGAATAACCGGTGTTGCTCGGCCGGTTCTGATTGTTGAAAATTCCTTCCGGAGCCATTCTTCGGTCTCGGAGATTTTCTGTTTTAATGGAGAAAAATTATACGTCATCCCGTAGTGAAAAATGACATTACTCTTTTGGAGTAGGTTGTCTTATTGATGCTTTTGGTAATATCGACTTTTTGTCCATTGTTTTGTCTATTTTCCTGTGATTATTCACTATGTCATTTTCTACTACGGGATATTCTATCAGACAAGGAAAGATTATCAATTACATAACCGCCAGAGCAATGACGACCAAAATCGCAAATTGAAAAGCAATGCCGGGGATGCTCGCGACACCTCTGTCCTTGGCATGAATAAAATGATGAAATTTCTCTATTGAGGTGAATGGCTCACGGCGAATTTTGTAGTATAGAAAATGGAATAAATCCGGCAAAATTCCGCCTATCATTCCGAGCAGTGCGGGCCAGAAAAGATGGGTTCTGAACAGGATAATCACAGCGAGAGCGACAACTCCGATAAGACAATCTAGCGCAATAATTGACAGGTCGTGCAAAAAATACTTGCCAACGACCATGTCATTATCCAGATAATTATCATTATTGACCCGCGCAGACTTCAGCTTGTCAAAATAGTCCCAATGAGGAATAGCATCAAGCAAAAAATGACTTATGACTCCGATTCCAAAGGCGACGGCCGGATTCGCCGTTATAGCGGCCGCTAATATTCCTCCTGCAAATGCGTGTGTGGCTAGAACCATTTTTAATCTTATAACATATAACTTGTAACCTGTAACTTACAGAGGTTATTGTAGCATTGATTAAAAAAAGTAAAAACTTGCACGTTACAAGTTGCACATCAAAAGCTACATGACGCAAGCCACGTGTTCAAGAAGCATTTTCACGGAAGGCGCGCGGCTTTTTAGCTCTCTTTTGGCGGAGAGTATCTCCTCTATTTGAAACATGTTGCTGGCAATGTCCGAGGAAAGCTCTCCTTCCAGAGAATTGAGGAAATTAATTGCGCTCTCTTTATCTTTGTCGGTAATTATACTCTCTATCATTTCAAGTCTCTCCGGTACGTTTGCTTTCAAAAATTTTTTGGGGTTCAGGCCAGTCTCGCCCTCCTCGCCCTCTGGAACGGCAATTTCTACAACAAAAAATCTTGACAATAAGGTCGGGATAAAAATACTCGGGCTGGAAGCCACGACAAAAAAGTGCGTTCCCGGAGTCGGATCTTCAAAGAGTTTGAGAAGCGCGTTCTGCGCTTCGGAAGAGATTGACGATATTGAAAGTATTAAAAACTTTTTATCCCCTATGGACTTTCTGACACTCAATTCTTTGAGAATCCGGCTTTCCTCTATCCCAAAGTTGTCAAAATCAACATGCCAGATGTCAGGATTGCCGGAAATTTTGAAACCCGACTCTTCAAGACAGGAGAAAATCAAAGGTACGATATGCTCGCTCTTACCCGAAATCATATAGGCATGGTGCAGGGAATTTTCTCTTAGGGCTTTTTTTATGCTCTCCATTCTATTTGTCCGCCCGTGTGGGGCGCATTGGGGGCTATCTGTTTGAACCCTGCCCCCGGGGGTTACCTCTTGGCAATAATGCTTTTTTTGTAAGTATCAAGATGGTCCAATGCGATACCCGTGCCTCGAACAACACAATATATCGGGTCTTTGGCCAAAGTCGCCTTTACGCCAGTTCTTCTGAAAACCAGCTCCGGCATATTGCGCAACTGCGACGAACCGCCGGTCATTATAATCCCGCGATCAATTATATCCGAGGACAGTTCCGGAGGAGTCTCTTGCAACACATCCTTTATGGCCTTTATCATTTCCCGCAATTCCCTGCCGATAGCTTTAACAATCTCGTTTGTCTTGATTTCAACCGACCGAGGCAAGCCCAAAACATAATCTCTGCCTTTGATAGCCATGGAGAGCTCCTCGTCCATCGGAATTGCTGAACCGATCTGAATTTTTATATCTTCCGCGGTTTTATCACCTATGGCTAAGTTAAAAGTCTTCTTTATATAATCGGCTATGGCTGCGTCAATTCTGTTGCCGGCGCACTTGACCGAAGTGGAAGCGACAATACCGCCGAGTGATATAACCGCGACATCTGTCGTGCCCCCGCCGATATCCACGATCATATATCCCACCGGTTCATGGATCGGAATACCGGCGCCGATTGCCGCAAGTATCGGCTCTTTGACGACATAGGCGTTTCTGGCGCCGGCCTTCACAGCCGCCTCTATTACAGCCCTGCGTTCAGTAGAAGTAACTCCCGCGGGAACGGAAATGAGCACATCCGGCCTGATGATGTTCCATTTGCCAAGAGATTTTCCTATGTAATAGCGAAGCATCGCTTCGGTAGTCTTGTAATCCGCGATAACTCCGTCTTTCATCGGTCGGTAGGCCATAATGTTTTCCGGCGTCTTGCCTATCATATCTTTGGCCTCAGACCCTATGGCTAGAATCCTATTATCCTCTTCGGAGACGGCTACAACCGACGGCTCATTGAGGACTATCCCCTTGCCCGGCAAAAAGACCAAAACACTGGTTGTGCCCAAGTCAATGCCGAGTTTTTTTGAAAATAGAGCCATAAACAATGTAAAGTAGCTCTAGCTTATATATTTTGGCGTCAAAAAACAAGAAGACCCCAAATTTGTTTTTTTATCAGATTCAAGTAATATTAGTGAGCGTATGACTAGAGAAAATAGACCTGCTTGGGCGGTTGGAGGTCTTGTCGCGGTTTTGATAATAGCCGCTGTTTTGGTTGTGCTAAAAACTGGATCAGGCGGCAAGGGTTCTATAGAGCTTCACATATCCGAAGCCGGCTCAAGAGTCTTTTTTGAAAATAAGGAGAAAACCACCACCTCGGTTGACAGCCAGACTTTTACAGCAAGAAATCTCAGGTCAAAGAATTATTCTCTCATTGTGGCAAAAGACGGTTTTTGGCCTTGGGTAAAAAATATTGACATAAAAAATAGCGCGGCCGTAACTCTCTCAAGCTGGAGTCTGCCTAAGATTGTGAAGCAGGAGGAAGTATTGTCCGACGATGAGAACTATTCAGAAATTTTATCGCAGATAAACAATGGCATCTTAGCTGGGGAGGGCAACGCGCTTGTATCGAGTGACAGCAATTTCAAAGTTTGGGTTGATAAGAATACAATCTTTGCGGAATGGGCGGGAGAGAAGACAGAAACCCCATATTACTTCTGTGACAGCGGCGAGTGCGATTCACGTATTGTGGTTTTGGACTCCGCTTCAAATATTTACTCATTATCCTTCTTTAAGAACCGTGAAGACGTTTTGGTTTTTGCAAATAGCGAAGGAGTTTATGCCATAGAGATAAACAGAGCCGGTACGCAAAATTTCCAACCGATTTTAAGAACAAACGGGGAGACCAGATTTTACACCGAAGATGGGGCAACTTTCTTCATCCTCCAAAATGGCTCCTTATTAAAGGCCAACTTGTAGCTTCTATTTCGACAAACTTTCCGTTCCCGCAATAATTTGTGCAAAAAGGCCGCCAGAGGTTAGTATTTGATTGATGAAGATTTATAAGGTTATACCCATAACTAGAGGCGTCTCAAAGGAAATTCTTACCTATTTTGGACCCGATTCCATACCGGCGGGCGCTTTAGTTTCAGTGCCCTTAAGAAGAAAAAGCTCTCTCGCCCTAGTCATTGAAAGCGAAGGGGTGGTGGCAGCCCGCACCAAAATCCGAAAATCCGATTTCTCTTTAAAGAAAATCGGGGGAGTAAAAACTGAAAACTTCTTGTCACAAACTTTTATGTTCGCGGCGCAGGAAACTTCCGAGTGGTTTGCCACCCCGCTCGGCGCGACCCTAAATACCCTTCTGCCGAAGATAATCCGAGACAATGCGGCAAAAATCAGAACAGGGCAATTTTCGCCGAGATCAAACAGTCACGAGAAACTGCTCATTCAAGCCGATGATGAAGAACGGTTCGCCAACTACAGAAGTCTAATCAGAGAAGAGTTTGCCCGAAGGTCGTCTGTGTTTTTCTGCGCACCGACAATTGAGGATATCAGAAGAACGAGAGACCTGCTTACAAAGGGTATAGAAAAATACACGGCGGTTTTTCACAGCGAATTGGGCAAGAGAGAGTTCCGCGAATCAATCTCGCTTTTGGAGAATGAAGACCACCCCTTGCTTATAATCGCCACTGCCTCATTCCTCTGTCTCTGCCGAAGTGACGTCCGAGTAATCGTTCTAGACAGGGAAAATTCCCGCAACTTTAGAACGCAGTCAAGACCTTTCATTGACCTGCGGAGATTCGTCGAAAAGTTTGCAAGACTGTCCGGCGCCCGTTTCATTGCCGGCGACATAATGCTCTCCGCAGAAACAATCTGGAGAAAAGACAAGGAGGAGTTTGTGGAGTTTTCTCCGCTTAAGTTCCGCCCCTTGTCGCCGGCCAGAGGAATGATTATTGACATGAAAACCGAACGGGGAAAATTCAGCTCGGATTTCAGAGTCATAAGTCCGGAACTTGAAACACTCATTGGAGAAACGAGAGAAACCAACAGTCATTTGTTTATCTTCTCCGCCAGAAAGGGCCTATCGCCGACAACCGTCTGCGGAGATTGCGGCAAGGTTGTTTTGTGCAATAGGTGCAGCTCTCCGGTCGTGCTCTATAGCGGCAAGGGAGACAAGGAAAATTTCTTCCAATGCAACCGCTGCGGGGAGAGGCGCGGGGCCGCCGAGCGATGCGTCAATTGCAAGAGCTGGAAACTGACGACTCTGGGCATCGGCATTGAGCTTGTTGAACAAGAGCTGAAGAAGCTTTTTCCAAAAATTCCGACATTTTCGATGGATAAGGAAAGAGTGAGCACTCCAAAGAAAGCAGTTGAACTTATTTCGCGCTTTGAAGAAACTCCGGGAAGCGTCCTAATCGGCACGGAGATGGCTCTGAATTTCCTGTCCAGCAAATTGGGCGCTTGTGCCGTAGCTTCCATTGACTCACTGCTTTCCGTTCCCGACTTCAGAATAAATGAAAGAGTTCTCTATCTTTTAGTCAAAATGCGCTCACTTTCACAGAAGAAATTTTTGATACAGACTAGAAATGCGGATGCTAAGATTTTTGATTTTGTATTGAGAGGCAACTTGATTGATTTTTATCGGGAGGAAATAGAAGAACGGAAAAAGTTTCTGTATCCCCCATTTTCAGTTTTCATCAAAGTCACGGCGGAAGGCAGGAAACTCGCCGTAGAAAAAGAGATGGAAAAACTGCAAAAGATATTTGCCGAATATGAACCGCGTATTTTTGAAAGTCTTCTGCCGAGCCCGAAAGGCAATTTCTCCAAAAATATGCTTCTGAGGGTTGCCCCTGACGACTGGCCAAACCATGGCTTATCGGACAAAATCAAGGCTCTGCCGCCATATTTCAATGTCAAGGTGGACCCGGAAAGTTTGCTGTAAAGATGCGGGATTTTTGAACTTAATTCTCGGCTGTGATAATTTAGAGGTATGGTAGAGATATTCCAAAAGGAAGATAAGATTCTTCGCCAGAAATCAAAAGAGGTTTCGCTCAAAGATATAAAGGGGACAAAAATCAGGAAAATTGTCGCGGATATGAAAGAAGCGCTGGACTCTCAAGAGGACGGCGTGGCTATTGCCGCCCCGCAGATTGGAGAGCTTTTGAGAATATTCGTCATCTCCGGCCGAGTTATGAATATTATTAGAGGCGAAATGAAGGGAAAGGTTCCCTACCCGGATACAGTCTTTATAAATCCAAAGATCACCAAGCGTTCCCGCGAAAAAATGCTTATGGAAGAAGGTTGCCTCTCGGCGCGCTGGCTTTACGGCAAGGTGCGAAGGTCAAAGAAAGTTGTACTTGGGGCCTACGATGAGGAAGGCAACTTTTTCACAAAGGGCGCGTCGGGGCTGATGGCGCAAATTTTCCAGCACGAGACTGACCACCTTGAGGGAATATTGTTTCTCGATTCTGCTATAGAGGTAGAAGACATCCCGCCGGAAAAACTTCACCAAAGACATGTCTAAAAAAATCCACTTTGCCTTTTTCGGCACACCGCAGTTCTCGGCAAATATCTTATCCACTTTGGAGAAAAACGGCTTTTCCCCCGACCTTGTGATTGCCGCGCCTGACAAACCGGTGGGCCGAAAGCATACAATCACGCCTCCTGCCACGAAAGTTTGGGCGCAAAACAGGCAAATTCCGGTGCTTCAGCCGAAAACCCTAAAGGATGATGCCTTCAAAATTGAGCTTAAAAAATACACGCCCAAAGGCGGTTGGGATGTTTTCATCGTAGCCGCTTACGCAAAGCTGATTCCTAGAGATGTTTTTGATATTCCAAAAGCAAAGACCCTTAATGTGCACCCTTCTCTTCTGCCGAAACTTCGCGGTCCGTCCCCTATTCAATCGGCCATCCTTACCGAAAACGAAACCGGTGTTACGATAATGCAAATAGACGAGGAGCTTGACCACGGACCGACAGTCGCAATAAAAAAGGTCAATATTAACGACTGGCCGATAAAATTAAGCAAGCTTGAAGAGATTCTGGCCGAAGAAGGCGGCAAACTTTTAAGCAGTGTTTTGCCCGACTGGGTTTCCGGGAAAATACAAGCACAGCCGCAAGATCATTCAAGGGCGACTTTCACCAGCAAACTTACCACGGCAGACGGACTTCTTAATCTAAAAGATAATCCAGCTGATAACATCCGCAAGATTATGGCTCTGTCGGAGAGGTCGGGGGCTTTCTTCTACACTGAACACCCCAAAGGGTCAGGCAAAAAAATAAGAGTTAATGTGAAAGACGCTCGTTTGGAGAACGGCGAACTGCTGATTACCAGTGTTGTGCCAGAAGGACGAAAAGAGATGAGCTGGGACGATTTCAAAAGAGGATTTCTCCCCTAGCCACTCCTTATTCCAGCAACTCGGCATAGTCAGTGCTTGGATTGGCAATAGCGGCAGAATAATAACCGGAAACCTCGTTTTCAATAGATTGATTTAGGAAATAAAGAATTATGGCTAAGAATGCCGCGCCCAAAAGCACTCCTGTGGTTACGCCTGTGTTTACTTTTTGATTAAGGTTCATCCCGTTAGAAACTATTTACGGTTCCTGCGGCCGAATCCGCCAAGGCCTTTTAATATATTTTTTACGGTGGCGGCTCCCCTTCTCATCAAAGTGGTATTTCTATCCTTGTGTTGGGTAATCAGTCTTACTGTCTCGTCCTTGACTTCGTCTATCGCGGTATATAAGTCGCTTCTTTCGGAGACGGCATAAAAATCCTTGCCGGCGATGTGGAGATTGACTTCGGCCTTGAAAATGTCTCCCGACCTGTGATGCCTTGTGGTTTTCCCGATTTCCACGTCGCATTTCACGCTTTGGTCATTCGGAGAGATAAACTTGTCAAAAGCAGACAACCTTTTGTCCAGATATCCCGAAATAGCCGGCGTCATCTGAATGTTTGTTGTTTTTACGTTAAGGCGCATCTTGACTTTTGTATTATTATAACAATTTTGATTCCTTATTCCTTATTCCTTATTCCTTATTCCTTATTCCTTATTCTTTATTCCTTATTCTTTATTCCTTATTCCCTTTTATACTTTCCCATCAATTCTGTTTCGGCAATTACGTGCCCGGCCATTGCCTTCTCCACTGCGCTCGCCAGACTCCCCGGAGACAGATCAAGGGTTGAGTCAAGGGCGAAGAGCTTGAAGAAATATCTGTGTTCGCCGTAAGGCGGGCAAGGTCCTTCATAAACACCCGACCCGCCCGTATTCCTGCCGGGAATAGCGTTCGGCATTTTGCCTGATTCGACATGAGTGGTTTTCGGGTCAATATTAAACAAGACCCAATGTATCCAAGTGCCGTCGGAGCGGATATCTTTCGGAACATCGGGGTCATTAACTATCAATACCAGAGATTGCGCGTCTTTCGGCACATTTTCAAAATAAAGCGGCGGGCTTATGTCGTCTCCATCGCGGGTGTATTTGGCGGGTATTAGGCCCGAGTTGTTGAAAGCAGAGCTGGTGATTTTCATCCCGTTAGAAATTAATTAGTTAGTTTTGTAAATTACATTCTGTATAGTCAATGTGGTAAGTATAAATATAACGTGAATTGCGTAACAACGGAAATGCTTATACCCCGACTTGCTTACATTGCTTCTTTTACAAACAGTACTGTCATTACTCTGCGAGTATTATCATTTCATTCAGCATTTCCTATTTCTTACGGGATTCATCCCTTTTATTATAACAAACTGGCGCGCCCCTTAAAAACGGGACGCGCCAGAGCCATCTCCACCGAGAACTACAGTTTCATGAACTTACCTGTACCCCAGTTGGGATCAGGACATGGGAAGTTGAAAATCCGGCAGCGTTTGCACGGTTCTCCGTTAGCGGGACCTCTGCACGGAACGTACTCCCGAACATCATCCACGGCTGAAGGTAGGCTGAACCGTATACTCCTCTGCGGATTCTGAAGATCTCTCAGGATGTTGTTGGCGAGCTGCGTAAACTCTCTGAAGAGTTGCCCGCCAGCTTCAGGATACTCTGTAACAACCCGAAGAAGTTGGGTTTGAGGACTCTCTTGTTTTTCGTCTTCTCTCACCCGACGCTTCTCCTCCTCATCAAACCGCCACAGGTTGTAGGCGGCTAGGCGTTTCATGAACTCCTTACGAAGCCATTCGGGAACTTCAATTTCATCAG
Source organism: Candidatus Zambryskibacteria bacterium RIFCSPHIGHO2_01_FULL_43_25 (assembly GCA_001823695.1). Taxonomy (GTDB): domain Bacteria; phylum Patescibacteriota; class Minisyncoccia; order Phycocordibacterales; family Zambryskibacteraceae; genus MHVD01. The sequence goes on along the minus strand of MHVD01000015.1, from coordinate 625 downwards.
GTCTGTACTCTTTTACCGCCATCTTCCCTCTCCGGCTGGAGGACTGTTTCCGTCTTCATTTTTACATCAGAACTCAATATTAGTCAACGCCCAAAGAGCCCACCTTGGTAAAAAAGAAACCGCCTCGCCAAAAGACTGACGAGGCAGTTCTTTTCGGTACACCGCTCAATTGTTCTACTGCAGTGTTTTGCAAAACACTAGTATAGGGAAAACGAGGGGGGATTGGGGGGTTGTGTGATTTATAGCAGGGGCTGTTCTATGCTAAAAATACATTTTTTGGTATATTATTTTAGTTCGTATCTAATTCCCCGGTAGCTCAGCGGTACCTGCCTGCCGGTAGGCAGGGAGTGGCTCGCCTGTTGTGTAAAATATGAGTCAACAAGGTTACTATGTCTATGCAATAAAAAGCCAATCAGATGGTAGAATTTACGTTGGCATGAGCGAAAACCCGGAACAAAGGTTGCTAAGTCACAATAAAGGTGATACAAAATCAACAAAAAATTTCAGGCCTTGGATTTTTATATATAAAAAATTTGTTGGAAATAGAAACGAGGCAAGGTTAGAAGAAAAACGTTTGAAATCAGGGTACGGTAAAGAGTTCTTAAAATCTATAAAATTACACATT
>MHVD01000014.1:872-7087 GCA_001823695.1 Candidatus Zambryskibacteria bacterium RIFCSPHIGHO2_01_FULL_43_25 | reverse complement strand
CCAACTCCTAAACCAAAAGCCGCGCCAACCGCTTTTTGCGCCATAGTACCACCCTGTTCTGATACCTGCCTGGAAATTATCAAAGTGCCGACCATGAAAGCGATTACCACTATGAAGTTCATAAAAAGTCCAACCGTGCTGACATCTGGCTCCCCGCTTGTTACGGCTAGATTAGATAGAGCCGCGCCGGCCTCTTGTCCGAAAACTCCTTTCTGCCCAGTAGCCGGATTGCCACCTATGGTGCTTAAAATTTTTAATGTTACCCAGGCAAGAATCATAAAGACAGGGGCGAAAACCGCCTGCCCGATTAATTGTTTCCACCATTTGTTCGCATATTCCGCCAGTTTGGGCAGAATCATGGCAGCAAATGCCAATGGTGAAAGAATAAGAAGAAAAACAATGATGGCAAACCTGACGATGAACATTATCGCCGCCGCAAAAAACACAAACGCCGCGACCAAGTTGAACGCAAACCCCATTATGCCTATAACAACTATTTTCCCTATAGCAACATTCTTATCTTCCAGGTTGCACTCTCCAAACGATCCAGTAGACTTACATTTATAGAGAGTGGTTAGTTTCATATGTTCCATAAAACAACCAGATAGCCCGTTTGAGGTTGTACAAGTACTTATACCTTTATAAAAGGCCAATGCTACGATATTTGACGCGTCAACCATTATTTTCGTGAAGAAGAGACTGAAGTTTATGAGAAGGGCGGCGATTACTATCAGAACCAGAGTTTTCTTCCAGTTGACCTTGCTAAGCCCGAGTATTGTCCCTATTGCTACATAAAGTAAAACAAATATGAAGAGCATATTCGCCAAGTCCCTTATTACTCCCCACGCTTCGTTTACGCTCGTTATTTTGCCCAAAGTGTCGCTCATTTGGAGAACGGTATATTCTATACTTTTGTTAAATATAGCTCCTGCTATGGTCAACACTAAAGATCCCAGTCCTAACAATATATTGGCCAGAAACTCCACTGCCGGTTTTATTGTTTTGTCTATTGCCCATCCCGTGAGGCCACCACCCTCCTGCGCATCGACATACTGAAAACCAATCGGTCCGAATATAAGGACGACTATTAAAAGAATTTTCAGAGTTGTCTTGAGGAATTGTCTCATTAATTTTTGTTTAGGCACTTTTTATGAGCCTATTTTGATATTTGGGTCAACAATCTCTATTGATCCGTTGCAGCTAACGGGCGGATTGGGCGCCATTCCTATTGATTGGACGGTTTGGTCAGCATCCATGAAACCAACTCCCAAAGTCTTGGCTCCGTAATTTATGCTCTTATCGTAATAGTATCTGTACAGGGTAAATATAATTTCACCCGGCTGTTGCCTGTTTATTGTTGTCTGGTCTCTTGAAATGTCTGCTCCGCTGTCGCCTCTCCAATAAATATTGCCGTGCCCTGAACCGCCGGTCAGTGTTGCCTGCCAAGCTACCGGGAAATAACTATCGGTGCCGATTCTCATTGTGTATTGAGTCCACTTAGCCGGTATAATCTGCCCGTTTACAACATAGCCCAATGGTTCGCAACTCACCTGTAACGGCGCGTATCTAGAAACGAAGACGGATGGTTGGCATGTCGCTGTGGCTGTATTCACGCCGTCGGTTACTGTTACCGTTGCCTTGTAAGTGCCGACAGCTGGCGGTGTCCATGTAAACGATTTGCCTGTTCCCAAAACAGTTCCATTAATACTCCATGAATAAGATAGACTTGAAGTCGCAGAGTACGCATTGGCATTCCACTCTACGGAACCTCCGAGTATGATATTTGAATTGTTAGGTGAACAAGAGACATTTAGTGAACCTCTTGCCCCTGACGGACCGCCACTGGTATAACTACCACTGAGTTTGAATAGGCCTCCGCCGCCGAACACCTTATTTCTTAATTGTCCCACCAGTGCGCTGAATATTTCGTCCAATTCATCAGCCAGTTCAAGCTGGGTTATTTCTGAACTTAAATGTTTTTCAAGCTGGCTTTCAACAACCCGGCCGGGTGTCTGTATTTCCCATTCCTCACAGTAATCACTTGAGTTCGGGTCAGGGTCCGGTTCGCCAGGTAGGGGTGGGGGCGGGACGCCAGGAGTCTTACACTTTTTCAAATCAAGAAAACCGTCCGCCCAATTCCACCTGGCCAGTTCGGTTTCTTGACCTTGCGCGGTTCTCAATATCAGCGCGTTCTTTGTTTCAATGTATGCCGAATAAGGATTGTTGGTTGAACCCTGGGTAAGTCGAACCCAGCCGTCCCATCCGCCTTCGCTGAAGTTTCCGTCCAAGAAAGCGTCAATATTGTTTACTATTCCCGATAATGTGCACTGGTCGTATAGGGGGTCGGTAGACCGGATGTTTGTTCTTTTTAGATAAACCGTCAGTGCTGTCTCTATCTCAGCTTGAAACGGCGCGCAAATAGCGCTCCCGGGTCCCACTATTGTTGAAATTAGCTTTCCACCCACAGCGTCAGCAGTATTTTTGAGAAATCCCTCCGGGTCCGTAACGAACTGGGGTCCCTGTTTTGTTCCATAGCCGGTAAAGCCGGAATTTATCCAATCAACTAAAGAATCTGACAATTCCTCAAGCGCCGCTTTTGAAGCTAGTATTACGATTGAATCCAAGGTTAGCCCCGTGATAGTCACTCTTCTCCCAAAGACTTGAAAACTTGATTCACCAACCTCTTTTCTTCGTATGGCCTCGTCTGCTACGGGCACGACCTCGTCTTCTGTTATTGTGGGGAGTATGGGTATATTGGGAAGCGCAAGGGTTTGTAGCGGGAAAGCGATTATCAAAAGTAAAATTATTGAAATGAGTTTTAAAAAGACTTTGCTCATATACTATTCCATAAACCGCCCGCTTCGTTGTTGCTAAAAATTATACCACTTGTTTGGAAAAAGAGAGCTAAACTGCTAAGTATTTGTTCTTCCTCGTCTGACGCTTCTATATGAGCTTGGAAGCCGGACAGCATAAGTATTGGATTTTGCCTCGCTGAATCCGAAAAACTTAAACCTAAAGCGCTTTTGCTGTATGAATTGACCAACGCGAGATGGTAATCGGCCAACTCTTTGGGTACAGGCAAAAGAAGAAGTTCACTTATTGCTTGTTCGTAAAGGTCTGATATCCATGACAATTTTTCTGCAAGTTTATCGAATGCCCGGTCGGAATAAAAATCTTCGTCGGTTAATGAGTTTTGGCTATAGGCCGAGGCGTATTTATCTCTAACTGAAGCGATTGCAATTCCGTAGATTTTAAACTGGCTCGCATTGGCGTTCTCGTAAGTTTTGATGTCCTGTAGCGCGTATTCTTTTATCAGATACACTTCGTCTGTATATTTATTAATTAACCTGTCGGTTACTAGTTCAATATTTGCTTGGTTAACGGAGTCAGTTTTCTTAAGTTCAATATATTCAGCAAAAAGCTCTTTGCCTAGTTTGTCAATTTCCGAGTCGTCTTCTTCAAAAGATATTGGTTCATTTCCATAATTAGCGCTATTTACATCGGTGCCGATATCTATTTGCCTCTTGATGTAACTATTATCATCTTCTCCGTTGCCATCAGTGTCAGGATTTAGAGGGTCCAATTTCCAAAGCGCCTCTTCCCAATCTTTCAGTCCGTCACTGTCGGAGTCGGTTTCTTGGAAAACCGCGTCTTTCACGACCAGTGCTGGTTTCTGTGCGGACTGTTGTGCTGGTTTCTTATATACAAAAACAAAGACAACCAAAACCAAAACAACTGGTATGACAAAAAACCAAATTTTCTTAGAAGGTTTGTTCAATTGAGTTTATCCAATTATACCAATTAAAATGGATATTTTTTCGGGATAAGTGTTTTTTTGTGGATAGTACTTATTGTGCGGGATGTAAGTTACTGGCGTCTTTGTGTATTGCAGGGAATTGACCCCATAGCGTGGTGCAGGGCTATCTTATGGGGTATAATTCTTTTATGCTGAAGCGGCTTACGTTATTAGTTTTGTTGTTTTTATTCCTATTTTCAACCGGTAATGCCCAAACTTTTGTCTTTTTAAACAACTTAAGGCAGGGTGATAACAGTATTGATGTTTTTGAGCTTCAGAAACTGTTAAATTCTGATCCAAGAACTCAAATTGCTGTTTTCGGACCGGGATCTCCGGGTAATGAGACTACCTATTTTGGCACCCTAACGTATCGGGCTGTTATAAAATTTCAGGCATTATATAGCCAACAAATTTTAGCTCCTGCTGGAGTGTTAGTGCCGACCGGCTTTGTTGGTCCATCTACCAGAGCGCAATTAAATTTGCTTGCTACCCAATATAATGCGCCGACATCGGCAAGCAGTGCTGGCTTAAACGTTCAAAGCGTATCTGTTCAAGGCGCCTCTTTGCCAAGTATCCCGGGTATAGGAACACTTACATCCGAAGTGCATCCCTTTGGAGGCAAAATTACTAATATTAGCGAATGCAACTGCCCGCAGGAGGAACCGTTGAAAACAGGATTTAAAAGAGTTAAGTATGACCCATTTTGGAAAGGATCAATAAAAACAATAATGTCTCTTTTTTATGATCCGTTAACGACCAAGCTTTATGCGGAAGGAAAAGTTGATGAGGGGGTTTGGCATTTAGGTAAATACAGAGAAAAAAACGACTCGTGCAAATATATGACAGCAGCAGATATAGCAGCGGTAGTGGCCGGCGGCACTCCTTCCTGTTCTGGAACATATAATGTAGATGGAACAATTATTTATGCTGGCACATCTGGTGGTGGTTCAACCTTGGGTTCTATTTTGCCCAGCTTGTAATTTTAGGGATAAGTGAATCCAATTATTCAAATTCAAATCTTCCGCCCTAACATTTCGGGAGATATCAAGCTCGTCAAATATTTTTTCTAAACTTTCTTTTTTATAGACTTTTGCGAGATTCCCTATTAGTATTTTTCTCTTGTGAGCAAATCCTGTCTTTAACATTTCAAAAAACTTTTTCTCGGAGATATTTTTGAAATTTTCTTTTGAAATATCTGAAATGTAGATTATTGCCGAATCCACATTTGGCATAGGCGCAAAAGAACCTCTCTTTACAACCCTGACAATTTTTGGATTGCCGTACACGTTTACGCTAAGGGACAGTAAACTTTCTTTTCCGTCTTTTGCCACTATTCTCTCCGCGACCTCCCTCTGAACCAGAAGTGTCATTGATTTTGGCTGGTGGTTGCTCTCCAGAAACTTTCTTATTATCGCTCCGGTAATGTAGTAAGGAATGTTGGCAACGACCTTGTATTCTTTATTTTGCGTGAGATTTTCCAAATCTGAATCCAAAATGTTTCCAGCGACAATTTTCAACTTTCCGCTATCTACATAATGATTGAATTTTTCCTCCAAATCTTTTGCTAAGTTCTCATCTTTCTCTACAGCAATTAAGTAACACCCGGTCTCTAGGATTTCTCCTGTCAAATTGCCTGTCCCGGGGCCGATTTCCAGCACCAAATCCTCCGGCAAAACCGACGCGGTCGAAACAATCCTGTTTAAGATGTTTTTGTCCGAAAGAAAATGTTGTCCTAAACTCTTTTTTGCTTTCATATTTGCATTGTTTATTTATTTCGCGCTTTCTGTTCAATGGTTTTCCTGTTTTTAAGCAGGCGGTACTTTTCTGACCTGTTTGCCACCACATCCCTTAAAATCCGCTATAGCGGATTTTAAGGGATATTCACCGACACACTCTTAAAGACCGAATTTTTTCTTGAAAATCCAACTCTCCTCAAAATCATCAGCAATTACATATTTTATATACTTTCTTACAAATAAGTTTTTACCTAAAATATCTATCTGTTGTTCGCAAGGATATGGGTGCACGTATATTGAATCCTGAAATAACTTGAAACCCAGGTCCTTAAGTCTAAACCTAACTTCGTCACGACCTTTTCTAGACTTCTCGGGTATATCAAAAGTAACCATTCGCCATTTTTTATCCCACTTTTTGGGTTTTGGTATATGCAACTCGTCAATATTCTTTATTTGTTGCGCCCTTGTTTTTCCATTTTTGGTTAGCTGAACAGCGTAGTCCCCGTTTTTTAATTTCTTTTTTGACACTAATCCATTACTTTCTAAATTTGAAACCGCCCTCTTTACTCTGTAACGTTCTCTATAATTTTGAGCTTTAAACAACTTTATTATTTGGTTAATACTTGGCCTACCGCTGAAAGCGATAATAATCAGACCACCTACTAACAGTCCCTTCAGTATTG
>MHVD01000014.1:0-853 GCA_001823695.1 Candidatus Zambryskibacteria bacterium RIFCSPHIGHO2_01_FULL_43_25 | reverse complement strand
TGTATGTGTTAGGGGCGCGATTCCTTTTATTTTCATAGTTTAATCCTATATTAACGCATAAAAAAAGCTATAGCGGAAATTATGTGATGCGACGGGTTTCTATAAGTTTCTACAGGTTTCTACTTATATTTAGAATTCAATTGTCAGCAGGGGTTTTCTTATGGTTCTGTAATTTCCTGACTCCCTCTCCAGGAAACTGTCTGGTATTTCCAAAATAAATTCTGACGGAATATTTATTGACTTGGTGCCGAACAGGGTTCTTGTCTGGGCGTAAGACAAGTAAAGTTTTTTTCTGGCGCGTGTCAACGCGACATAGCAAAGCCGTCTTTCTTCTTCCGCCTCTTCCTCGGTTATGAAATCTTCATCATGCCGTCGGTGCGGAAACAGCCCCTCTTCAAGACCGGATATGAACACGAAATCAAATTCAAGGCCCTTGGCGGCGTGCACAGTCATCAACTTCACTCCATTTTTCGGACGGTCAAGCTCGTCTTGGTCAGAGAGTAAACTCACGTCTGTTAGAAACTGGTCAATTCCCTCTTCGCTTGGGATATGGTTGTATCTTGACGCCAAGGTGACTAACTCGCGAACATTTTCTATCCTGTCGGAATCCTCATCTTTTAATAATTCACTTTCAATCCCGGCCCTTTTGATGATGAATTTCACTATCTCTGAAACTTTGTCCTTGCCGATCATCTCCCTGATCTCGCCCAAAATTTTCTCCAACTCGGCAAATCCATTTTTTGCTTTGAGCGAAAGAGACCCCGCTTGGCCGGAGAGAATTTTGAGGATAGATATTTTCCCGATTCCTCTTGGCGGCACGTTGAGCACCCTTTTCAGGTCAGTCAAGCTCTCA
>MHVD01000013.1 GCA_001823695.1 Candidatus Zambryskibacteria bacterium RIFCSPHIGHO2_01_FULL_43_25 | reverse complement strand
GCCGGAAATTACTATGGCTATTCGGTGAGAGCTACAAGTCTTGCAGGCTCATCAGCCATGTCCTCGGTAGTTTATGGGAGTGCACTGGGTGCGTGTGTTGCTCCCCCCTCCCCAATAGTTGATCTCAAAGCAAATGGTATTAGCAACTCTACTTCTCTTAGTTTCGGCCAAAGTGCCACTTTAACGTGGTCTTCGCAAAACGCAGATTCTTGTACAGCCTATGAACAACCTTTCTACACATACTGGAAAGGTCTAAAGACTGTAGGGAGCGGATCAGAAACCTTAAATAATTTGCCTGCAAACACGAATTTCACATTTACTCTAATTTGTACCAATTCAACTACTGGAGCCAGCGCTAATGATTCTGTGGCAGTAAGCGTCGGGGCAAATACAGGGTTAACAAATAAATCCCCTGAACAGCTTGTAGTTTCCGGTTCAATGGAACCCCAAGAAACTTTGCAAAATGCCCAGTACGACTATTTTGTGAGCGCAATTGATCCTGAAAACAGCAATATTACTTATACGATTGACTGGGGGGATGGAAGTGGTATTGACTCAAGAACGGTAGCTTCTGGAGCCCAAGCCCGCTTCATTAAGTATTGGTATAGCGCAGGACGTTACAATGCAGTTCTAACTGCAAAAGACACAAGTGGTGCCATGGCTCAAAAGAGTTTTTGGGTAACTGTTTCGCCAAGCAATCTGCCTTCAGTTGCGAGTATTTGGGCGGCAATAATGGAAATTCAGAAGACCTTGGAATACTTGAAGTCCCAGTTGCCTTAGATTGAATAGCTTGAAATTTATGAGTTAATAAAAAACGGCTCATTTGAGCCGTTTTTTGGTATTGGGTGTATTTTTATTAAAATTTGCTTGACAAATTCTGCGGGTTTGCTATAATAGTAGCTAGAAGGTGTATCCTCGACCTGACGTTCCGGCGCGGTCTTTTCGAGGGTTACAATAATAAACAGCGCTGGGGGATCTCTCACTGCTGGAGAAGTAGTGTTGCGAGGGACCACGGACGATTGTAACCTCTGGTTATTTTCGGCCGTCTCGTGAAAACCAGATCCAGGGTAGAAGGGTGAGAGACCCTTTGGTCGGGGTCTCGTTCTCCAAAAGGGAGCGGGCTCGCGATCCGCTTTCTTACCTTCCGCGAAGTCACTCGCACCCGCCTGGCTCCACTTGGGGGTAAATCTCCAGGGGGATCATTGGAAGGGCGAAAGGATCGTGATGGGAGGCTAGTACGGCCTTTCTCCGATCGCCCATACTCTCGTTTCATCATTGGACCCTCTTGCCGTACCCGCGCGATGCGGACTCGGCGGAGGAGGCCCGGACCGGCTTTCTGTGATCCAGCCATGCGCCGCCCTTTATGGCGACGTCGTGACGTCTAGGATGTCCGGCTCCGACCAACGGGGGCTGGCGGCGGCACACGATTGTCTCGTAACGTCGCCGCCAGCACTCCGGCTCGAAGTTCCTGTTCTAGCCTTGTTCTGGTGCCGGCGGCGGACTCACCCGTCCGCCGCCGGTAGCCACACTAACACCACGTTCTTTACAAGGTCCGGAGTTACCTTTTAAAACTCAAGCTTCAAAGCGGCCGTTTCGAGAATTCTCGGAGCGGTTTTTCTTTTTAAAATAGTAACTATTCGCTTATTCGCGCGAATAGTAGAATAGCAACACAACGGATGTGTTATTTTTTTATTCTTGATACCTAATTCGTAATTCTTTATTCTTCCAGAATAAATCGGTATGGTTTCTTGCTCCATACTGGTCCGGCGTAATGCACCCCGATACGCGGAGTTTTTTTTATTTTTCTAGGATTTATTTTGCCTCCATCTTCAAACCATAATCTGGTTTTGCGTGAAGCCGATTTACCATTAAACTTCTTATTAATTTTCAATTCGCGGGTTATGACTCCCGGACCGCTTAAACCTTCAACTCCGCGAATGAGAATTGCCGATGGGTAATCTTTCTTTTCGGTAACAACGTTGAGCATGTAGTACATTCCATAAACGAGATAAATGTAAAAGCGTCCGGCTTCTCCGAACATCACCTCGTTTCTTTCTGTTTTGCCCTTTGATGAATGGCTGGCAAGATCGTGAGAACCGACATAACCTTCAACTTCTGTAATTTTATATCGGCGAATTTTCTTGCCAGTTTTACGGACAAGGTATTTGCCCAAAAGGTCGCGGGCAACAGCGAGAGTCTTGCGGTTGAAAAATTGTTTATCTAGCACCTTTTTCATAAAGTTTAGTATATGATATAAATTACCAGCTCAAATGGCTTATCTTGAGCTTGTCGAATGGTGCCTATGGTGTAACGGTTAGCACTGAAGTTTGTGGAACTTCCAGTCAGGGTTCAAATCCCTGTAGGCACCCCAAAAATGAAAAATTGGTTCAAACGTAGTCAACATGTTATTGCTAACTTAGTGACAATTTTTGGGTTTCCACTAGTATTAATTGGCCTTTATTTTAACTACGTTCAGATTCAAGATATTCTTGTTAAACCAGAGGTTGAGCTTTTTGTATATAGACAAGGCGTTGATAGTTTTACTGTAATTTTAGATAACATCTCAGACAAGCCTGCCCGAGGAGTTCGTCTTGAACTACGTTTAGCAAACATTAGTGACCCAAACCCGAACGTATTAAAGTTCCTACCTTTACAAGATGATTTTATTGCACCCCGTTCTTCAGTGGGTCCTTATTTGGTGAAAGAAGAATGGTCGGATTCTCTTCCGGAACTTTATTTTGGTACTGCGATGCTTGAGTGTGACTCGTGTGATAGAGAGAAAGGTTATATTGTTTATCTAAATCCCAACAATCCAGATTATAGTTTCTACGTTAGAATAAATAATACCAAGGATAAACAGTTTCTTTTTGACAAGCTAAATGTGTCAAGTAGTCTTGACTTTTTAAGCCCACCTTTTCCAAATCCTTTTAACGTACCGCCAGAGCGCAGAGAAAAAGTTTCTCAATTAACATATTAATAAAAATTTATTTATATAATTAACCTTCTCCTCAACCTCTTTCATATACCCTCTGTCACTAAACACTATTAGAATGACTTTCCTAAGAGAGCACCATCATGTTTGTTTTTTGGGCGGAGTGTTGTAGCATATAAGCATATGAGGCATTTATCCTACGAGTTACCGGTTTCCATCACTAAACAAGGCAGACGCTTTGTGGCGTATACACCCGCTCTAGATATTTCTACTTCTGGTAAATCTGTTAAAGATGTCCAGAAAAGGTTTCAGGAAATTGCTGCCTTATTCCTTGAGGAAATTTTTGACTCTGGTACTGCGAGCGATGTACTGACTGAATTGGGTTGGCAAAAAATGCAGAAAAAATGGAGTCCTCCCAAAATAATCTCGTCATCTTCACTAGGTATTAAAGTTCCAAGCTTGGTCTAGTATCACATGCCTCGTATAAAGTCGGTCCATTGGAAAGAATTTGAAAAATTTTTAATCAACGCAGGTTGTGAGTTTAAAAGAGAAAAAGGCGATCATCGTATTTACTGGAAGAGGGGCATTAAAAGACCTATTGTAATTCCTCGTGATACTTCACTGCCTGCTTTTGTTATCTTAAATAACTTGCGTGTATTAGGCATTTCCAGAGAGGAGTACTTAAAAAAGATAAATAAAATTTAGTTTTCTATTCAAAACCTTCCAGTTAGGGTTCAAATCCCTTATATTTTTGGAGTGTCTCATCGAGCCTGAGGCTCTCAGAGCCGAATGGTCCGAGTATACTGAAAGGCGCCCTGGTTCTAAATCTATTTACCTAAAGGTATACTTTGTATATGAAAAAACTTCCCAGGCAGGTTACAATTCCGGTTTTGATGGTGATGATTCTTGATGGCCTTTTTACTCTTGTCGGTCAACCGGCAGGGTATTGGAACAATCCATCTTTAGTAAGGGAAGGCAGTCCTCTTGGCTTCTCCCTACTTCTGCACAATCCGTTTTTCTTTATTTTATTTTTTATAATTTATCTCACGGTTGTGTATTGGGGTTTGAAAAAATTACCGATCGTTATTTCACTGCCAGGAGCAATTGCTTTGTTCTTGGGGCACGTGTGGGGCTCGTCATCTTGGCTTTCAGTTCTATATAGAAAATTTGGTTTTGAGATTTTTGATTTTTATAATTGGTGGCTCTCGATATCTTACTTTGTTGTGATTGCAATAATCACATCTCTTTTTATTTTACGTGTAGATAAATTGAAATAAATAATATTTTATGTAATGTTGTCTGTGGAATTGAGCCTTTACCGGAGGTGTGTATGGGTTTCTTCATGTTGGTGGATGTCGAGGCGGTCAGTTGTAGCAACGCCGTGGATGTCCTGATGACATACCTCAGGATAGTTCAGTACCGTTCGTCGACTGACGAAGAGGAGGCAGTCTACGATCTCATTCTTGCGCACTCCAGATGGTGCGGGGACTGCCAGAGGAAAATCAGTAGGATTCTCCTCGAAGATGAGCCAATCTTATAGCTAGCCGCCAGGTCGGAAGTTTTTAAACATACGGCCTGGCGGCATTTCGTTTCTAATTATTCCCGAATACAACTAATACAAAGATGAGGTACAGAGCCAGAAGTATCCAGCTCTCTTTCTTGGTTATTTGTTTTTGACTTCTGGCGAAAAAGTAGAAAAGTACGGCAATAGCCACAATAAATATCCTGCTTATATCTATGAGCGGAATATTCGTTACCGATATAGGATGTATTATGGCAACAATCCCCAAAACAACGCTTGTTGGGATTATGACCGAGCCCATCAAATTGCCGAGTATCATATCGGTTTCTCCGCGGCGGGCGGAAACTACGGCAAAATAAATTTCCGGCAATGAGCTGGCGAGCCCGACAAGAACCATACCAATGAAGATAATCGGCAGTTGGGCCAATTGCGCCATTTGAATAACAGACCAGACGACTCCCTGGGCGGCAAAAAACAGAAGCGCGACCCCGACTAGGATTTTTGCCATATCTACCAGGGTGAATTTAATAGTGGAGATTACCTTGGCGTCCTCTTCCGGCGGATGTGTTTCGGGGTGGTGTTTTCTTTTAGAAATTAGCCAATAAATATATATCAGGAAAAATGCGATCAAGACTACTCCGTCACCGGAATCCAGAAGCCCGTCGTGTATGAGGAAAAGCGGCAGAACCGCGGCGGCTAAGGTGAAAATAGCGGAAGTTTGTATTAACTTCTTTTGAGTAGAGAGAATGTTTCCTCTAGTAAACAAAATCGCCAAAGATATTCCCAGTGTCAGGTCAATAATATTACTGCCTAATATATCGCCCAAAGAAAGTTCCGGAATGCCTTGTATCGCCGAAGTGATGCCGATGAAGAGGTTGGGCAGAGAGGCGGCTATAGCCATTACAAAAAAAGAAATCGTGAATTTACTCACGCCCATTATCCTGCTTAAGCGTTCAAGACTCTTCACAATCTGTTCGCCAGCTCGATGAAGAATTAAAAGCGATATCAGGAATACAAGACTTAAAGAAAACCACTCCATACAGACTATATTATACTATTCGCCTGATGTTATGAATTTGCCCAAACCCGGCTAGCTGTTATCATATGTGCATGCCGTACAGGAAATTTGTATTTTTTCTTTTGGTGGTAGCTATCATTGTGGTTGCGACCGTCTTTGGCTCTTTCGGCCAAGAATCCGCAAAAAATGTCCGCATTCAGGCTTGGGGCGTGTTTGAGAATTATCTTTTGGCAAACCAGAATCATGATGTCGGAGCTGTTTCTTCTCTAACCAGGAAACTTTCGGATGCTTGTCTTAACCCGGAAACCGAAAGCGAGTGTTTTGCCAGAATGGATTATGTAGTTGAAGTGGCAAAAGATCTTAAGGAAGAGAATTTTACAAATGTTTGGTTTGATGAAAAACAAATAATTCTTTTTTCTGATTTTAAGCCGGACAACGACGACGTTGTTTCCCGATATAAGGGGTCATATATTTTCTTCATCAGGGACGGCAACGGCAATCCGCAAGTCGCCGGTCTGGATCCGGAAAGAGTTTGGAGTTTCAAGGACAATTCAGAAAGTAGCGGCGTTCTTGATGTCGAAGAACAGTTACAAAATATAATTGACGATCGTGACAGTGATACTATTCCCGATGTTTATGAGACCTGTATCAATCCGGAGGAAGAGTGTGACGGCACCAATCCGGACAAGAGGGACACTGATGGCGATGGCTGGTGGGACGGGATGGAAGAGTTTGTAATAAATTGAATGAATTGGTTTTTCTTAGCTCTGATTTCCGCGCTATTTCTTTCGGGTTCCGCTTTGGTGGAAAAAAGGGGTCTCCGAAAGGTGCATTCTGTTGATTTTGCGGCAGCGGTTTCTCTTTGGGGCTTGGTGTTTTCCGTGCCGTTTCTGTTTTTCATAGATTTTTCTGTCTTCTCTCCCAGAGTTGTTATCTTTATAGGCGCTTCGGCGTTCGTGGCAACGACAGCATTCGTCTTAGTCGCTAAAGGTTTCAGGCACTTGGATATAAGCTTGGTTTCGCCCTTGCTTTCTTTAAGCCCCGGAGTCAGCGCAGTCTTGGGTTTCTTGGTACTGGGAGAGGTGCTGGACGTCCAGCATATTGTCGGAGTGTGCGGAATGATAGTCGGCTCATATATACTGGCTATTGATCCGAACAAAACCTTTCTCAACTCTTTCAGGGAGTTCAGAAGCTCGTCCTATATCCAACTTGTTTTGTTTTCTTTGGTATTTTATTCCGTCGGCGCGGTGCTGGATAGAATTATCGTAACCGACCTCGCCGTATCAATTCCAGCTTTCATATTCCTGTTCCATATTTTTATTGCCATTTTTTCTCTTATCATCGCTTCCATTTTTGGCAATGGTCTTAGGGGTGTGGGTGTTGGAGTAACCCGAGGCGGAACTAGCGCAGTGTTCGTGTCGCTTCTTACAGTCGGATATAGATTTTTCCAAGCAGAGGCGCTGCAAGTCGCTTTTGTGGGTCTCGTCTCGGCCGTGAAGAGAAGCTCATCGTTTTTCACCACCTTGATTGGCGGGGAGCTGTTCCACGAGAGGCATGTAGGCAGGAGGCTCTTCGCCTCGGCAGTGATTGTCGCCGGAGCCGTGCTCATGATTTTGTAATGAAGTCTTTGACGGGGTATTGTTATTTTTGTATAATCCGAAATGGAAGCATCGTTCCTAGAAGTCATCGTTCACCATACACATGGGAGTCGCAAGCATGGAAGCGGGGACAGGCGCAAGAAGGGGAGTTGTCCTGACTGGGCAGGATGACCGGGTGACGGAAGTGACGCGCCGCCCAAGCGACGGGGAGGAACCAAGAGGGGAGGTGATCCCAATCAAACGCGAATGCGTTGACCAGCTGCTACCGAGAGCTGGTTTACGGATTCGCAGAGATGACACAGGTAGGTACTGGCTCGAATTTCGGGATGGCAGAGGGGAGCCTCGAAAGATCCCTAGGGACCGCGTAGTCGATTCACGTGATGTTGGCCGCCAGTCAACGTGCAGTGTCCGGTGGCCGGATGAGGTTCTCGTCCGGGTGGCCGCCAAGATGGGGGTCAACCTGCTGTCGGTGTAACCTTTCGTGAGGTGAGGGCGATGAATGGGGCGGTTCCGACCAGTCGGAGCCGCCCCCCTTTTGTTTTAAAATAAAAAGAGAGTAATATTTTTGAGGTACAGCCGTCTTTTATGACCAGAGAACAGGATATGAGAAAAGAATTTGAGACAGCGTATGAAAATTACGCAGATGCGCTCTTCAGGCATTGTTTTTTCCGCGTCTCAAGCAGGGAAACTGCTCTTGATCTTGTCCAAGAGAGTTTTCTAAAAACCTGGGATTATATGCAGAAAGGCGAGAAAATAATAAATCTCAAATCTTTTCTCTACCGTGTAGTCAACAACTCAATTATTGACTTCTATAGGAAAAGAAAATCGGAATCCCTGGATGCTCTGGCCGAAGACGGCTTTGACCCTCCTGTCAGACACAATGAGGACATAATGTCCCAAACCGAGTATAACCGCGCAATATCTTTCTTTGAAAAACTGTCGGAGCAATATCGCTCGGTCATGATAATGCGTTTTATTGACGGTATGGCAATTCCGGAAATTGCTGAGATTTTGAATGAAACCGAGAACAATGTATCGGTGCGGATACATCGGGGTTTAGAGAAGATAAGAAAATTAATGGAAATATGAAAAAAACATTTGAACAACTTATAGATGAAGCTAAGTCAGTATCACTTTCCGTCGCGGAAAAAGAAACCTTGAAGCGCAATATTTTTGAACAAATTCAAAGTAGTTCAAAACCGCTTAAAATTTCCGAGACTTTCAATTTCCTAATATTTACCCGGACACACTTGGCGGCCTCCGCTCTGGTTTTGCTGTTTGTTCTTGTCGGAGCGACGAGTGCCTTTGCCGAAAGAGCTTTGCCCGGCGGGCTTCTCTACCCGCTTAAAACAGGCGTAAACGAAGAGGTAAGAGGTTGGTTCGCATTCTCCGGCCAAGCGGAAGCCGAATTTGAAATAGATTTGGCCCACAGACGCCTAGAAGAGATTGAAAAAATGACCGACTCCTCGTCTCTCACCGACGAGAAGAAAAACAAGGCGGAGGAACAGTTTGTTTTGCATACAGAAAAGGCAGAAAGGTCAATATTATCCGGTTCTTCAGAGGGCGAGAAAGAAGGGAAGGGTGACGACTCTGCAAGTTTGACGGCGGCAGAACAGGAATCACCGGCGCGAAGTGAGTTTTCACTGAAGGTCTCGCAGGAAGCGGCGCAAAGTGATGTTGTTTCAAAAGAATCAGCAGAAGAACTTTTGAAAGATGTAAAATCAAAGATTGAACTGCTGGGTAAAATACTAAAATCCAAAAAACAAGTACCCGGAGAGTCAAGAATCGAGGCGCGCCTATTCTTGCTAAAGGCCGAAAGAATGTTTGTTGACGGCAAGGTGAAATTCTCAGAAAAAGATTACGGCAGTGCGGCAGTTGAACTTACAAAAGCGCTTCAGGCGATTGAAAATATATTGCAAAGCCCCGATCTAAACCTGCGAACTATTTTTGAGATGAAACTCAAAGCGGAGAGTGACTCCTCGGATGAGAAGAATCCTTCTGATGATTTCACTCAAATAAAGAGCGGAGACTCGTTTGTAGATGTCAAATTGCGCAGTGACGGAACGATAGACGATGATCAATCTGGTTCAGACACTGAAGCTTCGGGAGAGGTCAGGGGAGCGAATTCCCAGGTTGAATTTGAAGGTGATGAACCAAAACAAGAAGACAGGCGGAACGACAGAGGGGAAGATGGCGACGAGGATAAGAATAGAATTGAAATAAGGGGAGAAGTTCAGATTGGTATATAGAATGGTGTAGAATAAGTCATTATGAGCGACTCCCGCATTAAGTGGTCCTTCGGTCTTTTGGCCGCGATCTCCCTTGCTGTCTTTTGCCTGATTGTAGCGGCCGTTTCGCGTGGACAGCTTGTGCCTCTGGACCTCTTGCTTTATGAAAATGCTCCGAATTTCCAGATCCCCCTAGCGACTTACATAATGGGTGCAGTTAGCGGCACCTTGCACCCGGGGGTCCTTCTGTTTTTAGCAGTCTTGGTCTCGTTGTTTTTCTTAATCCGCAGAGAACCGCAATACGCTGTTATTTTTTTCTTCTCAACTGCTCTGGCATTAGTCTCGGCTGTTTTCGTAAAAGAATTTCTCTCCATTGACAGGCCTATGGGAATTGTCGGAGAGACTGGTTTTAGCTTCCCATCTCTTCACACAACCATTGCCGCCGTCTTTTTCGTCTCCTCTATGTATGCGTTGGCAGAGCATATGAAAGAGGGTCTTGTAGAAGTTTTGGTGGCGGTTTTGGGTGTTGTCTTGATAATTTTGACGGCTTTAAGCCGGCTGTATCTGCAAGTTCATTGGCTCTCTGATACCGTAGGCGGCATTGCCCTGGGAGTCTTTTGGGCCAGTGTTTTGATAGCGATTTTTCATATGCAAGTAAGAAAAATGTTATAATTCCGTCAATTAGAGAGTGTTTTTAACAAAATAAGATAATCACTATGAATGAGACGACAAATGAAAAAGACAAGTTTTTGAAAGTTGGACAGCTAGCGCTCCTACTCTTGTCTCTTTTCCTGCTTATCCAAGCGATCAGTTCAGTCAAGGAGTACGGGTATATCGGGGGTACAGATGTTCCATCAAATGTAATTTCTGTCAGCGGTGAAGGCGAAGTGTTTGCTGTACCTGATATTGCCACCATCTCTTTTTCCGTGGTTGAAACTGCGGAAGACGTCGGCCTTGCCCAAGAACTGGCAAACAAGAAAATGGACGATGTCGTTAAAAAATTGAAGGACTTGGGTATAGAAGAAAAAGACATAAAGACCGAAGGCTACAATGCTTATCCAAAGTATCAGTATGACGAAATCGTCTGTATAACTTATCCATGTCCCAGAGGTGAACAGAAAATCGTCGGTTATGAAGTCAGCCATTATGTGACTGTGAAAATAAGAAAAGTCGATGAAGCCGGTGATATTTTGTCTGCGATAGGAAGTCTAAAGGTTTCAAACATAAGCGGAATATCGTTTGCCATTGATGATGAAACCGCGCTTGCCAGAGAAGCGAGACAGAAGGCGATTGAAGACGCGAAGACCAAAGCGAAGGATTTGGCGAAAGACTTGGATGTTAAGTTGGTCAGAATTATCAGTTTCAACGAAAACGGCAGTTATCCGCCGATAATGTTTAAAGCCGGTTTGGCTATGGGGATGGGAGGAGATGCTGAGTCGGTTTCATCCGTGCCGGTGCAGGCTGGTGAAAACAGGATAGTTTCCAATGTTACGATTACATACGAAATCAAATAACGGTTCGTGAGTTTAAGAAAGAAGACACCCGTCCCGTGGTCTGTCTCTGTCAACTGACGGAGGCGGATTGCGGGGCGGGTGTTCGTTTCGAGTCTAGGGCGGACTTTCCCGAAACATCTCGAGCAGTTCTTGCAGGTTAGCCGGTCGGGCGGCGAAGTCGAGACGCCAGAAGCATCTCTGGCAGGCGGCTCTGGCCAACTCATTTGAAAGTTGAGACAGACGTACATGGCCGCGTCTACCGTCGGCACATAAGTGAGTGAGAGAAATCTCCTCAATCGGCACGGCTCCATTCCGATTGGCGTGGTCAGGAGAATCGCCGCACTCTATTCTTATGTGGCCGCGTTTCGGTCCAAGCTCCACCAAATGTATGACCTCGGTTGTGATTCTCATAACCGTGTCTCCTCCTTGAGACCTGTGCGTTTGTACTGGCCTGTCTACAATATTATTACCTACTGGGTATAAAGCAATTTTGACAAAACTTTTGTGGTTTGGTAGTATTCAAAAACGCTCCGTCAGCTGACGGAGGCGTTTTTAAATACGAGATTTTAAGGTGTATAATCAAGCAACAATCATGAGTCTTGGAGGATATATTAGGGATACAAAAGGAGAGTTGAAGCACGTAAGCTGGCCGACGAAAAGGCAGTCAATTGTCTTTACTGCTATCGTTGTAGCTGTTTCGATCATAGTAGCGGCTTACTTGGGACTTTTTGACTTCATTTTTTCTCTGATCTTGGAGAATATAATTTTGTAAACTTTTCAAATAAAATGGCTAAACAAAAAATCCAGGAAGGGCGAAACTGGTATGCCGTGCATACTTACGCAGGATATGAAAATGCTGTTATGCGGAATCTGAAACAACGCATAGAGTCTTTGGGTATGGAGGACAAAATTTTCAGCGTTATTATTCCGACTGAAAAGAAAATAAAGATAAAAGGAGGCAAAAGAGTAGAGGAGGAAGAAAAAATATACCCCGGCTATATCTTGGTTGATATGGTCGTTGATGACAACTCTTGGTATGTGGTCAGGAATACGCCCAGGGTTACCGGCTTCGTCGGCTCTGGCGTCTACCCCGTGCCTCTGGACAAGAGGGAAGTTGAAGTACTGTTTGCCAGAATGAATGCCGACCGCGTGACTCACAAGATTGACTTGTCAATAGATGATGCGGTGCTGATTGTTGACGGGCCGTTCAAGGAGCTTGAAGGGAAAATTAAGGATGTTGATGAAGAAAGAGGCAAAGTCAAAGTCTTAGTTTCAATGTTTGGCCGTGAGACGCCAGTTGAATTAGATTTTCTTCAAGTAAAGAAGGTTTAGGAAAATAAGAGTCCGCCGATAGGCGGAGACTATATTTTCCAAACCCCGCCCTCACTATGTTTTATGTATATGTAGTAAATAGGGAAAAAGAACTTGGATACTATATTGGTTTCACGTCAGACTTAAGGAAAAGACTTAGACAACACAGTACTGGACGAAAATGTAAATTAATATATTATGAGTCCTACCTTACAGAGAAATTAGCACGTCGTAGGGAATTACAACTAAAACAACATGGTGGTGCTTGGAGAGCTCTGATAAAAAGGTTAGATATTAAGTGAGGGCGGGGTGACGATTTGTATAGTCGCTAAGCTCCTTACAAATCAGTCATGGCTAAGAAAATCGCAAAAAAACTGAAAGTTCAGGCAATAGGCGGTGCGGCAAACCCGGCACCTCCTTTGGGTCCGGCCTTGGGGCAGGCTGGCATTAATATCGGTGAGTTTGTAAAGCAATTCAACGACAGGACTGCGGAAATGCACGGCCAACTCATTCCGGCCGAAGTAACTGTTTATGAAGACCGCAGTTTTACTTTTATTCTGAAAACTCCTCCGGCGGCTAGTCTGATTCTCAAGGCGCTCGGCAAGGAAAAAGGTTCGGGACAAAATGTTATTTCTAAAGTCGGCAAATTGAACAAAGCCCAGCTCCGAGAAATCGCCAAGATTAAGATGCCGGACCTCAACGCGAACGATGAAGAGGCGGCCATGAAGATAGTCGCCGGCACCGCCCGCTCAATGGGGGTGGAGGTGGAATAGCAAGGAATTAAGAATAAGGAATTAAGAATAAGGAAAAACCTCCACGGAAGTGCTTGCACTTCCGTGGAGGTTTCGTCACACCTTCCTGAATTTGGTTGTGACTCCCCACGTTCCGTCTGGCAACCCTACTTCCTCATAATCGTCAAACAGAATGGGGGCAGTTGCCTTGAGGCAGAGGAATGTTCCGAAAGCCAAAGCGCGGATTTCCACTTCGGCGTGTGGATTTGCTCTCATCTCAATGAAGTGTCTCCACGCTCTAGCGTTGGCCGTAACGACAATCGGCGCTTCAGTTTCGTTGGGCAGAACGGATCGAGCGGCTTGGTTGACCCTCTTGCGAAGATCGGTTTTTTCTTCCCCGCTCAGTATTTCCGCTCCCCCCCTTTGACGGGAGAAGAGCATTCTTGCTACTTCTTCGTACGTAGCCGCCATTGTGTCGATCCGCCTGGTAAACTGCTCATGCAGCTCAGGATCATCTTGGTATTCCGGTCTCTCAACAAATCGGACCAACTTTCCCGATACGTATCGTTGGCTGACCTGCGAGAAACCGAAACCAGCACGGTGTCTCACTAATTCGTGCGTAACACTTCTGCTGATACCCCAGAAAAGGAAACTGAACGTTGGGTGCTCAAGTACAGATCCGTGCCCAGACTCCTTGATGTTGTCGAAGTACCTCTTGGCGTCGGCGTTTGTGGTTCGTTTCGAACCGAAACTCTGGTAGCACAGCTGACCAGCGAACTTTGCCAGACGCTCCCCTGAAGGAAGTGCGTTCGGGTCTTTGAGGTACTCCTCAAACCCATTGTTGAATCCAGCCAAGTAGCTCTTGGCCATCTCCAACCTGGTATCCGGTTTCGCTACTATAGCGATTCCCGGTGCAGTGAGAAATGGTGTGCCGGAACCAGTTTTCAATGGAATCGACGGAATGAATGGCCAACCATGCTGTGTCCACACACTGGATTGGGTTATCTGCGCGGGCATTTTCTCCGTCCTTATGGGAGGTGTGTTTACAGAACTGTATCCGAATCCACTCTACTTTTGGCCAGAATATAAGTCAAACAGCTAATCTTTCGTCTCCCGGTCTTTATACAGCTTGGGTAACATAGTCATCGGGTCCCACTCTTGTCTCATTTTCTTTATATTTGTTGAAGACTGATATTTTCCGCTCTTTGTATAGTCATCAGCAAGCACCGGACCAACATAGAAGAATATTATTTGCGCTACCCGTCTTCCAACTACTAATGGAATTGTGTGAAAGCGGGAATTGTTTGTAATTTCCATTGTCCATCTGTTTGTGTACCCAACATCACCCCAGCCGGCGCATTTGCATATTTCAATAAAATTCCTGCCCATAGAAGAGCGGGCTTTCATCATCGTGGTTATTTTGTTTTTCCCGCCAATGAATTCTTCCGTATGCGCTAGTATTGTTTCTCCGGGCGAGACGAGTATGACCTTATCGTTTGGCTTAATCCCCGTAAACTCGAAATCCTTGAGAACATTTTTTGCTAATCTCGCTTTCTGGGGTTTTGTTCCCCAGACTTTGTCTGTGTGCTCTTTGTTGTAAATATTATAGACATTAAGACTCTGTTTGTGTTCCCTAAAGTACCATTCACCAATAGAAACATCATAGCTTGACGTTGCAAGGTTTTCCTTTTTGAACGGTTCAATAATTATATTGCCCAGTTTAAGGTGTTTTAATATATCTTTGTCGCTTAACGCCATGTTTGAATCAAATCTACCACAATTTTCTTTTTAGTATAGCTTGACATAAAAAACCATCCCGATAATCTTCTAAATAGGAAGTTCTTAAAGGAAACCGCGAACTGGAGGAAGTCGCCATGCCTCGAGGCAAATTTATTGTCATTGATGGTGGTGAGGGTGCAGGCAAAACCACATTCATTCGTTCTATTCCCGAACTCTTCCCAGACCGTCAAATTTGCCTGGTCAGAGAGCCGGGAGGCACACTTGTAGGCGAAGATGTTCGACGCTTACTTTTCGAGAAGGGACCCAAGCCACTGACTGAGTTTTTACTTTTTTGGTCAGCGAGAGCGCAATTGATGAAAGAAGTGGTAATGCCGGCTCTTGATAGCGGCGTTCATGTCGTGACAGACAGGTTTGACTCATCAACCCATGCCTACCAGTTGGTTGCGCGGAATAACCCCGGCTGGAGGACTCTCTTTTATGAAATGAGGAGAATCTGTCTGGAAGGGTACGCTCCCGATGTATACGTAATATTCGACGGTGATCCGGAAGTGTTCCTATCCCGTCGTCACGTCGATTCGACTGAAACAATCAATCGCTTCGACAGGGAGAAACTGGATTTCCACCGCCGTGTTCGTCGTGGTTTCAATGAGTTCATCGAACAATTTCCGCACGACGTGGTTGACGCCGAACGACCACCTGACGATGTGCGGAAATCTGCATCGGAGATCATCCGCCGAGTGCTGGAAGGTACTTGGAGACCCGCTTAACTTAATAGTTGGGCGGGTTTCTGCTATATGTGATAAATTGCTATTATAGACTTATGGTTTATGAGAAACTGCGAGATTTGACAGAAGAAGCGACTCGAAAGAGCGGTTTTGAAGCGGTTAATTTTACCGTAGAACACCCAGCTAATTTAGAATTGGGTGATTACGCTTCAAATATTGCTTTGGTTTTAGGTAAGAAAAACGGGCAAAACCCAATGGATGTTGCAGAGAAAATAGCCGAGGTCCTTCGACAAGTAGAGGACAATTCATTATCGCGAATCGAAGTTGCTAGCCCCGGATTTATAAATTTTTTCTTATCAAAAGAATTTTTTTCTAAAAGTCTGAAAAACATTCTTGAGGATAAGCAATTTGGCAAGAATGAAAACTTGAAAGGCAAAAAAGTAATAGTTGAATATACCGATCCGAATCCGTTCAAAGAATTTCACATAGGCCATCTTATGAGCAACTCAATAGGCGAGAGTATTTCCCGTCTTATTGAGTGGAACGGCGCGGAAGCAAAAAGGGCGTGTTACCAAGGTGATGTTGGGCTTCATGTTGCAAAAGCGGTATGGGGAGCGGTTAAGAATAAAGAATCAGGAATAAAGAATCAGGAATGGGGGAAATGTTATACGGAGGGAGCCAAAGCATACAAGGAGAATGATACAGCCAAGAAAGAAATTGAAGAGATAAACAAAAAAATATATGACAGGAGCGATGAAGAGATAAATAAACTTTATAATGAAGGGAGAAAAGAATCTCTGGAATACTTTGAAACAATTTATAAAAAATTAGATACCAAGTTTGATTTCTATTTTTTTGAAAGTGAGTCGGGGCCTTTTGGCAAGAAAATTGTTTTGGAAAACAAGGGCGGAATTTTTGAAGAAAGTGAAGGAGCAATCATATTTAGGGGTGAAAAATACGACAATTCACTTCACACAAGGGTTTTTATAAACTCCGACGGGTTGCCGACCTACGAAGCCAAGGAGCTTGGGTTGGCAAAAATAAAATATGAAAAGTACCCTTATGATATGTCAGTGGTTATTACAGGCAACGAAGTCAATGAATACTTCAGAGTCTTGCTTGTGGCCATGAGCCTTGTTTTCCCCGAATTAGCGGAAAAGACGAAGCATATTTCTCACGGGATGCTACGTTTGCCTTCGGGCAAAATGTCTTCACGAACAGGCGAAGTAATATCTGCCGAATCTCTGATTTTGGAGCTCAAAAACGCCGTCAAAGATAAATTCAAAGAAACCAGAAGGGATTCCGACGACAAACTTGCCGAAGAAGTGGCAGTTGGCGCATTGAAGTATTCAATTCTCAAACAAGCGGCTGGCAAAGATGTCGTATTTGATATAGGTAAGTCGATCTCTCTTGATGGCGATTCT
Source organism: Candidatus Zambryskibacteria bacterium RIFCSPHIGHO2_01_FULL_43_25 (assembly GCA_001823695.1). Taxonomy (GTDB): domain Bacteria; phylum Patescibacteriota; class Minisyncoccia; order Phycocordibacterales; family Zambryskibacteraceae; genus MHVD01. The sequence goes on along the minus strand of MHVD01000013.1, from coordinate 5,011 downwards.
GGTCCGTATCTTCAATATACAAAAGCCAGAATAAATTCAGTCTTGGAAAAATGCAGAAGTCTTGGAATTGAGTCGTCTGCAAACGGTGGACAAAACTTTGAAATAGAGAGAGTGGTTTACATATTTCCCGAAGTAGTTGAAAGGGCCAGCACGGAGTTTTCTCCGCATTATATTCTGAATTATCTGGTTGAAGTCGCCTCGCGTTTCAACGCTTTTTACGCGCAAAACACCATAGCCGATAAGAATGATCCGGAGTCGCCCCACAAAGCGGCTATTGCTCAAGCAGTGGGGCAAATACTTGAAAGTGGCCTTCACTTGCTTGCCATACCAAGTCCCCATAATATGTAGAATATGTCTGCAACCACAAACGACGGAAAGAACCAAAATTTCAAACATCAATTGGCTCAAAATGAAGAAGAAGTGCTCTCTTTTTGGAAAGAGAACGATATTTTCGCCAAGTCTCTTGCCAAACCATCTCCTCAAGGCGAATTTATATTTTATGAAGGTCCGCCGACGGCCAATGGCCGACCGGGTATTCACCACCTGCTGTCGCGCGCTTTCAAGGACATAATTTTGCGTTACAAAACAATGCAAGGATTTCACGTCAGGAGAAAAGCCGGTTGGGATACACACGGCCTTCCGGTTGAGCTTGAGGTTGAGAAGTCTCTCGGTCTAAAGTCAAAAAAAGAAATCGAAGAATTCGGGGTTGCCGCCTTCAATAGGCAATGCAAAGAAAACGTATGGAAATATATTGACGAGTGGGAACGTTTTACGGAACGTATTGGCTACTGGCTGGACCAGAAAGACGCCTATGTAACTTACAAGACCAAGTACATTGAGTCGCTCTGGTGGATAATCAAGCAGATTGCTGACAAGAAATTACTCTACAAGGATTACAAAGTGGTGCCTTGGTGCCCGAGATGCGGCACAGCTCTGTCTTCTCACGAATTGGCGCAAGGATACAGGGATGTTAAAGATTTATCAGTTTATGTAAAATTTAAACTAAAAACTAAAAACGAAAAACAAGATACACAACCAACATATCTGCTTGCTTGGACAACAACACCGTGGACACTTCCAGGTAACATTGCGCTAGCTGTAGGGGAGGATATTGATTATGTAGAAATTGAAAAACAGGATATGGGTGTTGGGAAAGTTGTGAAGTTTATTTTAGCTGAAAACCGACTCTCTGAAGTATTTGGTGATGACCAGTACACCATTACTAAAAAAATGAAGGGCAAGGAACTAGTTGGCTTGGAATATGAGCCCCTGTTTCCATATTTACAGAATGTAGTTTCTCAATCTGAGAAGGATAAGTTCAAGAATGCTTACAAAATCTACGGGGCAAATTTTGTTACAACAGACGAAGGGACGGGAATTGTTCACACTGCAGTTATGTATGGTCAGGATGATTTTGAGCTTGGCACTCAAGTCGGCTTGCCCAAGTGCCACCTTGTTGGAGAAGATGGGAAGTTTCTGCCGGGCACAGGAGAGCTTGAAGGCAAATTTGTTAAAGACGAGCAAACCGATGTTCTAATAATCAAATATCTGCATGATAAGAATCTTTTGTTTAAAAAAGAAAAGTATGAACACAGCTATCCCTTCTGCTGGCGATGCGGGACCCCGCTTATCTACTTCGCTCGCGATTCCTGGTATGTAGCGATGTCACGTCTGCGGGACGAACTAGTGAAAGAAAACGAGAAAATAAACTGGGAGCCATCCCATACAAAAGAGGGCCGGTTCGGCGAATGGCTTCGCGATGTCAAAGATTGGGCGTTTTCGCGCGAGAGATACTGGGGCACACCCCTGCCGATCTGGGAATCCGAAGACAAAAACACTCGTTTGGTGATTGGTTCACTTGATGATTTGAAAAAATATTCTCGTCAGTCGGGAAACCGCTTTGTTGTAATGCGGCACGGCGAATCAGAAAGAAATGTCTTGGGCATAATGAACTCCGACAACACGACGCCTACTCATATAACGAAGAAGGGAAAAGAAGAAGTAGAAGAGGCGGTAAAAAAACTGAAGAAAGAAAAAATAGATTATATTTTCGTTTCCCCTTTGATTCGCACGCAGGAGACTGCTAAATTAGTTGCAAAACTTTTGGATATTCCGCAGGACCGAATGGTGACAGATGACAGATTGAGAGAGTTGGAATCCGGAGTTATGAACGGCAAACCGGTAGAGGAGTATCACAGGTTTTTTGCTTCGTATAAAGAATATTTTGTGAAAGCTCCGCAAGGAGGTGAAAACTTAACAGAGATAAAAAGAAGGATGGGCGGCTTTTTGTATGACGTGGATAAGAAATACCAAAACAAGACGATACTTGTCATAAGCCACGAGCACCCACTATGGATGCTTGAATCTGCCGCTTCAGGATTGGATGTTGAAGAAGCGATAAAGATAAAAGAAGACTGGGGAGACGATTTTATAAAAACAGGCGAAGCCAGAAATTTGGAATTTACACCCCTGCCCCATAATGAAGATTTTGAGGTCGACCTTCATCGGCCGTATATTGATGACTTCATTCTCTATGAAGACGGCCAGGAGTTACGAAGAGTGAAAGAGGTTGCGGATGTTTGGTTTGACTCCGGTTCAATGCCCGTAGCGGAAGATCATTATCCTTTTGAAAATAAAAAATGGATTGAGGGCAAGGGCTATCCGGCAGACTACATTACTGAAGCGATAGACCAAACTAGAGGATGGTTTTATACTCTGCACGCAGTCGGAGTGCTCCTCGGCAAGGGCCGGGCTTTCAACAATGTTATTTGCCTCGGTCATATTATGGATGCGGAAGGCAAGAAGATGTCCAAGTCCATCGGCAATGTTGTAGATCCTTGGACTATGGCAGATAAATACGGCGCGGATGCGTTGCGTTTTTGGATGTACTCAATCAACCAGCCGGGAGAATCAAAAAATTTTGATGAGAAGACAGTGGATGAGGTTGTGAAAAAAGTTTTCAATCTTCTGACCAATGTTCACACTTTCTATGAACTGTATACTCCCGCAAATCTGGATGTCAAAGATGTTTTGCCGGAGTCAATCTTGGACAAATGGATACTTGCGCGGCTCGCCGAGCTGTCTATGGAAGTTACAAAAGGCCTTGATTCCTACAAAATTCTTGAACCAGCGCGGGCGGTGAGAGATTTCATCGGCGACCTGTCACAGTGGTATATTCGCCGATCGAGAGAGAGATTTAAGGGTAATAACGAAAAAGACAAAATGTCCGCTGTCTATGCGACCAGAAAGGTTCTAGTCAATCTAGCTAAGATTATGGCGCCCTTCACGCCGTTTCTAGCGGAAGATCTGTACCGGAAATTAAGAAGCGATGGAGACAAAGAGAGCGTTCACTTGGACAACTGGCCTTTTGAAGATTTGAAGAAATTTTATTCTGAACCAATTTTAAGAAAAATGTCTGAATTGAGAGATTTGGCCAGTCTCGGACTCCAGGCGAGGGCTACTGCCGGGGTTAAAGTCAGACAGCCTCTAGCGGGCGTCACAATCAAATCCGAAGGGCTAAAAGGCGAAGAGGAGTATCTGCAAATTCTTGCAGACGAACTAAATGTCAAGGAAATATCTTTTGACCCATCGATGCCGGACGCTATGAAACTAGACGCAGACATAACGGAAGAATTGAAACAGGAGGGTAATCTAAGAGACCTGATCCGCACTGTCCAAAATGCCAGGAAAGACAAGGGACTGAATCCACATCAAAAAATCGAACTCATTTGGTTCGGGGAAGGAAATGCGGCGCAACTCGTTGAAAGTCAGAGAGACGTTTTGATACAGAGCTTGAACTTGTCTTCTCTTGAGAAAAGCGGGACGGATCAGCTAGAGAAGGTTGATCTTAACGGTTTCAAGATATCTTTCTCGCTCAAGATTTAAAATGTCTCACCACGTCTATCAAACGAAGGCGATTATCGTTGGCAACTGGCCTACGGGAGAAGCAGACTGCCTTACGCTGATTTTTACCGAGACACTCGGGATATTATCGGCACGGTCAAGAGGTATGCGCTCTCTCTCCTCAAAACTGCGTTTCGGGCTTCAGGACCTATCGATATCAGATGTTGCTTTAATCAAGGGCAGAAATCAATGGAGAATTACAAACGCGATACTTGAAAGTAGTTTGTCCTACGAGCTAAAAAATAGTCCGGAAAAACTCGTCTTAATCTCCAGACTGCTTGATTTTGCTAAAAAAGTTGTTGCTTACGAGCAGGAAGACAAATATCTTTTCAAATTAATGCGAGATGTCAGTCTCTTTCTTAAGGAGAGCGAACTCTCTAGTCAGGAGCTTTTGAATCTGGAGTGCATAGTAGTATTTAACATTCTCTGTCACCTCGGTTTTATGCCGCTTAGTTCCAATCTTGAGAAATTTTCGCTGAAGAATACAGGTCTGACCGTCGACCTGCTGGATGATTTTTCTAATGTAAGAAGAAGCACCGTTAAAGATATAAACGAAGCCATAAAGGCGGGTGACCTTTGACTTTACGCGTCTTGCGAGTAACCTTGAATATGGAATGTTCGTTTTAGCGACGATCACTGCCTTGGAGGACAGATGCCAGCTTCTGAGAATGTAGAGCTCATACCCGCAATGATCATCCGTCACGCTACAATCTTGGAGCCGACAGAAAACGGAGAAACCAAGGAAGGAGACGGAGTTTCCGTCGTCGGACAGCAGATTGCTGTGCGGCTGAAACAGCTTAACCTACTTGACCCGATGGCTATCCCCGGTGTCAGGTCGGAGTTGGTCGAACAAATCAGTAGCTGGCACCTCCTCTGGGGGGAGTTCTGGAGACTGCTCGGTTGGGTGGTCTCTCCCGACGAGTTGTCTCTACCTCACGGCCTGTCAACTCATCTAACTCCGGTCTGGACAATCTTCACTCCGAGGAGGTTCACCCACAACGCGGCTGTGCAACTCCTCGAGAGAGTCTTCGGACCCAAATCCGTTGACAACAACTTGAGCATGTACGGCCAGCCGGACAAGGTGATGACTTCGGAGAGGGACCCGAGC
>MHVD01000012.1 GCA_001823695.1 Candidatus Zambryskibacteria bacterium RIFCSPHIGHO2_01_FULL_43_25 | reverse complement strand
GTCAGTGCCAAAGAACTGGCAGAGGAAGCTTGCAGGATTGAAATAGACAGGCTAAAAAGGCCCGTTGGGAAACAGGACCAGTATATAGCGGCATTCGGGGGTGTCACCAAGTTTAAGGTAGCAAAGAATGGGTCGGTAAAAGTACAACGGCTGCCTCTGGCGCAACCTTTTGTCAGAGATTTGGAAAACAGCCTGCTAATTTTTTATACCGGCATAAGCCGCGAGGAAGAGCAGATACTAAAGAGCCAAAGCAAGTTGACCGAAGGCGGCAATAAAAGGGTCGTAGAAAACCTGCACCATATCAAATCCATCGCTCGGGAGATCGAGGAAGCATTAATAAAAAATGATATCAATGCCTTTGGCAAGTTAATGCATGAGCACTGGCTAGCCAAACGTAAACTATCATCAGCTATCAGTTCCCCACGAATTGACTACTTGTATAGACTAGGGATGAAGAATGGAGCTGTAGGGGGCAAGATTATGGGAGCCGGAGGGGGAGGTTTTCTTATTTTTTGCTGCCCGGAAAACAGAACCAGAGTGAGACTGGCAATGGAAAAGGAGAAGTTGACAGAACTCTTTTACCACTTCGATATGGAAGGAGCTAAAGTTATCGCCAATATAAGCTAATCCTCAATGAAAAAAGCATTGTTTATCGACCGAGACGGAGTCATAAATCGGCTGGTCAAATACGATAGTGGTTGGGATTCCCCGCAAAAACCCCAAGATGTAAAGCTCATTAAAGATGTAGAAAAAATTATTTCCTGGGCAAATCTGCAAAAAATTCCGGTTATTGAAATTTCCAATCAGCCCGGAGTTGCCAAAGGCAAGATAGACCAAAAAACTTCCGACGCAATAGAGAAAAAAGTCCACCAATTACTGGAAGAAAAAGGAGCATTCATTGATAAAGTGTACATTTGCCCCCATCATCGCAAGGCAACAGTCCCGAGATTAAGAAAGAATTGTAATTGCAGAAAGCCGAAACCTGGCCTTATTTTGAAAGCTTCTAGGCAGTTGGGAATAAATCTTGAAAAAAGTATCTTTCTGGGAGATAAAGCTTCTGATGTAGACGCAGCAACAAAAGCCGGCGTTAAATCACTTATATATCTTCACAACAAAGATGAGTCTAATAAAAACAAAGAGGCCCGGCAGGCAAAAGCCGATTTTAAAACCTCATCAACTAAAGAAATCCTTCAGATATTAAGGAATTTCTTTAAATTAAAGTAATTTCATCTTTTAGGTCGCGATAAGCCTTGTTAAACTCATTCACTGTTTCAACCCCTCTTTGCGTATACATCCACTCAGAAATCAATTTTGGTGGAATTGTAACGATGTCAGCCCCTATAGAAAACGCTTTTTCAATTTGGTCAATGGTTCTTATACTGCCGACGATTACTTTTGTTATCAAACCGTGAGTTTCTAAATATTTTAACGTCATTGCTATACTTGAGGCCGCATCCGGGACTTTCTCCAAGGCCGCTTCCCTTTTCATGCCGCTTTTTACCAACGCTTTTACTATCTGGTCTTTCGCTTCCTCACGCCTTCCCCAAAATAAACTAATATAATTGTCGCCTTCGGCTTTACTTAAGCGAAGCGCTTCGGCCGCTCCAACCAATTGTCCCATGCCAAGACCAAGTGTGGCATTTACCCTCACCCCTTCCTGCCCGAGTTTATATATAACTTCATAGGCTTTTGGGGGGTTCTTCGGATCCATAGGAATTTTAATTACGACGTTTTTCGGAAACTTCTTGTGGTATCTCATGGCAAGGCTTACCATGTCTTGCTTTGACATTTTGGTGTCTGGTATCTCGATGGATATCGGGAAACCTGGCCCTGATATATCAATCATCCTTGAAATGTGTTTGGGTAAATTTAGAACGCCTTCCTTTTGTAGGATTAATGGATTAGTAGTAGCTCCTCCAAGTATTCTGGCATTAAACCATTTTTTAAAATCGCCGAGATTTGCCGAATCGTAAAAAATACCGGATGAATTAAGCGGTTGTCTCTTTGCCATTAATATTTTTTAATCCTTTTCTTTAGATCAAAAATTATCGAGTGGTGCAGCACTACATGCATGGCTTCGATTACGGGAGTACCGTAGGGCTCAGAATTTATTGGAATTACTATCGAGGCGTCCGCCATTTCTTTAATTGCTCCCCCATTAAACCCAGAAAAACCGACAATTTTAGCTTTTCTCTCCTTGGCAAGTTTCAAGGCCGTAACCAGATTTTGAGACCAGGGGCCGGCGGCGTCTCCTTGCTTGGTACCGCCGTGTACAGAAAAACCGACAACAACGTCATTCCTAGTTAGCCATGCCTCAAGTTGACCGGTAAAGATAGAGCCCCAGCCTTTATCGTTGACCCAAGCACTTACGAGGGGAACGTTATCAGTAAGAGCAATTGCTTTAAACCCAGGTTTATCGTCAACCATTGTTGTTTTAGCTAAATCCGCAGCAAAGTGAGTAGCGGTGGAAGCCGACCCCCCACAGCCCATTGTAAATACCGTACCACCTCGTCTGTAACAATCAAATAAAATATCTATTATTTTTTGGTATTCACTTGATTCGATAAAACCAAGAGAACTTTTGGCAACAAGACCGAAGTATTTATCTGAAGAAAATTCTAGTTCTGCCATAGTTATTTTTTAATTACTCCTTCATCGATAAGTTTTTGCTTCCAGTTAGGAGGCCAAGTCGGCATATTTGGGAACTTCTCATCAACCAGCCATTCAAACTTGTGAATCATGTTGGGTTCTTCATTGTTCACCCAATGACGAGCCGACCAGTTGCAAGCTTCAACATTCCCGGGTGGCATTGCATACATCCTGCCATATCGCCTGCCTTTGCGTAAATGGGCATACCAAGTTTTTTTATTCACTTTAACAGCGCCGCCGCCCAACCATGTCTTTAGAGTAATTTCCTGTGTTTCTTGTGCGAATTGTCCGTAGCCTTCTTCTTGCATTCCATGTAAAAAATTTACGAAATGGTCTTTAGACATAAACCAACAACTTCCCTGAAAACTAGGATTATCATCTATGTCATACTTTGGGTCTGACCTCTCTTTCCCCCTATCCCACCATTCTACTCCATGCATCCCCCCATCATGCCCCTTGTGTGGATCTGGATAACATAGGTAATGATAATCCCGCCGAGGTTTGCGGTTTGTTTCAATTACCCAATTTTCAGCATCCAAACTATACCTTGATGGAACAACTATCCAATTATTCTGCATGTTTTCAACCAACGCTTTATCAAAACCCGGGGCAAACATGCAATGGTCATCAGTTTTCATTATGTATCTACCTTTGGACCGGGCTACACAGACGTTTATTGCCTGCCGCAGTCCAATTGGAGAACCTGGATATAAATAGGTAACACGGGGGTCAGCAACTTCTCTTTCAGGAGGGTTTTCGTCAACATTGACAATCACTTCTATTTCACCGACAGATTTAGCTAGCACATCCTCTATCGTCTTAGTCAAAAATGGGGAATTTCGTGACGGGATGATTACACTAAGAGAGTTGCTGCTTCTGGTTGGTTCGCTTTTCATCAGTTTTTTATCCGCATTATCTAGTTGGTATGTTTAGTTTTTAATTCCGATATGACAATACTCGTCAACTATTTCGCTGACTTTCATCCGCCGGCCGGTAATATTCATTTCGCAGCTCCAGTCGGGAATCAAGCCAATCCAGTGCAGAAATTCATCTTTGTCGATGATGTAGCGATAAGTGTTTTGTATTGTTATGGGTTTGTCTGCCTTAAGCTGTTGGCGAAAGTAATTTATAAGGGTGTGAGGATTAGTACCCCAGGTGATATTGCCTAACCTCATAATGGTATAGCGGAGGAATTCTTGCTTAATCAAAGCCTCCATTTCCCGCTTATGCTGGACATACCTATTTTTGCCATATAAAACGGCAAGTGAGCTGAAATAAACAATATGGGAATTTCTGTCTTGTTTAAAAAGCAGGGTTTTTTCCCGCGCGTATTCGGACTCCCGGGTTTCTTGGCTATTACTAACTCCCGAAGCAAAAAACAGCCGGTTTTTCTTGTCAGGCAGTGCGCTGGCGATATCGCCGTTGCCGATGATCATACCTTTTGCTCCCGCAGTAATTTTTGATATGTCTCCTGCCAGTTATCTGGCCAAGTAGGAACCGGCCAGAATTTCTCAAGCAACCACCCAAAATCATGAACTCTTTTCGGCCATTTATTATTCAACCAGTAATCAGTAGAATAGTTTCTTCCTTTTGCCACGCTTTCATGAAACACCTTCTGTTGTTCATGGTTAAAGCCGTATCCGGTTCTGTCTCTGTGCCAGTGAGCATACCAAGTCTTCTTATTGACTTTGACCTGTCCTCCGCTTAGCCAGGCTTTGTTGCCTATTTCTTGGGCTTCATTGGCAAAAGGACCATAATTTTCGTCATCCATTGGTCCAATGACCTCCCAAAACTTCTTTTTCATAAACCAACACGAACCCTGAAAACTCATTGTATCGTCTATTAAAATACTATTTCGTTCAGATCGCTTCCATTCAGACCCATGCAGATAACCATCTTTATTTTGAAGATACATATAATCTATCGGGGGCCTACCATCTTCGATAACCTTCCAGTTTTCAGCGTCAAGGCGATAACGGCGGGGTATGACTACCCAGTTGTTCTCACAATCGGCTGCCAGCTTAACATCATAACCTTGGTCGACCATACAGTGCTCATCAATCTTCATAATGTACTCACCCTTGGCAACGTCGACTCCGGCATTGATACTGCCGCGCATACCTACATTATCGTGAATCATGCCGTGGTGTAGTATGACAACCCTGGGGTCTTCCCTGATGATGGGGTTGGGCCAATAGCCATCCAGTACCACAATTATTTCAACCTTGCCCTCGGCTTTGGCGAGCAGGTCGTCTATTGTCTGCTGAAGATACTGTTGAGCGCGGGAGGGAATTACTATGCTAACCATTCTTTATTCTTCTCTAGTAATGAATTGGTGATTTTCGGCTCATATCCTAAGCTTTCCGCCCAGGCTGCCCAAGCATAGACGTCCTTGGGGAGACATTTGGAATTAAATCCTCTTTTGTCCGGGAAAACGAAAGTCCACCAGAGACTAAATCTCGGATCATCGCCGTAAACTGCGTCTCTAATGGTGTAGTAGTCAACGCCGGCGATTTCACAGGCATCATACAGTTCTTGGCATTGGGCAACCTTAAAAGCAATCGCTCTATTCTCGGATAATTTAATTACTTCAGCCTCCAGGTTAGTAACTTGGCGAATAGAGATATTGGCATTGTAAACCGTTTGGAATAGCTCAATTGTCTTGCGGCGATTTTTTGGTTTGCCTCCAATAATAATAAACGACCTGCTCTTTTCATCTAATAAAGGATGGTTGACTGATTCTCCAAGATACTCTGGCATAAAGCAGATGTTCTTACCCAATTTTTCGAGCTTATCACAAGTTCCTGGGTTAAGAGTTGAACGAATTATAATCAAATTCTCTTGGCTATTTTTGACTACATTTTCAACTATAGAGGTATCCAGCTTGCCTTTTTTTAAAGGAGTTGGCACGCATACGAAACTAACGTCCGTCTTATCTGTGTTAATTAAGCCTTGTGCCGGGTCATGGACGAGGGCATCAGGGAATAGAGTTTTCATAGCCTTACCCACCCAGCCGTTACCGATTATTTTAACGGTCATCTTACGAATTTCCAGATTACCTTTTCATAATCTACAGCCTTGTTCGTTTGGCAAAGCCCTGATTTATAACCCTTGACAAAGGCTCCCACGACGCTGGGTTGAATAAAATGATAGTAGTCGTGCTCCGACACAGCCCCTCCTTCTTATTACTCCATTCAATTATATATTTCCCCGATCCTACCCTCGACTTTAATTAAAAGGCCTTCAGTAGTCTTCCGAAGAACCCTTCTTTGCTCGAGGTTATAACGCCCTACCAGTAGCACTATTTTATACTAAATTAGCCCTTTTTTGTCTCTTCTTAAACATAGTGGAGTATAAATAACGGAGAGTGAGCTGTTAATACTAAGCGAGGGTTGTCGTTAGATCCATTCCTCCATCTTCGATCCAAAAGGTCATGTCGGTGCCCTTGGGCCCCAGCCCGGTTTGGATCCAAAGGTACGGATGAGAGCTCCCCGGATTAGTATGCTGAATGTATAATGGGGTGCCTGAAATGCCTAAATTAGCTCGGACGTCCGTAATGTTAGTCGCACCGGTACCGCCTTTTCTAACGGGAAGAGTTTTTTGAGTGCCATCCGAGTTGTGCTCGATGCGTAGGAAGTTGTTTAGAACTTCGCCCCAAGTGCCATCATCACCGCCAGGTATAGGTAATCGTG